>JBDTWH010000040.1:0-23699 GCA_040006795.1 Actinomycetota bacterium | reverse complement strand
GGAAGAACGGCCCCAGCTCGGTGTTACCCACCGCGAACACCGAGGCCGCCAGACCGGTCATCGAAGCAGTCGCCGCGGCCACCGCGGACCGCGCCGCCTCGATGTTCAACGTCTCTGACATACCCTCAACCTAGCCGCCGCCACCGACAGCCCATCGCGCCAACAAACCCACGAATCGCCTTATGAAATGAGGGGGTTCGCAATACCCGCAACGTACTTGCGTTAACCGAAAACGCTGCGGGTGCGCGAAGTCAGTCTTGCGGTCCCGAGCTCTGCCAGAGGACCCGGCCAACCCCGAGTTTGTGCCGAGGAAGGGAAACTGTCCCTATGGGCTAGGGCGGCGGAGCCGTGATTTTGGGAATGCGGGTCAGATAGCCGAACCGCGCCCAGGTTTGCGTCCCGACGCATACGCACCGTCCCTGGGTCTATGGGTTCTGGACCCTTGAGTAGGTGAGGTTCACGAAGCCGCTGGGCCAGCTCTGGACACTGTCGAGTCGTAGCTCCGTGCTCACCGGGATGGCGTGGAACAGAGGAAGGCCGTCTCCCAGCAGGATGGGCACCTTGGTAAGGACCAGGTCGTCGATGAGTCCCTGCGCCAGGAAGTCGCTGATGAGAGCGCCGCCATCGACATACACCCGGTTAAGCCCCATCCCGTTCCATCGATCCAGCGCGGCTCTGGGCGACTCCTGCCAGAAGGTGACCCGCTCGCGCGACGGCGGCGGACGGTGGGTGAACACGAATACCGGCCGGGCCGCGAAAGGCAGCGGGTCCAGATGGGCGATGTGGTCGTATGTCCCCCGTCCCATGGCCAGCGCATCCACGCTCTCCAGGAATGACTCGTACCCGTAGTCCTCGTCGCTGCGCGCGGCCTCTTCAAGCCAGGCCAGACTCCCGTCCCGAGTCGCGATGTACCCGTCGAGGCTCGAAGCGATGAAGACCGACAGCCGGGCCTGTCTCCTCGCAGCGGTGTGGCTCATAACGGATCACTTCTCATCTGAGGTCGCTAGCCGGTGGCAAGGCCGCGCGAGGCCCTGATCACGTCGAGGATGCCGCCCATGATCTCGGTGAGTCCGAAGTCCTTGGGGGTGAAGACGGCGGCGACCCCCATGCCACGCAGCTTCGCGGAGTCCCTGTCCGGGATGATGCCGCCGACGATGACGGGAAGGTCGCCGGCTCCAGCTTCCCTGAGGCCCTCCAGGATGCGCGGGACCAGCTCCATGTGAGAGCCCGACAGGATCGAGAGGCCGACGCAGTGCACGTCCTCGGCCACGGCCGCGGCGACGATCTGCTCCGGAGTGAGCCGGATGCCCTGGTAGATGACCTCGAAACCGGCATCTCGCGCTCGGACGGCGACCTGCTCGGCGCCGTTGCTGTGGCCGTCGAGGCCAGGCTTGGCCACGAGGATGCGCAGTCGCAGGCCCAGCTCTTCGCCGGTGGCGCGGACCCGGTCGCGAACCTTCGAGAGCTCGCCGCCCTCCTGCGCCTTGCTCACCCCCACAGCACCGGAGACCCCCGTGGGCGCGCGATACTCCCCGAAGACGTCTCGCAGCGCCTGCGCCCACTCCCCCGTGGTGATCCCGGCCCGGGCCGCGTCCAGGGAAGCCGGCATCAGGTTGGACCCGGACCGCGCATCCCTGACCAGGGCGGCAAGCGCCGACCCGGCTGCCTTGCGCCCGGCTTCGGTGGAGTCGCGGTCCCGTCGCCAGGCGACGACCGCCGCGGCGGCCTTGGCCTCCACGTCGTGGTCCACCGTCATGATCGCCGTATCGAGGTCGGCGGTGAGCGGGTTCGGCTCGGTCGTCGCAAACTTGTTGACCCCAACGACGACGTCCTCGCCCGCCTCGATCCGCTGTCGCCGGAGCGAGTGTGAGGCGACCATCGCCGACTTCATGTATCCCGACTCGACGGCTGCGACGGCGCCACCCATCTCCTGGACCCTGTCGATCTCGGCCCTGGCCCCGGCGAGCAGCTCAGCAACCTTCGCCTCGACGACGCGGGACCCGTCGAACAGATCGTCGTACTCCAGCAGGTCGGACTCGAAGGCCAGCACCTGCTGCATCCGAAGGGACCACTGCTGGTCCCATGGCCGCGGCAGGCCCAGCGCCTCGTTCCACGCCGGCAGCTGCACTGCCCTGGCCCGTGCGTCCCTGGAGAGCGTGACGCCCAGCATCTCCAGCACGATTCGCTGGACGTTGTTCTCGGGCTGGGCTTCGGTCAGGCCCAGCGAGTTGACCTGGACGCCGTACCGGAATCTGCGCTGGGAGGGGTCCGTCACGCCATACCTCTGGAGCGTGACCTCGTCCCAGAGCTGCACGAAGGCGCGCATCTTGCACATCTCCTCCACGAACCGCACGCCGGAGTTGACGAAGAACGAGACTGCCTTGACGACCTCACCGAAGCGCTCTGGCGGGACCTGACCCGAGTCGCGGACCGCGTCAAGGACCGCTATGGCGGTGCACATGGCGAATGAGATCTCCTGCACCGGTGTCGAGCCGGCCTCCTGGAGGTGGTAGCTGCAGATGTTGGTCGGGTTCCACCTCGGGATCTCGGAGACCGTGTAGGCGACCATGTCGGTGATCAGCCGCAGGGAGGGCTGTGGCGGGAAGACGTAGGTCCCGCGCGAGAGATACTCCTTGATGATGTCGTTCTGAGTCGTCCCGGTGAGCGCCCTCACGGCTGCAGCCGGATCCTGACCCGTTGCGACGGCCTGTTCCTCGGCAACCACCTGGTACATCGCGAGCAGCCACATCGCGGTGGCGTTGATGGTCATCGAGGTGTTCATCTGAGCCAGCGGAAGATCCGCGAAGAGGGCCCTCATGTCACCGATGTGCGAGATCGGCACGCCGACCTTGCCGACCTCACCCAGGGACAACGGGTGGTCGGGGTCGTAGCCGGTCTGCGTCGGCAGGTCGAAGGCCACGGACAGACCGGTCTGTCCCTTCGCAAGGTTGCGCCGGTAGAGCTCGTTGCTGGCGGCGGCACTCGAGTGGCCGGCATACGTGCGCATGACCCACGCCGGGTCTCTTTCCGGGCGCTCACCTGGGCGGCTGCTGGGGCGATCCGTCTTGGCCTGTGACATGACGCTGAATGTACCGGCTGGTGCCGCCCCGCCGCAGCAGAGACCAGCCGATCCAGAGCTCAGAGGAAGGGCGTCTCCTCGTCGGGTTCGCGTGTGACATCGGCTCCGAGCCCGCGCAGGGCTTCCGCAAAGCCGGCGTAGCCGCGGTCCACGTGATATGCGCGGCCGACCGTCGTCTCCCCATCGGCAACCAGGCCGGCGATGACCAGCGCAGCTCCGGACCGGATGTCGCTGGCCTCGACGGGGGCGCCGGAGAGCCGTTCGACGCCGTGCAGCATGACGTGATGGCCATCGACCCGCGTCTGCGCACCGAGGCGGGCGAGCTCCTGAACGGTACGAAAGCGAGCCTCGAAGACGTTCTCGGTAACCATGGCGCTGCCGCGGGCCACCGCGTTGTAGACGAGGGCGAAGGGCTGTAGGTCGGTGGGGAACCCGGGGTAGGGCAGGGTGGCCACGTCGAACGACGACGGACGCCCTGATGCTGCCACCCGGAACCCGCGATCGGTCACCGTGACGTCCGATCCTGCGTTGGCCAAGAGGTCAAGGGCTGTGGCCACGTGGCCCGGCACGGCACCGATCACCTCCACGTCACCGCCGGTCGTGGCTGCGGCGAACGCCCACGTGCCTGCCGCAATACGGTCTGGGACCACCTTGTGGGAGACGGCACTCAGGGCGCTGACGCCCTCCACCACGATCACCGATGTCCCGGCCCCTTCGATCCGGGCACCCATCTCGGACAGGAACGCCGCGATGTCGACGATCTCCGGCTCGCGCGCGGCGTTTGTCACGGTGGTCCTGCCCTTGGCCAGCACCGCTGCCATCAGGATGTTCTCGGTGGCGCCGACACTGGGAAAGCCCAGCCGGATGTCGCCGCCGTGCAGTCCACCCGGCGCCTCCGCGATGAGGTAACCGTGGTTGACATGCACCGAGGCGCCCAGGGTCTCCAGGCCCGCGGCGTGCATGTCCAGACCGCGCGAACCGATGGCGTCACCGCCGGGGACCGCAACGTCCGCCCGCCCGCACCGGGCCACCAGGGGCCCGAGCACACAGATCGAGGCTCTCAGCGCCCGGACCAGCTCGTAGTCAGCCCGGTGCATGATCGTCTCTGGCACATCGAGCTCGACAACCCCGGCGTCCGCGTCGTAGTCGACGACACACCCCAGGCGTCGGAGCAGCTCAGCCATGATCGTCACGTCAATGATTGCAGGCACATTGCTCAGCTTTGTCCGGCCAACCGCCAGCAGGGCCCCGGCCATCAGCTTCAGGGCGCTGTTCTTGGCGCCGACCACCGACACCTCTCCCTGGAGGCTGGTGCCACCGACAACACGAAACCGCTCCATCACCAGCGTGAGCCTACCGGTGGAGAGTCTGAGAGGATTTCGTCCATGGTCAACTTGACGAGGATCTATACCCGCACCGGCGATGACGGCACCACTGCGCTCGGGGACTTCAGCCGCACCGACAAGACAGACCCCCGCCTGGTTGCCTATGCCGATACCGACGAGGCCAACAGCTGCATCGGCGTCGCCGTCACCTGCGGGGAGGTGCGCGAGGACGTGCGCGCGGTGCTGCTGCGGATCCAGAACGATCTCTTCGATGTCGGCGCGGACCTGTGCAACCCCCTGGCAGCTTCGTATGAGTACCCGCCGCTTCGCGTCAAGGACGTCTGGGTGGACGAGCTGGAGGCCGACTGCGACCGTTTCAACGACGAGCTGGAGAAGCTGCGCTCGTTCATCCTTCCGGGCGGCACCCCGGGGTCGGCATACCTTCATGTGGCCCGGACCGTGGTTCGGCGCGCCGAACGCTCCGCCTGGACGGCACTGGCGGCGTATGGCGACCAGCCGGCACCGCAGGACAGTCCCAAGGGCACGGGCGGGGTCAACCCGCTCACCGCCAAGTACCTGAACCGCCTGTCGGACCTGTTGTTCATCCTGGGACGGGTGGCCAACCTCGAGATCGGCGGGGACGTGCTCTGGCAGCCGGGCGGCGGACGAGAGCCCGAGACTTCGTGACGACTGAGCTCAGCTAGGCGACGTACGAGTTGTGCCCGGGCGGTGAGGCCTCGAGCCAGGATCGCAGCGCCGTGTAGGGAGCCTGGGCGAGAGCGATCTCGAAACGCGCCTCACGATAGGTGCAGTCGACTTTCATCGCACCCGAGATGAGGACCTCCGGCCGTTCACCGGGTTCCAGCGGACGGCCCGCGCCGAACTCGAGCAGCGCGCGTTCCCAGCGCCTGGCCGGGCGCAGCGAGATCCCGGTCAGCTTGAACCACTCGAGTCCCGTGCCGCTGTAGCGCACCAGCCCGAAGCGCCAGCGGTCCTCATCGGAGTCTCGCAGTGCGCAGACGGTCAGCGGCTTGCCCCGGGCGATGGTTCTGCGTCGAACGAAGACCGCGCCCATCCCGAAGATGACAAGGAGCAGGCAGCCGCCAACCAGGAGTTCGCTGGTGAGCCACAGTCCGCGCACCGTTGTCTCAGGCGTTGATCCGGGAGGCGTCGACAGCCTCGGCGACAATAGTGACGCGGTCGTGGTCAACCGAGAGGAAGCCACTGTCGATCGTGGCCCCGTGAGTCTGACCGGCCAGGGACTCGATCCGGACATCGCCGCTGATCAGGATCCCCAGCAGCGGCGTGTGACCCGGCAGAATTCCCAGCTCGCCCTCAACGGTACGCGCGGTAACCTGCTTGGCTTCGCCTTCCCAGACCTTGCGATCTGCGGCGACGAGCTCGACATGCAACTGACTCAAGGGTTCCTCCTCCCACGAACGTGTTCGGTAATACTATCGGGAACCGGAGGATGACCGGTCAACCCAGTCACCTTCCGTTCCAAGGCTTGTTCGTCCACGCTCTGTTCTCGGTCGAGATCAGAGGTTCTTCTGGATCTCTGCCCACTGACGCTCGACGTCGTCAAGACCACCACACATGTAGAAGGCCTGCTCCGCGACGTGGTCAAACTCACCGTCGGCGATCTTGGTGAAGCCCTCGATCGAGTCGGCCAGCGAAACCGTCGAACCCTCGAGGCCAGTGAACTGCTTGGCAACGTAGGTGTTCTGGGACAGGAATCGCTGGATACGGCGGGCCCTGTTGACCAGGATCTTGTCCTCTTCGGACAGCTCGTCGATACCGAGGATCGCGATGATGTCCTGGAGCTCCTTGTTGCGCTGCAGGATCTGGATCACCCGGACCGCGGTGTCGTAGTGGTCCTGGGCGATGTAACGCGGGTCCAGGATTCGCGAGGTCGAGGTCAGCGGGTCCACGGCAGGGTAGATGCCCAGCGAGGCGATGTCGCGTGACAGCTCGGTCGTGGCGTCCAGGTGGGCGAACGTCGTGGCCGGCGCGGGGTCGGTGTAGTCGTCTGCCGGCACGTAGATCGCCTGCATCGAGGTGATCGAGTGGCCGCGGGTGGAGGTGATCCGCTCCTGGAGCACGCCCATCTCGTCGGCGAGGTTGGGCTGGTACCCGACAGCCGAGGGCATCCGGCCCAGGAGCGTGGAGACCTCGGAACCCGCCTGCGTGTAGCGGAAGATGTTGTCGATGAACAACAGCACGTCCTGCTTCTGCACGTCGCGGAAGTACTCGGCCATCGTCAGGGCCGAGAGCGCCACGCGAAGACGGGTGCCCGGCGGCTCGTCCATCTGGCCGAAGACGAGGGCGGTCTGACCGAGAACCCCGGCCTCCTCCATCTCGACGATCAGGTCGTTGCCCTCACGGGTCCGCTCACCGACACCGGCGAACACCGACACACCACCGTGGTCCTTGGCGACACGGGCGATCATCTCCTGGATGAGCACGGTCTTGCCGACACCGGCTCCACCGAACAGCCCGATCTTTCCACCCTGGACATACGGGGTGAGCAGGTCAATGACCTTGATCCCCGTCTCGAACATGACTGTCTTGGACTCGAGCTGGTCAAAGGCAGGCGCCGGACGGTGGATCCCCCAGCGCTCACCGACCTCGAGCTTCTCGTCGCCCTTGAGGTTGAGACAGTCGCCTGTCGTGTTGAAGACGTGACCGAGGGTGACGTCACCAACGGGCACCGTGATCGGGCCACCGGAGTCCGTCACCGGCGCACCGCGAACCACACCATCGGTGGGCTGCAGCGAGATGGCCCGGATCATGTTGTCACCGACGTACTGGGCGACCTCGAGGTTCAGGCTCTTCTTCTCGCCGGACAGCTCCACCTCGACGGTGAGCAGGTTGTACATCGCCGGCATCGCGTCGGCGGGGAACTCCACGTCGATGACCGGGCCGATGATGCGGGATACCCGGCCGGTGCCGCTGCCGTGCTGAGTCGTGGGGGAGGTGCTCCCGCTGATTGTTGAAGTCATGTGCTCTCTCTACCCTCTTACTTGGCGGACGCGAGGGCTTCGACGCCGCCCACGATTTCGCTGATCTCTTGGGTGATCTCGGCCTGGCGCGACTGGTTGGCCAGCCGGGTGTACTTGCGGATGAGCTCCTCGGCGTTGTCCGTCGCGGACTTCATCGCCCGCTGCCGCGCGGCGAGCTCGGAGGCCGCCGACTGCAACAGGGCGTTGAACAGACGCGACGTGACGTACTTGGGCAGCAGCGCGTCCAGCACCTGCTCGGCACTTGGCTCGAACTCATATAGCGGAAGCACCTGACCCGGGTCCGGGGCCTCGGTGCCCTCAACGACTTCCAGGGGCAGCAACCGGATGACCTCGGGCTCCTGGGAGACCATGCTCACGAAGCGGGTGAACACCACATGGACCTCGTCGACACCACCGAGGTCATAGTCCTTGATGAAGTCCTGGGTGATCCGCTCACCGATCTCGCGTGCCACCTCGAACTTCGGGCTGTCGGAGAAACCAGACCACTCCTGGGCGTACTCGCGACGGCGGAACTTGTAGAACCCCACCGCCTTGCGACCCACGAGATACGGGGTGACTTCCTTGCCCTCGCCGCGAAGCAGCTCGGCCAGCCTCTCGCTCTCCTTGAGCACAGCCGAGGAGTAGGCCCCGGCCAGGCCGCGGTCGCTGGTGATGATCACCATGGCCGCGCGGCGCACCTGCGGATGCTCCGTCGTCAGCGGGTGGTCCACGTTGGAGAACGTCGCGACCGCAGACACGGCTCGGGTGACCGCCCGCGCATACGGCGTGGACTCAGTGACCCGCTGACGAGCCTTGACGACCCGCGACGCGGCGATGAGCTCCATCGCGCGGGTGATCTTCTTGGTCGCCTGGACGGCCCGGATGCGCTGGCGGTAGACCCGCATCTGCGCTCCCATATGATCCCGCCTCTCCTGGTTGAGTTCGACATGTGTTAAGTCCGTATGACCGCTCGCCGCTCTGCTGCCCGGCGAGCGGGTCTCGGATGGTCAGCGGCAGCCGGCCGGTGACCATCCGAGCGGGTTCATCGCTTCTGTTTGACAATCTTGACCTGCTCGACCTCGTCCTCGGCCAGTGCGCCGGCCTCGGCCTCGTGACCGATCGGGATCGATTCCTTGCCGCCCGCGAGGAACTGCGCCTTGAAGGAGTTGATCGCCTCGAGGACCCCGGCCTGGGTGTCGTCGTCGAACTTCTTCGTCTCGCGGATCGCGGCCAGCAGCCCGGACTTCTCGCGGCGCAGGTAGTCGAGGAACTGCTCCTCGAAGGCCTTGACGTCACCCACGGCGATGTCGTCGAGCTGACCTGTCGTGCCAGCCCAGATGACGATGACCTGGTCCTCGACGGCCATCGGGGACGCCTGCTTCTGCTTGAGGAGCTCGATGAGGCGAGCGCCCTTGGCGAGCTGAGCCCTGGAGGCAGGGTCGAGGTCGGAGGCGAACATCGCGAACGCCTCCATGGCACGGAACTGCGCGAGGTCGATCTTGAGCCGTCCCGCCACGCTCTTCATCGCCTTGATCTGGGCGGCGCCACCCACTCGCGAGACCGAGACACCCACGTCGATGGCCGGACGCACGTTGGCGTTGAAGAGGTCGGACTGCAGATAGATCTGACCGTCGGTGATCGAGATGACGTTGGTCGGGATGTACGCCGATACGTCGCCCGCCTTGGTCTCGATGATCGGCAGTCCGGTCATCGATCCGCCGCCCATCTCGTCAGACAGCTTGGCGCAACGCTCGAGCAGACGGCTGTGCAGGTAGAAGACGTCGCCGGGGTACGCCTCTCGGCCCGGCGGACGACGCAGCAGCAGGGAGACGGCGCGATAGGCCTCGGCCTGCTTGGAGAGGTCGTCGAAGACGATCAGGACGTGCTTGCCGGCATACATCCAGTGCTGGCCGATGGCCGAGCCGGTGTAGGCGGCGAGGTACTTGAAGCCTGCAGCGTCGGAGGCCGGAGCCGCGACGATCGTGGTGTAGTCCAGCGCGCCCGCCTCTTCGAGGACGCCACGGACGGCTGCGATGGTCGAGCCCTTCTGCCCGATCCCGACGTAGATGCAGCGGACCTGCTGCTTCGGGTCCCCGGACTCCCAGTTGGCCTTCTGGTTGATGATCGTGTCGACCGCAACCGTGGTCTTCCCGGTCTGGCGGTCGCCGATGATGAGCTCACGCTGGCCACGGCCGATGGGGATCATCGAGTCGATGGCCTTGATGCCGGTCTGCAGGGGCTCGTCCACCGACTTGCGATCCATCACGCCGGGCGCCTGCAGCTCGAGTGCGCGACGGCCCTCGGCCACAATCTCGCCCAGACCGTCAATCGGCTGACCGAGCGGGTTGACCACCCGGCCCAGGAAGTTGTCGCCGACCGGGACGGACAGGACCTCACCGGTGCGCTTGACCTCCTGGCCCTCCTCCACACCGGAGAACTCGCCGAGAACGACGACACCGATCTGGTGGGCCTCGAGGTTGAGCGCGATGCCCAGGGTGCCGTCGGCGAACTTCAGCAGCTCGTTGGTCATCGCCGAGGGCAGGCCCTCGACGTGCGCGATGCCGTCACCGGCGTCGATCACCCGGCCGACCTCTTCGCGCGAGGCCGCGCCGGGCTCGTAAGACTGAACAAAGTTGTCCAGCGCGTCCCGGATCTCCTCCGGACGGATCGTGAGCTCCGCCATCAGTGTCTCTCTCCTCGTTTGCGGCCCGAATTCAGTTCGGGCCGAAGCCGTGTTTGGTGATTCTGCGTGGATTCAGTGTGTGGCAAGGGTCTTTGGAAAACTGTTGTGGTCTCGGTTCGGCAGCCGGCTACATCCCCATCGAACGTTCGGCTTCCTGCAGTCGGCGCAGGATGGTGCCGTCGACAACCTCGTCGCCGACCTGGACCCGGATGCCTCCGACGACGCCCGGGTCGAGCACGATGTTGAGCTGGACCGTCCGGCCGTAGATCTGCGACAGAGCCCGTGCCAGGCGCTGGGTCTGAACGTCGTCCAGTGGGACGGCCGCCGTGACCGTGGCCGTCAGCTGTTCGCGACGCAGGGCCGCGATGGCCAGGTAGTCCTCCACCACCCTGCCGAAGCGCCGACCCCGGGGGGACACGGCTGCCTGGAGAACCAGCAAGATGGCTTCAGGGGAAGCCTTGCCCTCGAGCAGTGCCTCGACCAGAGCAACCTTGGCATTCTCGTCCCCGCCGTGAGCCGACAGGGCATCACGCAGGTCCGAGTCCGCCGCGACGACGCGCCCGAACCGGAACAGGTCATCCTCGAGAGTATCGAGCCGGCCACCCAGCTCGGCCGAGGCGACAACTGCCTCGACGGCCAGGCTCTCGATGGCATCGCCAAGATCACGGTCATCGGCCCAGCGCTGGGAGACCAGGACGTTCAGGAGGCCGGTCGACGCAGCGTTCACCTTGGGGCCGAAGAGACTCTCGACCAGGCCACGCTTGGCTTTGGCATCCCGGGACGGGTCGACCAGCGCCCGGCGCAGCGAGGCGCTCGAGTCGAGCGCGCCAGTCACGCCGAAGAGATCCTCGGCAAGGGCTGACACGTCGGCTCCGGAAGCGAGTGCTGCCGCAAAGGCGTCACGCGCCGCTGTGAACGCCGCACGGGAAGAGCCCTGCATCAGGCGCCCTGCCCGACACTCTCGGGCTGAACCTCACCCTGTTCGAGCTCGGCCAGGAAGCGGTCAACGATGCCGCTCTGGCGAGTCTCATCGTGCAGGGACTCACCCACGATGCGGCTGGCCAGCTCGGTCGAGAGGCGGCCTACCTCACTGCGCAGGGAGACCACGGCCTGCTGCCGCTCCGCCTCGATCTGCTTGTGTGCCGCCTCGGCGATGCGGTTTGCCTCGGCCTGAGCCGCAAGACGGAACTCGGCAATGATCGCCGCGCCCTGCTCCTGTGCTTCGACACGGATCCGGCCGGCCTCCACGCGAGCCTCGGCAAGCTGGGCGTTGTACTGCTCGAGAGCGGCCTGAGCCTGCTGCTGGGCCTCCTCGGCCTGGTGCATGCCGCCCTCGATGGCAGCGGTGCGGTCGGCGTAGATCTTCTCGAGCTGGGGTACGACCTTTATCTTCACGATGAAGTACAGGATGACGAACGCGATGAAGCCGAAGATCAGCTCGCCCGTGTGGGGCAGAACGGGGAGCTGCTCGGCCTCGCCGGCGGTCACCAAGGCTGCGACGTGCGTCGCGGCGAATAGCTGCACGGGAATCTCCTAGTGCCTGAGTACCAAATTATTGCTGCCATATGTGCTACTGGCTGTCTTGTTACCAAAGTTGAGCCCGGCATGCCGACAGCTGTGCATCGGCAAACCGGCCGTTATCGCTACGCCTTGAAGACGAAGGCGAGCACCAGACCGAAGATGGCCAGCGCCTCTGCAAGGGCGAAGCCGAGGATGGCGATCGACTGCAGCATGCCCCGGGCCTCGGGCTGACGGGCGACACCGTTGATGTAGGCGGCAAAGATGAGGCCGATGCCGATGCCGGGCCCGATGGCGGAGAGGCCGTACCCGAGGATGGCAATATTTCCGGTCACGATGTGATCCTCTTTCGTTCATGGTGCCCCGCCCGGCACGTCACCGAGCGGAAGTCCGTGTGCAGATGCATCTGTGTGTGCATCTGTGCGTGCGTCTAGCCGTGCCTATTCAGTGCATTCGTCCGTCGTGCCTAAATCAGTGAGTGTGTCCGTCTATGCGTGCATCGGTCATCAGTGCTCGTCGACCAGGGAGCCGGCGATGTAGGTGGCTGCAAGCAGGGTGAAGATGTACGCCTGGAGGAACTCGATCAGGATCTCGAAGATGGTGAGCACGAAAGCCAGGACATACGAGCCTGCGCCGGCGACCTTGAGGCCGATACCACCGTTGATGATCATGTACTGACCGCCGGTGACGAACAGGAGCAGCAGCATGTGGCCGGCAAACATGTTGCCGAACAGCCGCAGCGCCAGCGTCAGCGGACGAGTGATGAAGAAGGTGATGACCTCGAGAACGAAGATGGACGGCACGATCCAGCCGGGCAGCCCAGACGGCACAAGGTTCTTGAAGTACGGGCCCACCCCCACCCGCTTGATGCCGATGTAGTGATAGGTGACGTAGACGACGAGGGTCAGCGCGATGGGGATGCCGATGCGGCTCATCGTCGGGTACTGGACCGGGGGGATCACCCCGAAGAGATTGTTGACCAGGATCATCACGAACAGTGAGAACAGCAGCGGCACGAAGCGCAGGAAGTCCTTGCTGCCGATGATGTCGCGGGCGACGCCGTTGCGTACGAACCCGTACAGGCCCTCGGTGATCCACTGGGTCCGGCTCGGGACGATCGCCGTTCTCCTGGTCGTGGCGATCAACCACCAGGAGATCAGGCCGACCGAGAGCAGCAGGACGACCGCCGGCCGGGTGATCGCCAGGGGGCCGTCGAACCACAGCGGCTGGTAGAACTCCGCCGTTGTGGGGGTCTGGAAGCCGCCGCCGTCGGCCGTAGCCAGGCTGACAAGCACGTTCAGGCTCAAAGGGTCTCCTCGATCATGTGCACCCAGCCGGTTCGGGAGGCTGTCATGCCAGCAGTGCTCGGCTCATCACCGGTCACCGCGTGCTTGACTCCAGTGCGACCACCGGACGTCACTGCTGCGTACCGTACCGGACCCAGACCAGATACAACGACACGGCCATCCCCGCGAGGATCCCGACGGGGACGAGAAAGGCGGTCCCCAGCCAGTGATCCAGCGCCCAGCCGATCCCGCCGAACAGGACCGGCCCCGAGATGAGGTATGACACGACGTTCCACATGTACGCCTCTTCGAGCCGCGGATGGCCCGCGTCGGGGTCCGGCGCCCCGCCCCAGGGTTCCTTGCCTCGATCCATCTGCTCCTCCATCGCTTCTGGTCACCTGGCCCGCCGGGGGGCGGACTCGTCAGCGGGCTCGTCAGCGGGCTCGTCAGCCGGCTCGGCGCCAGGCTCGTCGTAGACGGGTTTGCGCAGCCTCATGAACGCCACCACCTGGCTCACCTGCCAGATCAGGGCAACAGCCAGAACCGACAGACCGAAGGCCGTGCCGTCCAGCCAGTGTGCGCCCGAGAAGATGAGGATCACCACGCCGAGGAAGATGACCTGTCCCAGATAGACGGCCAGGGCGCCGGCCAGAACCGACAGCGGGTTCGCGTTCGTCACCCGGCCCATGACGTAGAGCCCGCTGGCGAAGAACGCCACCGCGATCGACACGCCCAGCAGCGCGGCCAGCCCTCCACGGGACTGCCTGGTGATCCAGAAGACGGCCACGATGGCAGGCACGGTTGCGACCATGGGAATCACGCTGGCACGAAGCATCGCTGCGAATGGCGGAACCGGCACTGGTCCAGAAGCTTGTGCCTGCGTCATGCGGTGAAGGTCCTCGCCTGGGGTCATGGTGTCTGCGTCATCTGGTGCGGGTCAGTCATCGGGTCCGGGTCAGGGTGTCTGTCATGTCGAGACTTTTCTAGTCTGCATCGTCGTCCGGCTCATCCTCAGCCATTCGCCCAAACCATCCCCTGAGCGCTTGTGAAAGATATCACAAGCGCCGGACGGGCATCCACCGGGGTAGCCAGAGCGTCAGGACCGTGGCCGAGATGGCAACAAGGATGATGACGATGATGGGGAGCCAGCCGTTGACAAAGGCGAACGACACCACCCCGAGGGCGACCACGGCTGCCCAGAGATACAGCACCAGTACCGCCTGAACATGCGTGTGACCAAGCCGCAGCATCCGGTGATGCAGGTGTTCTGCGTCCGGGTGCCAGGGGCGGCGTCCTGCGCGGGTGCGCCTGACCACGGCGAGCAGGACGTCCAGCAGCGGCAGCGACAGGATGGCCAGCGGCAGCACGACCGGCAGCAGGATCGCGACGCTGGGGTTTCCGCCGGTCTGTGCGCTGGGGTCGATGTTGCCGGTCATCGAGATCGTCGCCGCCGCCAGCAGGAGGCCCAGCATGAGTGAGCCGGAGTCGCCCATGAAGAGTCGGGCCGGGTGGAAGTTGTGCGGCAGGAACCCGACGCAGACGCCCATTAGTGCAGCGGTGATGAACGTGGCGGAGGAGAAGACGTTTGGCGGGTCGTAGGTACGGGACAGGAGGTAGGAGTAGCTGAAGAACGCGAGCCCTGCTATCGCGACCACGCCGGCCGCAAGCCCGTCCAGCCCGTCGATGAAGTTCACCGCGTTGATGGAGATGATGACGGTGACGATCGTGAGGGTGATCAGCAGGGACGCGGGCAGGACAGTCACCCCGAACAGAGGCAGCGACAACAGCTGTACGCCCTGGAACGCCATCACGCCGGCGGCGAGCATCTGGCCTGCCAGCTTCGTCAGCCAGTCCAGCTCGCGGATGTCGTCCAGCACCCCGACGGCACACACGATGACGGCGCCGATCAGAACGCCGATCATGTCGCCGCCCTGGAAGATCTGGGACAGGTAGGGCAGCCTGCTGGCCACCAGCAGTGCCGCGACGAAGCCGAGCAGCATCGCGACTCCCCCAAGACGGGGGATCGGCACGGTATGGATGTCGCGGTCGCGGACCGCCGTGATCGCACCGGTCGCGAAGGCGAGCCACCTCACGAAGGGCGTCGTGGCATAGGTGACTACCGCGGCCACCAAGAACACCAGGAGATACTCCCGCATGGTTCAGCGCCTACCTCGGGAACGATGCAGCCGGAGGGGTCAACTGCTGGAACGAGGGTATGCCGGGAAGCGGCCGACGAGGTCGCTCACCTCGGCGCGAATCTCCTTGGACCTGGGGTGGTCAGGATCGCCGTCGGTCTGGGTCACTGCCTGGTGAATGAGGTCTGCGATGACCTTCATCTCGTCGGTCCCCATGCCCTGGGTGGTCACCGAAGGGGTGCCGACCCGGATGCCGGATGCGGTGTTCGGCGGCTGCGGGTCGAACGGTATGGCGTTCTTGTTCAGCACGATGCCGGCCGCGTCAGCCCTTGCCTCGGCCTCCTTGCCGCTCACCCCGATGCCCTGCAGGTCATGCAGTGACAGGTGGGTGTCCGTGCCACCGGTGATCGGCCGGATACCAACCTCCCCCAGGGACTTTGCCAGCTGCTGCGCATTGGCGATGACCTGCTTGGCATAGACCTCGTAGGCCGGCTGCGCACACTCGTGCAGGTTGACCGCCTTGGCGGCGATGCAGTGCATCAGCGGGCCGCCCTGCATCATCGGGAAGACAGCCTTGTCCAGCTTGGCCGCGTGCTCCGCCTTGCAGACGAGCATGCCGCCGCGTGGCCCGCGCAGCACCTTGTGCGTCGTGAAGGTGACGACGTCGGCATACGGGACCGGGCTCGGGATCGCCTTGCCGGCGACCAGCCCGATGAAGTGCGCGGCATCGACCCAGAAGATCGCGCCCACCTCGTCGGCGAGGTTGCGGAAGAACTCGAAGTCGATCAGCCGCGGAATGGCCGAGCCGCCCGCAACGATGAGCTTCGGCCGGTGCTGGCGCGCGAGCGTGGCCACCTGTTCGTAGTCGATGTCCTCGGTCACCTGGTCCACGCCATAGTGCACGGCGTTGAACCACTTGCCGCTGAAGGAGACCTTCGAGCCGTGGGTCAGGTGCCCGCCATGCGGCAGGGACATCGCCAGAACGGTGTCCCCCGGCTGGCAGAAGGCGCCATAGACGGCCAGGTTGGCGTTGGCCCCAGAGTGCGGCTGGAGGTTGGCGTGGTCGGCGCCGAAGAGAGCCTTCGCACGCTCGATCCCGACCGACTCGGCCTTGTCGACCTCGGAACAGCCCCCGTAGTACCGGCGACCCGGGTAGCCCTCGGCGTACTTGTTGGACAGCGTGGAACCCAGTGCGGCCAGCACTGCGGGACTGGTGAAGTTCTCGCTCGCGATGAGCTGGAGACCGCCGCGCAGCCGCTCGAGCTCGGACAGGAGGACACCGGCGATCTCCGGATCCTGGCTGTTCAGCTGACCGAAGTCGGCGCCGAAAAAGGTCTGGTCCATGGACATGAAGCGCTCCCAAGAGGAGTAAATGGCGAAGTTGATGGTGGGTGCCGAGGTGGCCCGCCCAACTCTAAGGGGTGCTCGCTCCCGTTTCGAGACGGGGGCGCTGAGCCCATCTGCGTGCGAGCAGGCGAGCCGACCAACAAGGACGAATCCGCAACGGCGTCGCTACTCAGACGGCATACTGGACGCGGGAGCACCCTGCCCGACGAGTTCGACACTTCGCCGGGCCGCAGCGGCGCACGCCGCCCTGGCCCGTGCGTCTGGAGGGCCCGCCCGGCCGACCCTCGTGCCGAAGGGAGCACATGAACAGTCGCAGACAGCGCCGACAGGGCTCCAGACTGTTCGCCTTGTATGTCCTGGCCAGTCTCATCCCGATCAGTGTGATCGGCGCCGTAGCCGTGCACGGAGACACCAAAGCCGGGACCGAGTTCAGTCGGGACTGGGGTCGTGCGCAGGCCGCCGTGATCGAGCAGATGGCCGTCGCCCCGGCGCTTCGCGGGGCTGACCTGTCCCTGGGGCTGACCGAGGCCGAACGAGGGCAGCTCCAGTCCGCTACCGACCTGGCCATCTTCAACGGCACGGTCTCGCACCTGCGCCTGCGCAGCTTCGCCGGCACTGTCGAGTTCTCCGACGACGGGGTCGTGACAGGTTCCGTTCCGATCAGCGATCCGGCGTTCCGTGCCGCGGCCGCCGGCCGTAGCGATGCGCAGCTCATCGAGGGCACTGCGCCTTCCGCCGGCGTCGTCCGCGTCCTGCAGCCGGTGATCGCGGTGGCGAACGGTCGGGCTACCGGGGTGCTCGAGATCTATCTGCCGCTCGACGCGATCGCCACCAAGGTGCAGGCTGAGACGAGGACCGAGATCCTGCGGCTCGCGATCAGCCTGACCGGGCTGTTCGCCCTCCTGGCCCTGATCTCCTGGTGGACCACTCGCGCGCTACGCCACGACGCCGCCGCCCATGAGTACGAGGCCCTGCACGACTCGCTGACCGGGCTGCCCAACCGCGAGATGTTCCGGCGAACAGCGGAGGAAGCAGTGCAGCGCGGACAGCGCGGGGAACAGGGAGCGCTGGTGCTCATCGACCTCGACCATTTCAAGGAGGTCAACGACACCTTTGGTCACCACGCGGGCGATGAGCTGCTCCGAGTCGTGGGTCGCAGGCTGCGTGGTTCGTTGCGCACCGACGACCTGGTGGCCCGCCTCGGTGGTGACGAGTTCGCCATGGTGCTGCCGCGCGGTGGTGGCCGTGAGGACACGCTGGCGTTGCTGAACCGAATCCGTGACAAGGTCGGCGAGGACGTCATGCTGGATGGCGTCCCCCTGCGGGTCGAGGCCAGCTTCGGCGTCTGCTTCTACCCGGAGAGTGCCGAGACTGTGGAGGATCTCCTGAAGCATGCTGACGCAGCCATGTACAGCGGTAAGCAGGGAGCGGGCGGCATCGTGATCTACCAGGAAGCGACGACCGTCCACGCGACCCATTCCCTGGCCATCCAGCGCGAGCTGCGGCTGGCGCTGGATCGTGACGAGCTCGTCCTGCACTACCAGCCCAAGCTCGAGCTCAGCTCGAGCCGGGTCACCTGCCTCGAGGCACTGGTGCGCTGGCAGCACCCCGAGCGAGGGCTGCTGCTCCCCTCCGAGTTCCTATCGGTGGCCGAGAGCTGCGAGCTGATCCAGCCGCTGACCAGGTGGGTGCTGCGACGCGCGCTCTCCGACTACCTGGCATGGACGGCCGCCGGCAACGACTGGGCGGTGTCCGTCAACGTCTCCGCCCAGAACCTCACCTCGCCGGAGTTCGCACCCATCGTTACCGAGATCCTGCAAGAGGCCGGGGTGCCGGCGGGCCGGCTCAACCTGGAAGTGAACGAGATGGCGCTGGCGTTCGATGTCGAGCTGGCCAGACGGGTCATCGGTCCGCTGATCGATCAGGGCATCCCCATTGCCCTGGACCACTTCGGGATGGACCGGTCAGACCTGGCACAGTTCATGACCGCCCACGTGTCCGAGATCAAGATCGACCGTACCTTCCTCGCCGGTCTGCCGGGCAACGAGCAAGACCGAGCAGTCTTGCGCTCGGTCATCGGTCTTGGTCACAGCCTCGGATGTCACGTCACCGCACTGGGTGTGGAGTCGCAGGAGGTGGCGGACTCGCTGGAAGATGCGGGATGCGACGACGCGCAGGGCTACCTGTGGTTGCAGCCGGGTCCCTGGACAGAGGTCGCGAGAGAATTCGGCGTCACGACCGCCACAACCGCCCCGCTGGGTCTCTAGGATGACCGCCAGCTGGCCTAGTTGCTCAGTTCGATATCGCCGAGGAACGCCTGGATCTGTCCGGCGGAGATGGCGCCGGCACGCAGGATGACCGGAGTGTCTTGCGTGCAGTCCAGGATCGTAGAGGCCAGGCCACCCGAGGTCGGGCCCGACTCCAGGTAGACACTGACTGCCGAACCAAGCTGGTCGGAGGCGTCCAGGATCGTTGTGGCGGGCGGCTTACCGGACACGTTGGCGCTGGTGACGGCCATCGGACCTACCTCGGTCAGCAGCCTCAGAGTGACGTCGTTCCGGGGCATCCGGAGGGCGACAGTCCCGTTGGTGTCACCCAGGTCCCACATCAGGGAGGACTGCTGGTGCAGCACCAGCGTCAGCGGACCGGGCCAGAATGCCTGGATCAGATCGCGTGCGTAGGCGGGGACGTCGGAGGCCAGGCCATCGACGGTCTGCGGGTTCGGGACCAGGACGGGCAAAGGCATCTCGCGGCCCCGGCCCTTGGCCGCCAGAACGGCCGCCACGGCGTCGGCAGCGAACGCGTCCACGCCCACGCCATACACGGTCTCGGTGGGCAGCACCACCAGCTCACCAGCGCGAACAGCCTCCGCGGCGGCGGCGACGCCCCGGACCACGCCTTCCTCATTCGTGCAGTCAATCACCGGGCTCATCCCCGAAGCCTGCCATGCCTGTGCCTTCTGCGCATTCCACCCGCGTGGCAGACGAGATCGCAACGCCGACACGGACCGGCGACTCGGACGTGCCTGCGGGACAGTCCGCGTGAACGGGCAGACTGGGCTGCCAACGGCGACCCTGGGATGTGCGTTGTGGCTAGCGAGCTCTGGCAGGACCTCGATCTGCGCGGGACCTCGCTGCGCGAGCACCCAGAGCTGGGCGCCTGGCTGCGCAAGGACAAAGGACCGGACACCGGTGCGCTCAGAATGGTGCGCTGCGATCTGAGCGAGGCCGATCTGAGGGGACTCGACCTGCCCGGCTGGCAGTTCCACGACTGCACCCTCGACGGGGCGTCCCTGAACGGGGCAAGCCTGGACTCCGCAATCTTCAAGGGTGGAAGCGCACGGAGCGCAACCTTCCTCGACTGCGATCTCGCGGGCGCGCGGTTCGAGATGGTGGATGCCTGCGACGCGCGTTTTGGGAACTCCCTCATGAGCGAGGCGGAGTTTCACGGATGCCGGCTGATGGGAACGAGATTCGAGGGCACGCGAGGCCTGGGAATGCTGCTGCAGGACTGCAACCTGTATGCCGCCAACCTGAACGGGTGCGCCCTGGGCAATGCCGCGCTCACCGGCCTGCGGCTGACCGAGGCCTCCCTGCGCGGCGCGGACCTGCGCGGCAGCGACCTGACCGGCTCCGTCCTGCTCAATGCCGATCTGTTCGAAGCCAGGCTCAAAGACACCGATCTGCGTGGAGCCGACCTTGGACCGGTAGACCTCGACCGGCTGCGCGCGATGTCCGGGGCCATCATCAGCCACGCCCAGGCCGAACGAATCCTCGTCGAGCTGGCAAACGTGGTGGTCATGGACTGAGCGAACGTGGTGATGGACTGAGCGAACGTGGCGTGACGGTCTGATCAGCGCGCCGAGCGGACTGCTGTTACCGCGCGCGGCCGTCCGTTGAGATCTTCGTGATCCTCAATATCTAGCCACCGCCCGGTCGAGGCAAGCCCTGTCTGCGCTGAGTCCCCTTGCGTATCAGCGTGTTCCATGACGAACAGCCCCCCCGGTCGCAACAGGACAGCGGCACGCGCCGCAACCTCGAACGGGATCCGCAGGCCATCGGGGCTGCCGCCGTACAAGGCGACCTCCGGGTCGTGGTCACGGACCTCAGGGTCAGTCGGGATCGCCCCCGCGGGGATGTACGGCGGGTTGCTCACCACCACGTCCACGCCCGACTCAAGCTCGGGGAACGCGAGTGAGGCGTCGCCGAGCCGGATGTCCACGTCGAGCCCGAGGTCGTCGCGGTTGCGGATCGCCCATGCATGAGCCAGCTCGGACAGCTCGACCCCGTGGACCTCGGCCGCAGGCACCTCGTCCTTGATGGCCAGGGCTATCGCCCCCGATCCCGCGCAGAGGTCCACCACCACCCTCCGCAGACCTGGGGACGGTGTCGGCCCAGCTCCCCCAGACCCAGGGACGGCGCCACGCCAGCCCGCCAGGTTTGCGGCCCCATCCCCCGCACCGTCCGTCGGTTTGCCAGGTTCCGGGGGGTTGGCCTGGTGGAAGATGGTGAGGAGGTGGGCGATGGCGAGGCCTGCCACGAGCTCGGTCTCGAAACGGGGCACGAAGACACCCGGACCCACCGAGAGCTCGAGCCGGCGGAAGCCTGCCTTGCCGGTCAGATGCTGCAGAGGCACCCGTCGCGCGCGCTCGGCCACCAGATCCTCGAATCCCGGCGGGACCGGCGCGCCGATGATCATCCGCTTGCGCACCTCGCCACTGGTCGTCTTGAGCGCACAGGCCGCCAGCGCAACGGCGTCGTGCTCCGCGCTGTGGATCCCTGACGCGGACAGAACCAGGACGGCGTCTCGGACAGCCTCACGCAGTGACGTCACAGACCTGAAGACCCGTCCGCCACGGCTGCCATCCGGGCGGCGTCGTCGGTGTCCACGGCCGACTGCACGACCGGATCGAGGTCACCGTCCAGCACCACGTCCAGGTTGTACGCCTTATAACCGGTGCGGTGGTCGTTGATCCGGTTCTCGGGGTAGTTGTAGGTCCGGATCCGTTCCGAACGGTCGACCGTGCGGATCTGGGACTTGCGCTGGGCCGAGGCCACCGCATCCGCCTCGTCCTGGGCCAGCTGGTGCAGCCGGGCCCGCAGCACCCGCAGAGCCGACTCCTTGTTCTGGAGCTGGGACTTCTCGTTCTGGCAGGACACCACGGTGCCGGTCGGCAGGTGGGTGATCCGCACCGCCGAGTCGGTCGTGTTGACGCTCTGGCCACCGGGTCCGGACGAACGGTAGACGTCCACCTTGAGATCGTTGGTGTCGATGGTGACCTCGACGTCGTCGACCTCGGGCATCACCAGCACGCCTGCCGCCGACGTGTGGATACGACCCTGGGACTCGGTCACCGGTACCCGCTGGACGCGGTGCACGCCCCCTTCGTACTTCAGCCGGGCATATGGCGCGTCCCCCGGCTCGGTGATGCCGTGCGCCTTCACCGACATCTGCACATCCTTGTAGCCCCCGAGGTCGGACTCGGTGGCGTCGATGATCTCGGTCCGCCAGCCACGACGCTCGGCGTACCGCAGGTACATCCGCAGCAGGTCGCCGGCGAACAACGCAGACTCCTCGCCGCCCTCGCCGGCCTTGACCTCGAGGATGATGTCCCGGTCGTCATCGGGGTCGCGGGGCACCAGGAGCCGGCGCAGCCGGTCCTCGGCAGCAGCCAGCACTGCCTCGAGCGCAGGCAGCTCCTCGGCAAACGCCCTGTCCTGCGTGGCCAGCTCGCGGGCCGCAGCCACGTCGTCTCGTGCGGCGTGCCACCGGTGGTATGCCGCCACGGTCGGCGCGAGTGCCGCATACCGCTTGTTCAGCCGTCGGACAACTCCCTGGTCGGAGTGCACCGCAGGGTCTGCCAGCTGTGCCTCGAGGTCCGAGTACTCCTGCACCAGCGTCGCAGCGGACTCCAGCATCTGGGCACCTTCCGTAATGGCTTGTTGACAAGAAGCGAACAAACAGCAACGCCGGCCCCTACGACCATCACAGTCGGGGACCGGCGTGCAGGGTAGCTACTTGTCGACCTTCTCGACCTTCTCGACCTTCTTGCCATAGCGAGCCTGGAAGCGGGCGATGCGGCCACCGGTGTCGAGGATCTTCTGCTTGCCGGTGTAGAACGGGTGGCACTGCGAGCACACGTCGGACGAGATCTTGCCGCCGTCCACCGTGCTGCGGGTCTGGAACGTGGAGCCACAGGTGCAGGTGACCGTGGTCTCGACGTAGGTGGGGTGAAGGTCCTTCTTCAACGTGTGCTCCTTGAGGTTGGGGCGGTGCCGGATCGCGTGATCGGGACTCCCTCGCATGCGGGAACCGGCTGCCAACACATCAGTGTGCCAGATCAGGCACGTATGCCGAAAACGTCATCCGTCGGACAATCATTCCCGGCAGGATCATTGCCATCAGGATCATTCCCCGCAGGATCAATCCCAGCAGGATCATTCCCAGCAGGCAGCGCAGCCCGCCGAGAACCGCGAAACCCGTTCAGACTGAGTCTGAACGGGTTTCGCGTGCTGTTCCGGCGGATAGGTCGGATCTGCTCAGTCGTCTTCGTCCATCTGTATCGAGGACGTCTTCTGGACCTGCATGAGGAACTCGACGTTGCTCTTGGACTTCTTGAGCCGGTCGATGAGCAGCTCGATCCCCTGCTGCTGGTCGAGTGCTGAGATCACCCGGCGCAGCTTCCAGACGATCTTGAGCTCCTCGTTGGCCATCAGGATCTCCTCGCGGCGCGTGCCCGAGGGGTTGACATCGATGGCTGGGAAGATGCGGCGCTCGGCGAGGTGACGCGACAGGCGCAGCTCCATGTTGCCGGTGCCCTTGAACTCCTCGAAGATCACCTCGTCCATCTTGGAGCCGGTGTCGACCAGCGCCGTGGCGAGGATGGTCAGCGAGCCACCGTTCTCGATGTTGCGGGCTGCACCGAAGAAGCGCTTCGGCGGGTAGAGCGCGCTGGAGTCGACGCCACCGGACAGGATCCGGCCGCTGGCCGGGGCGGCGAGGTTGTAGGCACGTCCCAGCCGGGTGATCGAGTCGAGCAGGATGACGACGTCGTGTCCCATCTCGACGAGCCGCTTGGCACGCTCGATGGCCAGCTCGGCCACGGTGGTGTGATCGGTGGCCGGCCGGTCGAAGGTCGAGGCGATGACCTCGCCCTTGACCGCACGCTGCATGTCGGTGACTTCCTCGGGCCGCTCGTCGACCAGGACGACCATGAGGTGGGCCTCGGGGTTGTTGGTCGTGATCGCGTTGGCGATCGCCTGCAGGATCAGCGTCTTGCCGGCCTTGGCCGGGCTGACGATCAGGCCGCGCTGTCCCTTGCCGA
>JBDTWH010000039.1:0-6523 GCA_040006795.1 Actinomycetota bacterium | reverse complement strand
CCCGCCGTACCACCACCCGGTGTTCGTGCTGACCCATCATCGGCGCGCGCCGCAGGTGTGTGAGGGCGGCACAACCTTCACCTTCGTCACCGATGGCATTGAGTCGGCGCTCAGCCAGGCGAGGGCTGCGGCGGCCGGAGCTGACGTCTCCCTCGCCGGCGGCGCACAAGCCGCACGGCAGTATCTCGACGCGGACCTGGTCGACGAGATGAGGATCAACCTGGTGCCGATCTTCCTCGGCGACGGGGAACGCCTCTTCGACGGCCTGGGTCTCGGAAACCCGCGGCTCACCCATGCGGAGACGGTGTCAGCGCCCGGTGTCACCCATCTGAGGTTCGAGCGGTCGGTGTCCGAGGCTGTGCCGAGCTGAGTCGCCACTGGTTCCAGGGCCACGCGCCGTCGATCTCGACTTCCAGCGAGAAGCTCAGCACGATCCTGATCACGACGATCAGGCCCAGCACTCCCACGCTCTGCAGAGTCTGGTCGACCACGATCGTCCGGATGATGTCAGCAATGATCAGCACCTCGAGGCCGAGCAGAATCACCCGTCCGAGGTTCGCGCGAAGCTGCCGGAACGGCTCCGCTGCATGGCCGACGACGTCCAGCCCGTAGCGAGCGAAGGCAGTGAGCCCACCGACGACCATGATGCCGCCGCCGAAAGCCTCGATGACTCGGACGACATCACTGGCGACACTCTCGAAGCTCATCCCCCAACGCTAGCGAAGAACGGCTACTCGACGGGCTGAACGCCCTGCTCAAGTGGTCACCACAGGAAGACGTCAGCCGCGTCCAGGCCGCACTGGTTCCGAAGCACGACCGTCACGGTGTCGCGCAGACCGCGACCTGCGATGACGCGGGTCACCGACCTGACTGCAGGCAGGCGAACCGGCACTGGAACGACCCGCCGCAGCCCTGCAGACGTTCAGCCCTGCACCCGGCTGCGGTACCCGGCCCATTCGGCCTCGCGCAGCTCGACCTTGCGGATCTTGCCCGTTGCGGTCTTGGGCAGCGACTCGACGATCTCCACCTGGTCGGGCGCCTTGTAGTGAGCGATCTGAGTCCGGACGTGCGCGATGATCTGCGCGGCAGTCGGGGCAGTCTCGCCGGGCCGGACCACGACGAAAGCCTTCGGCCGCTCACCCCACTTCTCGTCCGGGTGGCTGACCACCGCGACCTCGAGCACCCCGGGATAGGAGTCGATCGCAGCCTCGACCTCAATGGTCGAGATGTTCTCGCCACCGGAGATGATGATGTCCTTGGCGCGGTCCCGCAGCTCCAGGTAGCCGTCCGGATGCCAGACACCGAGGTCCCCGGAGTGGAACCAGCCGCCGCGGAAGGCGTCGGCCGTGCCGTCGGGGTCCTGGAAGTAGCCCTTCATCACGTTGTTGCCGCGCATGACGACCTCGCCCATCGTCTCCGCGTCCCGCGGCACGTCCTGCATGTTCTCGTCGACCACGCGGATGCCGTCGGTGACGATCATGCCGACACCCTGGCGGGCCATGAGCCTGCTGCGCTCCCTGATGTCGAGGGCGTCCCACCCGTCCTGCATCTCACAGACGGTGTACGGCCCATAGGTCTCGGTCAGGCCGTAGACGTGCACGAGCTTGGCGCCGATCCCGGTCATCGTCGAGATCACCGTCGGGCTCGGCGGAGCCCCGGCCACGGTGACCACGATCTCGCGGTCCAGGGTATGCACCCGAGGCGAGCCTGCGATGGACACCAGCACGGTCGGCGAGCCGTTCAGGTGGGTGATGGCCTCCTTGTCGAACAGGTCCCAGATCACATCGGCGTCGACTGCCCGCAGGCAGACATGGGTGCCGCCGATGGCCGTGATCGCCCAGGCGGTGCACCAGCCGTTGCAGTGGAACATGGGCAGCGTCCACAGGTAGCGGGTCCGCGCGGTGTGCTGGGAGTGGATGACCTCGGAGAGGGAGTTCAGAAACGCGCCGCGGTGGTGGTACATGACGCCCTTGGGCCGGCCTGTGGTGCCGGAGGTGTAGTTGATCGAGATGGTCGACCGTTCGTCCTCCACCGTCCATGGCAGTGGCTCGTCGCTGCCCATGGCCCGCAGCTCCTCATAGCTGAAGCCCGGAACGGTTGGGGATGGCTCCACCCCGCCGGCAGGGTCCACGACTGTCACGACATGGCGCAGCTCGGGCAGGTTCGCCAGGACCGGGTCGACCAGGTTGTGCAGTGCGGCGTCGACGACCAGCACGGTGGCACCTGAGTGCTCAAGGATGTAGCTGACCTCAGGCGGGGCCAACCGGGTGTTGATCGCCACCAGCACTCCACCGGCCAGCGGAACGGCGAAGTTGGCGACGAGCATCTCGGGGATGTTTGGCATCAGATACGCCACCCGGTCTCCCGTTTTGACGCCACACGACCGCAGTGCCTGCGCGACCCGGGTCACCTCGGCCGCCAGCTGCGTGTAAGTCATCCGTCGCTCGCCGTAGACCACGGCTTCGCGATCGGGGAACACCTCTGCCGAGCGGCGGAGAAACACCAAGGGAGTCAGCGGCGTGGTCCAGACTTCGGGGCTGGCTGTTGTCATGGTGATGAAGTCCTCCGAGTCAGGGCGCGAGACGCGCATGGGTGATATGAGTCTCACCCTAGGTGGGTGCCGGTGCCACTCGGAAGCGCCGGCGCGACCGCGAGGGTCGGATGCCGGCACGGTGACACCTGGTGCATCGTGGTGACCTCAGTCGTCGAGGTCGAACAGGTGCGCGGTCCGTGCGGCGGTGGCGACCGCCCACTGCCCGGACGTGAGCGCTCCGACGCCGAGGACCACCACCCCGCACGCCGCCACGATCCACCACGCCGGTTGGCTGGCAGCGGCAAAGCCCGTCTTCAGCGGACCTGACAGGCCCGAGCTGAGTACCGAGCCGACGACCGCGATGCCCAGTGCCGCCCCGACCTGCCGGCTCGTGGACGCAATCGCCGCGGCGACTCCGGCCTGGCTGCGCGGCATACCTGAAAGTGCCGTGTTCGTGATCGGCGCGTTGACCAGTCCGAACCCCACGCCGAACACGACGTAGCTCGCAAGCACCCGCGCAAGGGGCGTGTTCGTCTGCAGATCGACGAGCATCAGGCCTCCGGCGCACATCGCGGCGCCGGCGGCGAGTAACGGGCCACGTGGACCGCGCGAGCCCACGACGCGTCCCGATAGTGGCGCAAAGATGAGCGTCATCAACGCCAGGGGCAAGGTGCACAGCCCAGCCTCCAGCGCGGACAACCCGCGAACAGCCTGCAGATACAGCGTATTCAGGAAGAGGAAGCCCGAGAAGGCGCCGAACGCACTGACCGCGATCACGGTCGCACCCGAGAATGGAGCGCTGCGGAAGAAGCGCAGGTCGAGCAGCGGGTCGATCCGGCGTGGCTCGTAGGCGACCAGGATCGCGGCTGCGACGAGCGCGACCGCCACCAGAGCCAGAGTCGTCGGAGAGGTCCAGCCCGACTGCGGCGCCTCAATGATCGCGTAGGTCAGGCTCGCGAGCGCGACGATGACCAGGACCTGGCCGACAGGGTCCAACCGCCGGGCCCGGGGTGCCCTCGACTCGGGGACGAAGCGAGCCGTGAGCGCCATCGCGGCGATACCGATCGGGATGTTGATCCAGAAGATGGATCGCCAGCCAACCGTCTCGGTCAGCACGCCGCCGACGATCGGTCCGAGCCCCAGGCTGATACCCACGACGCCGCCCCAGACCCCGATGGCCCAGGCCCTCTCGCGAGGCTGCGTGAAGACGTTGGTGATGATCGACATCGCTACCGGGTTGAGCATCGAGGCGCCCACGGCCTGGACCATCCGGAAGGCGATCAGCCAGCCCAGGCCGGGTGCCACGCTGCACAGCAGGGAGCCGAGGGTGAAGATGACCAGTCCGGTCTGGAACGTCCGGCGTCGCCCCAGCCGGTCGGCTGTCGAGCCGGACAGCATCAGCAGACTCGCCACCACCAGGATGTAGGCGTCGATGGTCCACTGGAGACCCGACAGCGACACGTTCAGGTCCCGGCGGATCGACGGCAGGGCGACGTTGACGATCGTGACGTCCATGCCGACCAGCAGCAGGCTCATGCAGCAGATCGCGAGGATGAGCAGGCGACGACGGTGGGTCAGCTCCGTCATGATCGGTTGACGATAGCGAAGTCGTCGAAGGTGTGCGCCCCCGGCGAGTCAGCGACCGCCACTGCCGCATCGCGCACGTCGCCGAGCTGGGCGACCGTCATCTGGAGCGGCGCCTCATCGGGCTGGTACGTCGTGCCAACCGGGTAGTCCCGGCCCCGTGTGCGGCTCATCTCGATGTGGCATCCCATCACGTGACGGACCTGGCGAGATTCGGCGAGCCGAACCAGCCGGTCGAGACTGTCGATGAATGCAGGCATGTCCTGGACGTACAGCCGCCCCGGGTAGACGCTGTCGCCGGTCAGCAAGAATCCGCTCCATGGGTCGAGGATCGCGATCGACGAGTCCTCATGGCCAGGGATGCCTGTGATCTCCAGAGTCCGCCCACCCAGGTCGAACCGGACAACCTCGTCAGGCCAGTGGCTGAATCCGAAGAAGTCCGCCACAGAGCGGCGATCGCTGCCGACCACAGTGGTCTCGGAACGGCCTTCGAACTGGGGGTCGCCGCCCACGTGATCGCCGTGCCCATGAGTGTGGGCAACCACCAGGGCGTATGACGCCCGCCGATGGCTCGCCAGCCAGATCGCCACAAGCCGATCCACCGTCTCGCGCACCGGGCACAGGGCTGCGTCGCCGGTGGCACCCGTGTCGAGCAGCAGGGCGCGGTCGCCACCGAACAGGAGGTAGAGGAATGGGGCCTCGTAGCTGACCGTCTTGCTCTGGCGAAGGACATACGTGTGCTCGTCGTGGCGATGCACCTGGATCGCAGGTTCCACATCGCCACTTCCGGGCCGGACCCCGTGGTGCCATGCCACCTGAAGAGATCCCGGCCCTCCTGGCGCGCCGCCCGGGAAGCTGACCGGCTCAGTGAACGACTCGGCAGGCATCCAGACAGTCTCTCCGATCACAGGCTCCGCCGCCTAGACCTCCCGTGCCGGGCTGATGGGTGCTCAGTCGCCGGCAGCCAGGCCGCCGGCAGGTTCAAGGAGCAGCCGAGGCAAGCCCATTAGGGTGGCGGGATGAAGACGATCGGTGTTCTGGGTGGCATGAGCAGTGTTGCGAGCGCCGAGTACTACCGGCGGATCAACGAGGGTGTCAACGCTCACCGTGGGGGCCACTGCGCCGCCGAGGTGGTGCTCTACAGCGTGGATTTCGGCCTGATCGAGGGCTTCATCCGCGAGGAGCGCTGGGATCAGGCCGCTGACTACCTCGCCGAGCGGACCCACCGGCTCGAGCTGGCTGGTGCGGACTTCGTGATCATGGCCACGAACACGATGCACCGGGTTTTCGCGGAGCTGCAGGACGCCGTGGGCATCCCCGTGATCCACATCGTCGACCCGACCGCTGACGCGGCCATCGCCGTAGGCGCTAAGACGCTGGGGCTTCTCGGCACATCGCCGGTGATGGAGGCCGAGTTCTACCGGGGACGCTTCGCTGACCACGGGATCGAGGTTCTCGTCCCGTCCGAGCCGGACCGCGCGCTGGTTCACCGGGTCATCTTCGAGGAGCTGACCCACGGGGTGACCCATGACCACTCCCGGCAGGAGTACCAGCGGATCATGGGCGACCTGGTGGCCCGCGGCGCCCAGGGCATCGTCCTCGGATGCACCGAGATCAGCCTGCTGGTCTCAGCCGGTGCCATGCCCGGCATGGTCCTGTTCGACACCACCGCGCTCCACGTCGATCGTGCCGTCAGCATCAGCCTCGGGCTCCATCCGCTCGGCACGGAACCGCTCTCGCAGGTGGTTTGAACAGTGCAGGTGACGTAACCGCTCGCCCGCTCGGCGGCGTCAGCAGAGTCGTCCTTGGCCCGGACGGCTGCCGCTCAGCGGTCGGTCTGGATCAGGTAACCCGCACCGTTCGTGACGAAGGCGAAGCTGTGAGTCTCGGTCCGGGTCCTGCCGTTCCTCATCGTGTACGTGAGGTTGACCACGGCCGACCGGGCAGAAGCATTCGCGTCGACCTGGTTGACCCTGACGCTCCTGACCGTCTGCCAGAATCCGTCGTAGCCGTTGCGACCCTTCGCGAAGGCCTGCATCGTGGGCGACAGCTGGGCCCAGGTGACATCCCTGTCGGTGGTGACGGTGGCGTAGTACGAGCTGATGAAGCTCGCGAGGCGCTCGTCGGAGCTGCGGGCGGGCACCGCCACCGTGCTTCTCGGCGCGCGGGCGGTGGCACTGGGCGCCTCGGAAGCCTTCGGCGTGCTGCCCGCCGTGGGCGTCGACGCGCTCGCGCGGTTCGCGCCTGGGGTTGCGGTCGTGCCGCTCTGGTCGCTGACGAGGCTGAGCAGCAGGTATGCCGAGCCGAGCACGGCCACCAACAGTGCTACGAGCAGGATGGGCTTCAAGCGCCGCCCGCTCCCCCATTCCCTGAGGACTTCAGGGACGGGGACTCCAGCGACACCCG
>JBDTWH010000038.1:0-2315 GCA_040006795.1 Actinomycetota bacterium | reverse complement strand
CGACCGCTGATGGCCCGACCGCTGATGGCCCGACCGCTGATGGCCCGACCGCTGATGGCCCGACCGCTGAAATTGACGGACAGCTTCTGCCCGGTGAGTCGTCGCTTCATTGGCGGGACAGCACCTCTTGGGCCAGTGCGAGCACGATCGGCACGACGGTGGTGAGGATGAACGCGGGCAGGAAGAGCAGCCCCAGCGGCAGCACGATGCGGACGCCCAGGGTCGCCGTCGCCACCTCGAGCCGTTGGCGTTCGCCGCGCCGGATCTCATCAGCCGCGCCGACCAGTGCGTCAGCCGGAGGCACACCTGCAGTGGCCGCCATCCGCAGGGCTCTGGCCGCCGGCTTCCACGCGGACGGGACACTCGCCCAGGCGGCTGCATCATCGACCCCCCATCGACCGGCGGCGGCGACCGTCCGCAGATGCAGTCCAAGGGGCCCGCCAACCCGGGCAGCCACGGCTTCCATCGCTTCAACCAGTCCGACCCCGCCACGCAGTGTCAGGGCCAACAGGTCAATGACGCCGGCCACCTCGGCGATGGGCACGACGGACCTGACATCCACGCCCTGAGCGTCCGCGCCGGTGGCGTCGCCCCCGTGATCTTGGCCCCCGTGATCTTCACCGCCGTGATCTTCACCGCCGTGATCTTCACCGCCGGCTGGGGCCACACCGCTGCCGGATGCGGCAGGCCTGACCGGATTCCTGGCAGGCCACACAAGGACAGCGGTTGCACCCAGGAACATCACCAGAACGCTCAGACCACCGATGCTCAGTCCACCAATACCCAGTCCGCCAATAGTCAGTCCACCGATACTCATGCGATCACGGGGCCACGAGCCACGGCCCGGATCATCCGGCGCACCCACAAGCGGCCGAGGCCAGCCATAACCAGTCCCAGAGCCAGGCTCGCCTGGGTCAGCCCAGACCCTCCGTAGAGCTCTCCCGGCCCGATGCCCAGAACCAGGCCCAGCAAGGGACCCCCGACCGGCAGGACCGTGAGCAGGTTCACCGTCGCCCTGGCGCCTGCCACAGCCCCCGCCAGACGTTGTTCGTGGGCAAGTCGAGCCTCAAGCAGCCCAGCCGTCGTCCGGACGGCCTGTGCGAGGGGAACGCCCATGTCCTCAGTAAGCGACCATGCCTGCGCCAGCAACAGCAGCTCCACGGAACCGGCGGACACGGCTGCCCTGCGCCACAGAGGGCCCAGCCTGACCCCTTCGGCAGCAGCCGACGCTATCTCGCGCGCCAGTGCGGCAAGCGGGTCGGGCTGGCCCGAACCGGATCGGGCATCCGCCGCGATCCGCAGAGCCGGGGCGGGCGCTATCCCCGCGTCCAGCGCCGGAGCGATGGCTTCGAGCAGCCCGAGCAGGTCCCGGGCGGTAAGGCCGGTTGATGGTCCGTGAAGGCGAAGACGGACCCATTCCCGCGCCGATGCGAATACAGACCGGGAGCCACCCACGGAGAGCAGGCTTGATGAGGCCCCGGGCAGAATCGACAGTCCTTGCCGGCCGATCCGATCGGGCCAGAACAAGATCCCGGCAGCGGCCAGGACCCCCACAACGAGGCTCACGGGACGAGGCCCGACTGAACGCCAGGCAGCCCGGCCGGGTCCGGCAGCCCAGGTGGGTCAGGGATCACCCCAAGATCAGAGAGCACGGGCAGGTCGGGGGCCTCAGCCACGTCCGGCGGCTCGGCGAGGTTCAGGAGCTCGGCGAGGACTCGCCAGGCCGGCCCGAGGGTCGTTCGCCCGTCGGCCCCTCTGCACAGCGACGACGTCACCTCGGGCCGGCCATCCGCTCCTCGGGCCAGTACTCCCAGGGTGTCCACGAAACGGCGACCCGAGCTGCGTCGCACGTGGACGACGACCTGGACCGCGCTCAGCAGCTGTGCGTGCACGGCTGTCGGGCCAAGACCCGCCAGCGCGCCCAAGGCCTCGAAGCGGGCCACGACATCGGCCGCGGTGTTGGCGTGCAGGGTGCCGCATCCGCCCTCGTGACCTGTGTTGAGCGCAGCAAGCATCTCGCGCACCTCAGCGCCGCGGACCTCACCCACGACGAGACGATCAGGACGCATCCTCAGTGACTGGCGCACGAGTGAGGTGAGCCCGATCTCGCCTCGACCTTCGATGTTGGCGGGGCGCGACTGCAACCTGACGACGTGCGGGTGGACGACGGCAAGCTCGCGCACGTCTTCGACGATGACGAGCCGCTCGCGGGGGTCCACCTCGCCGAGCAGTGCGCCCAGCAGCGTGGTCTTGCCGCTACCTGTGCCACCGGTGACCACGAACGAACAACGCCGGCTCACCAGCGCCTGAAGCAC
>JBDTWH010000037.1:0-3093 GCA_040006795.1 Actinomycetota bacterium | reverse complement strand
GCGATCCGGATCGCGCGACGCGACGCCCGACGCTACAAGTGGCGCAGCGCCCTGATCGCGGCGATGGTCGGGCTGCCGGTCCTGCTGCTCACCAGTGGCATCACCTTGATGGCCACCAACGAGATCAGCCTCGCGGAGTCGATCCCGCGCCTCATGGGTTCCGCCCAGGCGCGAGTCCAAGCTGGCGGCGGCGGCGACCGCCTGACCCAGTCGCCGGATAGTCAGTCGTCCGGCGGCGGCAACGGCGGCAGCGGAACGGCCGTGCTCGCCGTACCCGGTTTCGCACCGGGCTCGAGCTGGACGACCAGCAAGATACAGAAGATCACCGGCGGCCGGGTCGTCCAGGCGAGCGACGCCTGGATGCGCGTCACCCTGGGTGACCGTCGGCCCAACATGCCGATCCTCGGCATCGACGCTCGTGACCCAGCTGCACGCGGGATGACCGCCCTGGTCTCGGGCCGGTGGGCGGGCACAACGTCCGAGATCGTCGTCACCGAGGCGGGGATCACCAGGGGACTGCCGCGCCGGGGGACGCTGACAGCTGACGGCCCGGGCGGCAAGCCGCTGCAGCTGACCGTGGTCGGGGTGGCCACCGCCCAGACCGGGAGCGGCTACGGAACGCAGCCCTTCCTCGTAGCGCTGCCGGAGCTGGTTGCCGGCTTTCCGGATCAGACGCGTGTGTCCGCCGCGTTTCTCGTCGACCGGACCGACCCCGTGACCTGGTCGGAGGTGCACGAGATGAACAAGTACGGACTCCTGGTCCAGAGCCGCCAGGTGTTCCTGCACCCGCCGTCAGACACCGACTCGGGTCCGCAGGCCGCACGCAGCATCTCCGACCAACGCCAGATTGACGTTGTCCTGCTCCTGGCGGCGATCGGCCTCTTTATCGAGACCACGCTGCTCGCCGGCCCCGCCTTCGCCGTCAGTGCCGCCCGTCAACGCCGCTCGCTTGCACTCGCCGCCTCCAACGGCGCCGAGGCACGTCAGCTCAGGCGATATGTCCTCGGGCAGGCAGTCGTGCTGGGCGTCGCATCAGCAGCCGTCGCCATAGTAGCCGGCGTACTCCTGACCCTGGCCGGGCTCACCTGGTGGCAGGCCGGTCACGCCGACTTCGCCATCGGCCCCTTCGAAGTCTCCTGGCCACGGGTGGTCGGTGTATTCATCTGCGCGGTCGCCGCGTCCATGGTCGCCGCACTGCTCCCGGCCAAGGGCATCGCCCGCCTCGACATCGTGTCCGTCCTCGCCGGTCGGTCGGGTGACCGCAAAGTCCGTCGCGGTCTGCCCGCTTCGGGCGTCCTCGTCATGGTCCTCAGCGGGGCCGCGCTGATCTGGAGCGTTGCCTCTGGCGGCGAGGCCGGTGTGGGGTACAACGAGTACCTCATCGTCGGCGGCGCCGTCGGCCTCGTCCTCGGCTGCCTCATGGTGATCCCGGCGTTGCTGGCCCTCGTCGGCCGGTTCGGCATTCACCTGGTTCTGCCCCTTCGACTGGCCGCACGCGATACCGCCCGCCAGCGAGGACGCTCAACGCCCGCGGTGGCCGCCATCATGGCCGCGGTTGCCGCACTGACGGCGTTGAGCATCGGCGCGGCCAGCAACAGCCGACAACAACAGGACGCCTACGAGCCCCACAGCGCGATGGGTACCGGGTTCATCGTGCTCAACGGCGAGGACAGCAGTGAGCGCAGCGTCCGGACGGTGCTCGACCGGTTCGCGCCGCAGCTCGAGATGGACCCGGTGGGGTACCTCTCCGGCCGCGATGGCACATCGATCCAAGCCAAAGCCTGGTGGGTGGCCCTGGTGCCACCAAGCTGCACCGAGGCCCAGATCGTGGGGATCTACGAGGGCAAGGACGGTGCTGCCGGCTGCGAACCGCTGACCAACGACAACAGCGTGCTGCACGTGGGCGGACTGCCCAGCCTGACGTCGACCCTCCCCTTGTCGATGTCCCAGCGGGCCGTACTCGAAGGCGGCGGCATCCTGGTCACCGACCCCAGGCTCGTGCAGGAAGGCCAGGTCAACACCCTCAGTGGCACCGCGACGCAGAACCAGTCCGGAGCGCCAACCGGAGGCGCCGTCACCCAACGCGCGCACCTCCCGGCCGTGCTCGTGGACCCAAAGATCTGGGGGGCCGCGTTCCAAGGGACATCGGGGGTCTGGCTCCTTCCGGACACCGCGACCAAGCTCCGCTGGCCGGTGCGGATCGAGAAGTTCAACCTCAACTCGCCCACCGGCACTATCTCCCCGCAGGTCGAAGCGGCAGTAGCCGACCGACTCGGCGACGGCTACATCACCTACGTTGAGCGCGGCCTGCAGAACAAGTCGGGGCTCATCCTGCTCATCGCGTTCCTCGTGGCCGGCCTGCTCGTACTCATCGCCTCGCTCATCTCGACGGCACTCTCCCTCGCCGAGGGCCAGAACGACATGGCGACTCTTGCCGCGGTGGGAGCCACCCGGCATACCCGCCGTGGCATTGCGGCCTCTCAGGCCTTCGTCGTCGCAGCGTGCGGCGCCCTCCTCGGCGTGGCCGTAGGCATGGTCCCCGGGATCGCGAGCACGTGGCCGCTGACGACGCGGATCTCGAACGAGGTCACCGGCCAGATGACGACCAAGGCCCCGACCATCGTCATCCCCTGGCTACCCCTGGTCGCGGTCTGCGTCGCCGTGCCGCTGCTCGCCGGCGGACTTGCGTGGATCGCGGTCCGACGCCATCCCCAGATGACACGTCGGCTCGCCTGAGCTCATTCGCTGCCTCCCGGCTGGTCCTGCGGCCCGGGCAATGGGCGCGGTGCCACTCAGTGAGCAGGCTGACGACTAACGATCGAGGAGACGTCTGAACCAGATCAATCGATCGCTCGGCCAGCACACGCATCTGGCCGCGTTGCGGGGGCGGTCTTGTTCGGTCGGGATTGCTTGTTGTTAGCACGCAAGTCGCTACCTGGACCGGTCAAGTCTGGCGAGACGGTCGAGGTATGGACGGTGAAGGCGTTCCAGATCGAGCCGACAGGACTCCGCCGGATGTCGTCGGCAGCGGCACCACCGCTGAGTGGGCGGGGCCATTCACGATCGTTCCAGGGTCCTCAGTAGTAGTAGGGG
>JBDTWH010000036.1:0-1863 GCA_040006795.1 Actinomycetota bacterium | reverse complement strand
CGCGTCATCTATGACCTTGAGCTCCACCGGACCTAGCCGCTGCTTCAGCGGGGCGCGCGGCTGCGTCGGACGGGCCTAGCCGTTGCCTGCCTCTCTGAACCGCCCCAGGTTTGATGCCGCTCCTGTTTGAGTCCAGGAGGATGAGCAGCATGCCGAAGAAGATCGATGATGAGCTCAAGGCCAGAGCGGTACGACTGGTCAATGACCACCAGGGCGAGTACTCCTCGCTCACGGCCGCTGCGGCGGTCGTGGCCAAGCAGCTGGGTGTGGGCAAGGAGTCCGTTCGCCGGTGGGTGATCCAGGCCCAGGTCGACGGCGGCCAGCGTCAGGGTGCAACGACCGAGGAGATGGCTGAGATCAAGGCGCTGAAGGCCAAGGTGCGTCGGCTTGAAGAGGACAACGCGATCTTGAAGTCCGCGACGGTTTTCTTCGCCGGGGAACTCGACCCCCGCAACCGCTGATCATGGGCTTCATCGACACCATGAGAGCCGAGGGCCACGCGGTCGAGTCGATCTGTCGGGTCCTGCGCGAGCAGGGCTGCCAGATCGCCGCGCGGACCTACCGGGCCTGGAAGCGATCAGGGCGAGTCGTCGCTGCTCGGACCATCACCGATGCCTGCGTTGTCGACGCGGTGCGCGACATCGCCTGGACCACCGACGCCCAGAGCAGGCGCAAGCTCGCTCCTGAGGGGCTGTACGGGCGACGGAAGATGACGGCCTACCTGCGTCGCACCGCGAGGCCGGAGGCGTCTTTTGGGTCGGTGGACCGGGCGATGCGCTCGCTCGGGCTCTCAGGGGTCAGGCGTGACAAGGGCACCCGGACCACGATCCCGGCCAAGGACGGGATCCGGGCCGGCGACCTGCTCGACCGTGACTTCACCGCGGCCGCGCCCAACCGTGTGTGGATCACCGACTTCACCTACGTGCGGACTTGGGCCGGCTTCGTCTATGTCGCGTTCATCGTCGATGTCTATGCCCAACGGATCGTGGCCTGGCACGCCGCGACGACCAAGAAGACCGACCTGGTGATGATCCCGCTGCGGATGGCGCTGTGGCAGCGCGGCCGCGAAGGACATCCCACGATCGCCGGCGAGCTTATTCATCACTCGGATGCCGGGTCGCAATACACGAGTCTGCGGCTGACCGAGCACCTCGCGCTTGAGGAGATCCGGCCCTCGATCGGCTCGGTCGGCGATGCCTACGACAACGCCCTGATGGAGACGATCAACGGTCTCTACAAGGCCGAGTGCATCCGCACCACCGTCTTCCACGACGGCCCCTACAAGACCATCGCCGACGTCGAGTACGCCACCGCCGGCTGGGTCGATTGGTACAACACCAGGCGTCTGCACGGCACCCTGGGAAACGTCCCACCCATCGAGTACGAACAAGCCCACTACGCTGCTCTCAACCGAGAGCCGCACCCCGTATAGGAACGGCAGAGAACCTGGGGCGCTTCAGAGTTCTCCCGGCGCAACCGCAGCAGCTCGGCGCGCTCGGTCTCACTCAGACCGCCCAGGCCACCCTCACCCGTGGCGGCCCTGGCCCGGAAGGCATTGACCCACCGCCCCAACGTGGCCTCGTTGATGCCGAGCTCCCGCGCGACCGTGGCGACCGTGCGACCGGTGTTGATCACCAGCTTCACGGCTTCGTCTTTGTACTCAGGAGTGAACCCCCGACGTGTGCGTCCCATGATGAACATCCTCTCTTACGAGGTGTCCACGCAACGGGGTCAAGGCCATACCTTGCCCCGGCACTGTCCAACCCGCTGCCCTTCACCCCCCACCAGCTGATGTATGCCGTCGGCGCCATCGAGATCATCGCCGGCCTGGTCGTCGCCATCCACCCCCGCCTCGGCGGCCCG
>JBDTWH010000035.1:0-5483 GCA_040006795.1 Actinomycetota bacterium | reverse complement strand
CCTAGGCCACGCCTGTCCACGATGTCGGTGGTTGATGCGACCCTCGAGCTGATCGACGAGAGGGGTCCGGGTGCGGTGACTCTCGCGGCCGTCGCGCGCCGCACCGGGGTGGCCACGCCATCCCTCTACAAGCACGTCAGCAGCGTTGAGGCCTTGAAGCAGAAGGTCTCCGCCAGGGCGACCGCCGAGCTGGCGAACGTCCTCGGGAAAGCTGTCGCGGGCCGGTCTGGGGAGGATGCGATGCGATCCCTGGCTCACGCCTACCGCGACTACGCGCTGTCCCATCCGGGCCGATACGAGCTGACCCAACGCGTGCCAGACGCCGGGGATCCTCAGCATCTGGCTGCGGGGGAACAGGCGGTTCAGGCGGTCCTAGCCGCACTTCGCGGGTACGGGCTCGACGGCGACGAGGCGATTCATGCCACCCGGGCGGCGAGAAGCGCTCTTCACGGGTTCGTCAGTCTTGAGATCGCCGACGGCTTCGGGCTGCCGCTGGACGTCGGGCGCTCGTTCGAGCGCCTGGTCTCGGCGTTGCACCTGAGCCTGCTCAGCTGGCGGGAGGTGGCTGGATGATCCGAGCGATCAACCTTGGCCTCGCCCCTGTTCCGACAGGTCGATGACACGGTCGAAACCGGCGAGACCGTCTTGGCGGTGACTGACCATGACGACAGACCGCTTCGTCGCGGATCGGGTGAGGTCGTCCATCACGGCGTCCGCGGTGGCACGGTCCAGGTGGGCGACCGGCTCGTCGAGCAGCAGCACGGGCCTGTCTGAGAGCAGTGCCCTGGCCAGTCCGAGCCGCGCCCTCTCGCCACCGGAGACGCCGCGGCCGCCCGCACCGATGAGCGTGTCCAGGCCCATGTCGAGGCTGCTGAACCACGAGGTCAGCCCGGCCCGGTCCAGAGCCCTGATGAGATCGGGATCGTCGGACCCGGGCAGGGCCAGCCCAAGATTGGCGCGCACGGTGGAGGCGAAGAGATGCGGCTCGTCGTCGAGCACCGCGAAAGCACCGCGAGCCTGCCCGAGCTCGAGGGTTACCGCTTCCTGGTCACCCAGCCGGTAGCTGCCACCCGTGGGATCGAGCGTCCGGGCCAGGACGCCCAGCAGGGTGGACTTCCCGCAACCGTTGGGGCCCGTGATGGCCAGCCGTGTTCCGGGTGGGATCGCCAGGTCGAGTGGCCCGACGTCTGGTACCGCGCCTGACCACGCGGCGGTGAGCGCGGTCAGGCAGAGCTGCGGCGGAATACCTGCCGGGGCCTCCATCGGCCCGGTCCCGGCCTCGCTGACAGCGGGCTTCTGGTCCAGCAGCGTGGTCAGCCGGATCGCGCTTGCCTGGGAGCGGGCGAGGGCGCGGACGACGTCAGGCAGGGTCGAGAAGGCATCACCCAGCGCGATGGGAGTCAGGACCAGGAGTGCAGCCACGGGCGTCGAGATCGTCGTGCCCACAGCCGACAGGATGACGATCGTCATCGCGACCGTCCCCGCAGCAGTCAGCAGGAGCAGGAGTCCCGCAGCCAGGGAGCGCCCACGGCTCTGCCGTCCGGCGGCGAGGGAAAGGTCCGCATGTGCGGTGACGAGCCAGGCTTCCGCCCGGTCACCGGCGCCGATGGCCTGGAGCTCACCGGCATTGCCGGACACCAGGGCGGTGATCCGGGAGAGCTCCGCACGGGCACCCAGCAGGGTCTGCTGGGACCGCGTCTCGAGCCGCCAGCCGAGCAGCAGGACGGGAGCCGTGAGCGCAGTCATGGCGGCGATGACCAGGCCCGCTGCGGGAGAGAGTAGGGCAAGCACGGTCGAGGCGACGACGCTTGCCACCAGTGTCGACAGGATCGGTACGGTGACTCTGACCTGCGCGTCCACGACGTCACCCAGGTCGTCGACGACTCCGGTGAGCAGGTCGGCCCGTCCGCGACGGCCGAGCCGGGCCGGCGTCAGAGGGATCAGCCGCCGGTAGGTCGAAGTGCGCCGGCGGGCGAGATCTGCGAGTGCCGCGTCGTGCGAGCGCAGCCGCTCCCAGTAGCGAAAGGCCGGCCTGGCCATGCCGAACGTCCGCACCGCCACGATCGCGGTGAGCAGCAGCAGGATGGACGGGCGTTCGCTGGCGCGCACGATCAGCCAGCCCGACGTGGCGGTGAGCGCGATGCCGGCGGTCGTGGCGATGCCGCCGAGCAACCCGGCACCGACAACTGCGGGTGTCATGTGCTGTGCTCGCCCCGGACGAGTCCCCCGGCCTGGCCCGACAGCGGCCTGAGGGGGCCCTGTCTGACCTGGGGCGGTCTGACCTGGGGCGGGCGCGGTCACGAGAGGGCTCCGGTCAGACCCGGCTGCTGCCGGGCCAGGTGGATGTGCTGACCGGAGAGCGTGAGCAGCTCGGGACGGTGGGTGACAGCCACGACCATGCGGAGCTCGGCCAGCTTCTGGATCAGGTGGTGCGCCAAGGCTGCGGACTCTTCGTCCAGATGGGCAGTCGGCTCGTCGAGCAGCACCAGCGGGGCGCTGGACAGGGCTGCCCTGGCCAGAGTGAGGCGGGCCCGCTGACCCGCCGACAAGCCGAACCCGTCGTCACCGAGCGGGGCGTCCAGCCCGTGCGCCAGGCCGACGACCATGAGGTCCAGCCCGACGACGGCCAGGACCGCCCAGAGCTCGTCATCGGCGCAGTCGTTTCCCAGCGTGAGGTTGTCCCGCACTGTCCCGGCCGCAAGGAATGGTCGCTGGGTGACCAGGTGGGAACGGGGGGCGGACAGGGTGCCGCTGCTCGGACTTCGGAGCCCGGCCATCAGCTCCAGCAGCGTCGACTTGCCGACGCCGGACCGGCCGGTCACCACGGTGAGCCCCGGCGTGAGATCGAAGGAGAGGTCTGTCAGCACGGCGGTGGTCGCGCCCGGGAAGACATATCGAACCGACCTGCCCACGACACGCAGTGGAGCGGCGGTTGGGCAGGCAGGTGCCGCAGGATCGCTGGCGTGCGGGACAAGGTCTGCGGTCCTGGCAGTGAGGGGAACCCGTGCCGGGGCGGTGGCCTCGATCTCGGCCAGCACGTCGCTGAGAGCCTCTGCACCGTCAGCGGCAGAGTGGAACTCGGTGCCCACCCGGCGGATCGGCCAGTAGGCCTCCGGCGCCAGCAGGATGGCCAGCATGGCGGTGTCCAGGGGCATGGAACCGTTCGCCAGGCGGATGCCGACTGTCACTGCCACCAGCGCCACGGAGATGGTGGCCAGCAGCTCGAGTGCCGCGGAGCTCATGAAGGCCAGTCGCAGCGTCTTCATCGTCGCGAGCCTGTGTCGCTGGCTCACCTCGGCGATCGAGCCCACCTGGTTCTCGGCCCGCCCGTAGGACGCGAGGGTGGGCAGGCCTCGCATCACGTCGAGGAAGTGGCCGGACAGCGCCGCGAGTGACCGCCATCGACGGCGGGTCGACTCCTGGGTGGAATGTCCGATGAGAGCGGCGAAGACGGGCAGCAGCGGGACGGTCAGGGCGACGATCAGGGCGCTGGGCCAGTCGACCACCGCGAGGGTGCCGATGGCGAGCACTGGCAGGACGGCCGCGGAGACGAGGGCTGGGAGGTAGCGCGCGACATACGGCTCGATGCTCGTTGTTCCCTGCGTTGCGAGGGCCTGGGCCCGGCCCGCCTCCGGACGCGTATCGGCGTCGCGTCTCAGCCACGCTCCGATGAGACGCTCCCGCAGGACGGTCGACACCCGCAGTCCCGCCCACGTCCCGACCAGCTCGCTTGCCGAGGCCAGCAGTGCACGGACGATGAAAAGGCTCACGAGCCACACGCCGGGTGTCAGTACCGGGTGACCCTGGACCACCGCGACCACCAGATCGGTCACCGCGAAGGCAAGCGCGATGGTCGCGAGGCCCTGCACCACGCCGATCGCCCCGAGAGCGAGCACCGGCCGCCGCGTCGCGGGGACCTGGCTCAGCAGGCGGGGGTCGAACGGCCGGCTCAATGCGTGGTGCTCACACTTACGGCCGGGATGTGCTGGGTGCCGATCCGCCGGCGGAAGGTCCAGTACGTCCAGGAGGTGTAGATCAACACGATGGGTGTGAAGATCGCCGCGACCCAGGTCATGATCGTCAGCGTGAGCTCCGTGCTGCTCGCGTTCGTCGTCGTGAGCGAGAACGCCGGGTTGGTCGAGGAGGGCATCACGTCGGGGAAGAGCGCAAGGAACAAGGTGGCCACCGCAGCCCCGACTGCTACGAACGTCCCGATGAAGGCCCATCCCTCACGGTCACGCGATATGGCGAACAGCCCGGCCAGCAGGGCGACCGCTGCCACGACGGCGGCGATCCAGGACCAGGTTGATCCGGTCGAGACGTTGACGGAGACGAGCAGGGCCACCGCGAGCAGGGCGGCCACGGCACCTGTCTTGAGCGCCAGCGCCCGAGCCTCGTGCCGGATGTCGCCCTCGGTCTTGAGCGCGATGAAGATGGCTCCGTGGGTGAGGAAGAGGGCGACTGTGGTCAGCCCGCCGAGCAGCCCGATCGGGTTCAGCAGCGTGAACAGGGTGCCGGTGTACTCCTTCTGGGCGTTGATCGGCAGGCCCATCACCACGTTCGTCAGGGCGACTCCCCAGAGCAGCGCGGGAAGGGCGGACCCGAAGAAGATGGCGGTGTCCCAGCGTTTGCGCCAGGTCGGGTTGTCCGTCTTTCCGCGGTAGTCGAAGCCGAGCGCCCGCACGATCAGCGCGACCAGGATGAGCAGCAGGGCCAGGTAGAACCCGCTGAACATCGTGGCGTACCAGTGCGGAAAGGCCGCGAACGTCGCGCCGCCGGCGGTGAGCACCCACACCTCGTTCCCGTCCCAGACCGGTCCGATCGTGTTCAGCATCACCCGCCTTCGCACCTCGCCGTGCTCACCTCGTCCGAGGACGGGCATCAGCATTCCGACACCGAAGTCGAAGCCGTCCAGCACGAAGTAGCCGGTCCACAGGACCGCGATCAGGATGAACCAGACGGTCGTGAGCTCCATGATGTCCCTCTGTGTTCTCGTCGGTGGTCAACGTCGGATCGGTCGGCTGTCGCTGTGTTGCTGGTGTGTCAGTAGGCAAAGACGAGCGGGGCGTTCTCGTCCCGGTCCGCGGGGTCCACCGGCTCCTCGAAGTCGGGAGCCCCGATCCCGATGTACCGCAGCAGGAGCTTGAGCTCGATGACGGCCAGGACGCCATACAGGAGGGTGAAGGTGATCACCGAGGTCCACACCTCACCCACGGACACGCTGGGGGAGATTCCGCTGCTGGTGGTCATGACCCCGAAGACGATCCAGGGCTGACGGCCGGTCTCGGTGAAGATCCAGCCGAAGCTGTTGGCGAACAACGGGAGCAGCGGGGTGGCCAGGATCACCCAGAACCACAGGCGGTGCTTGGGGATCCGGTCGCGACGGGTTGTCCACAGCACGGCGATGGCGATCAGCGCACCGACCATGCCGAGCCCGATCATGATCCGGAACGACCAGTAGGTGAGCGGGATGGTCGGGGTGT
>JBDTWH010000034.1:0-50371 GCA_040006795.1 Actinomycetota bacterium | reverse complement strand
ACCTGCTGTCCATGAACGACCTTGACAAGCAAGACATCCTGACGATTCTGGACACTGCCGAGTCCATGCATGACGTCCAGCGCCGAGAGGTCAAGAAGCTCCCGACCCTGCGGGGACGAACCATCGTGAACCTCTTCTTCGAGGACTCCACCCGCACCCGCTCCTCGTTCGAGATCGCCGGAAAGTGGCTCTCGGCCGACATGGTCAATATCTCGGGCAAGGGATCGTCGACCAGCAAGGGTGAGTCCCTGCGCGACACCGTTCGCGTCGTCGCGGCGATGGGCGTTGACGGGTTCGTCATCCGGCACAGTGCCAGTGGCGCTGCCCAACAGGTGTCCCAGTGGGTTGACGCGGTGGTCATCAACGCCGGGGACGGGCTGCACGAGCACCCGACCCAGGCCCTGCTCGATGCCTACACCATGCGTCAGCGGCTCGGTGATCTCGAGGGCCAGCACGTGGCCATCGTCGGTGACCTGACACATTCCCGGGTGGTGCGCTCGAACCTGATCTGCCTGAAGACCCTGGGTGCCAGGGTCACCGTGGTGGCTCCTCCGACGCTCATGCCCAGCGGCATCGAGACATGGTCCAAGAGCGAGGGTTTCGACACGTCCTACGACCTCGACGCCGTTCTGCCCACAGCGGACGCGGTGATGATGCTGCGGGTGCAGCGCGAGCGGATGAGCGGCGGTTTCTTCCCGACCGAGCGCGAGTACACCGTCGGTTACGGCCTGACCCGGGAGAGGCTCAGATCGCTCCAGAAGCACACGGTGATCTGCCACCCGGGGCCGATGAACCGGGGACTGGAGATCACCGCGGACGCGGCTGACGCCGCGCAGTCACTGATCCTGGATCAGGTGTCGGCCGGTGTCGCCGTCCGGATGTCCGTGCTCTACCACCTGTTCGCCGGAGAAGGGTCCCTCGCATGAGCAATGGCATGAGCAATGGCACGAATGGAATGAACCTCCTGATCAAGGGAGCCGACCTGATCGGGAAAGGCCGCCAGGACCTGCTGATCAGCAACGGCGTGATCACCGAGATCGGCACCCTGGACCCTCCTGCGAAGAGCATCGACCAGACCATCGAGGCGGACGGTCTGATCGCGTTGCCGGGTCTGGTCGACCTGCACACCCACCTGCGTGAGCCGGGCCGCGAGGATGCCGAGACCATTGCCAGTGGTTCGGCGGCCGCGGCGATCGGCGGATTCACCGCGATACTCGCGATGGCGAACACGACTCCCGTCACAGATACCGCAGAAGCGGCTGAGCGGGTGCTCGACCTCGGCCGGCTGGCCGGTCTGGTCGACGTGCAGCCCGTTGGCGCGGTCACCAAGGGACTGCGGGGAGAAGAGCTCGCCGAACTGGGGCTCATGGCGCACTCGCGCGCCCAGGTGCGGGTCTTCTCCGATGACGGGAAATGCGTCCACGATGCACGCGTGATGCGCCGGGCCCTGGAGTACATCAGGGCCTTTGGCGGCGTTATCTCCCAGCACTCGCAGGACCCGATGCTGGCAGACCACAATGCCTGCTGCCACGAGGGCGAGCTGTCAGGCCGACTCGGGCTTCCGGGCTGGCCCGGTGTCGCCGAGGAGGTCATCGTCGCCCGAGACGTGATGCTGGCGCGGCATACGGGCTCGCGGGTCCATGTCGCCCACGTGTCCACGGCCGGATCGGTCGAGGTCATCCGCTGGGCGAAAGCCCAGGGGATCTCGGTCACCGCAGAGGTCACGCCGCACCACCTCATGCTGACCACCGAACTGCTCTCGGGTTACGACCCGACCTTCAAGGTCAACCCGCCCCTGCGTCCGATCGAGGACGTCGAGATGCTCCGGGCGGCCCTGGCGGACGGCACCATCGACGCCGTCGCCACCGATCACGCTCCGCACGCCCGCCATGAGAAGGAACACACCTTCATCAACGCCGCCTTCGGCATGATGGGCCTGGAGACGGCGCTCTCCGTCGTGTCCGACGTCATGGTTGGTCCCGGTCTGCTCGACTGGGCAGGTGTCGCGCAGGTGATGTCCGTGCACCCGGCCCGGATTGCGGGTCTGGCCGGTCACGGCCGGCCGATCGCCGTGGGGGAGCCGGCCAACATCACCCTGGTCGACCCGGCTGCCACGGTGACGGTGGACCGCGAGGCGTCACTGTCGTTGTCGCGCAACAACCCCTGGCATGGACGTCGGCTCACCGGCGCGGTCCACGCCACGGTCCTGCACGGCCTGCCCACGGTTCTGAAGGGAGAGCTGGCTTGACGCCTGGAAAGACCTTTCAGCCCCGGGAGCCGGCGACTTTGGTCCTGGAAGATGGCCGCGTCTTTCCCGGGGACACGTACGGAGCCGTCGGCGAGACGGTGGGAGAGGCTGTGTTCTCGACCGGCATGAGCGGTTACCAGGAGACGCTGACCGACCCGAGCTACCACCGTCAGGTCGTCGTCATGACGGCGCCGCACATCGGCAACACCGGCGTCAACGACGAGGACAACGAGTCATCCCGCATCTGGGTCGCCGGCTATGTCGTGCGCGACCCTGCCATCCGTCCCTCCAGCTGGCGCTCCCGACGTTCCCTCGAGGATGAGCTGATCGAGGCGGGAGTCGTCGGGATCAGCGGTATCGACACGCGTGCGTTGACCCGGCACCTGCGGGAGCGCGGTGCCATGCGCGTCGGCATCTTCTCCGGAGGGCGCGCCGCTGACTCAGTGGAGGCGCTGCTGGAACGGGTGTTGTCTGCTCCCCGGATGAGCGGCGCCGCCCTGGCTGGTGAGGTCACCACGGCGAGCGCCTATGTCGTCCCGGCCGTCGGGCAGAAGCGGTTCACCGTCGCCGCCGTTGACCTCGGTATCAAGGCCCGCACCCCGGCGCACCTGGCCCGGCGTGGCATCGAGGTGCATGTTCTCCCGGCCACTTCCACCTTCGCGGACATCCAGGCCGTGGGCGCGGACGGGGTCTTCTTCTCCAACGGTCCGGGCGACCCGGCCACGGCAGACCACCAGGTCGCCGTGCTGCGCGAGGTTCTTGCCGGCGGCCTGCCCTTCTTCGGGATCTGCTTCGGTAACCAGATCCTCGGACGGGCACTCGGCTTCGGTACCTACAAGCTCAAGTACGGCCACCGAGGCATCAACCAGCCGGTCCTGGACCGGGGTACCGGCAAGGTCGAGGTCACCGCGCACAACCACGGCTTCGCGGTTGACGCCCCGATCGAGGGCGACCTGCCCGCGCCGGCAGACTCGGCCACCGCGCCGGGTGGCGGCAGCACGGCATACGGCAGGGTGCGCGTCTCGCACATCGGCCTCAACGACAACGTCGTCGAGGGGCTCGAATGCCTTGATATCCCTGCCTTCTCGGTCCAGTACCACCCTGAGGCCGCTGCCGGGCCACATGACTCGGCGCACCTCTTCGACCGTTTCATCGACCTCATGTCCTCAGGACGCAGCTGATGCCACGGCGCACCGACATCAACAGCGTCCTGGTCATCGGGTCGGGCCCGATCGTGATCGGCCAGGCCTGCGAGTTCGACTACTCCGGCACCCAGGCCTGCCGGGTCCTGCGCGAGGAGGGCCTGCGGGTCATCCTGGTCAACTCCAACCCCGCCACGATCATGACCGACCCCGAGTTCGCCGACGCGACCTATGTCGAGCCGATCACGCCAGAGATCATCGAGGCCATCATCGCCAAGGAGAGGCCGGACGTTGTCCTGGCGACCCTGGGTGGTCAGACGGCGCTCAACGCGGCCGTCGCCCTGCACGAGGCAGGGATCCTGGAGAAGTACGGCTGCCCCCTGATCGGGGCCAGCGTCGAGGCGATACAGCTCGGCGAGGACCGCCACCTGTTCAAGGGTGTCGTCCAGCGATGTGGCGGCGAGACGGCTCGCAGCCATATCGCGCACACGATGGACGAGTGCCTTGCCGCAGCGGAGGACCTCGGGTACCCGGTGGTCGTTCGCCCGTCCTACACCATGGGTGGTCTGGGGTCGGGCTTCGCCGATGACGAGGCGGACCTGCGCCGGATGGCCGGCTCGGGCCTGCATGACTCGCCGACCACCGAGGTGCTCCTGGAGGAGTCCATCAAGGGATGGAAGGAGTACGAGCTCGAGGTCATGCGCGACCGGGCCGACAACGTCGTGGTCGTCTGCTCGATCGAGAACCTCGACCCCATGGGCGTGCACACCGGGGACTCCATCACGGTGGCACCCGCACTGACGCTGACCGACCGTGAGTACCAGGGCCTGCGTGACCTCGCCATCGCGATCATTCGCGAGGTGGGCGTCGACACCGGCGGCTGCAACATCCAGTTCGCGGTCAACCCGGTCGACGGCCGGGTCATCGTCATCGAGATGAACCCGCGGGTCTCCCGGTCCTCCGCCCTGGCCTCGAAGGCGACCGGGTTCCCGATCGCCAAGATCGCCGCGAAGCTGGCCATCGGCTACACCCTGGACGAGATCCCCAACGACATCACCAAGGTCACCCCGTCCAGCTTCGAGCCTGCCCTGGACTACATCGTGGTGAAGGTGCCGAGGTTCGCGTTCGAGAAGTTCCCCGCCGCAGATCCGACGCTGACCACCACGATGAAGAGCGTCGGCGAGGCCATGGCGATCGGCCGCAACTTCACCGAGGCTCTCCAGAAGGCCCTGCGCTCGCTGGAACGCGCCGGCTCCAGCTTCCACTGGCGCAAGGAGGAGGTTCCGTCAACGGAGCAGGCGCGTGCTCTGCTCGACCAGGCGCGGACGCCGACCGAGGGCCGAATCGTGCTGGTGCAGCAGGCTCTTCGCGGTGGGCTGTCGGTTGAGCAGGTCCACGAGGCCACCGGCATCGACCCGTGGTTCCTGGACCAGATCTCCCTGATCAACCAGGTCGCCAGGCATGTGGGCGCCAGCCCTCAGCTCACCCCCGAGGTGCTGTTGCTCGCCAAACGTCATGGCTTCTCCGACGCCCAGATCTCCGAGCTCTCCGGTATGCCCGAAGCTGTCGTCAGGGGGGTCCGTCATGCCCTCGGGGTGCGTCCCGTCTACAAGACCGTCGACACGTGTGCGGCCGAGTTCGAGGCGAAGACCCCGTACCACTACTCCACCTACGACCAGGAGACCGAGGTCGCGCCGCGCGAGCGCCCGGCGGTGATCATCCTGGGCTCCGGGCCGAACCGGATCGGCCAGGGCATCGAGTTTGACTACTCCTGCGTTCATGCGAGCTTTGCCCTGCGGGACCACGGTTTTGACACGGTCATGGTCAACTGCAACCCCGAGACGGTGTCCACCGACTACGACACCTCGAGCCGGCTCTACTTCGAGCCGCTCACCCTCGAGGACGTCCTTGAGGTGGTCTATGCCGAGCGGCAGGCGGGGCCGGTGGCCGGCGTGATCGTCCAGCTCGGCGGCCAGACCCCGCTGGGTCTGGCCAGGGCGCTCAAGGCTGAGGGCGTGCCGATCGTGGGTACCACCCCGGAGGCGATCCACCTCGCCGAGGACCGCGGCGCCTTCTCCCGGGTGCTTGCCGAGGCCAGGCTGACGGCACCGCGGCACGGCATGGCCTACAGCGGTGAAGAGGCGGTGGAGGTCGCTCACGAGATCGGCTACCCGGTGCTGGTGCGCCCCTCCTACGTTCTCGGCGGACGTGGCATGGAGATCGTGTACGACGACCAGACCCTGATCGGCTACGTCACCCGTGCCACGCAGGCCGCCCCCGAGCATCCGGTGCTGGTCGACCGGTTCCTCGACGATGCCATCGAGATCGACGTCGACGCGATCTACGACGGTCACGAGATGTATGTGGGCGGGATCATGGAGCACATCGAGGAGGCCGGTATCCACTCCGGAGACTCGGCCTGCGTGCTTCCGCCGGTGACGCTCGGTCGTCAGGAGCTCAACCGGGTCCGGGAGTCGACGCTGCGGCTCGCACAGGGGATCGGCGTCAGGGGCCTGATGAACGTGCAGTTCGCCCTGGCCCAGGACATCTTGTATGTCCTGGAGGCCAACCCGCGCGCCAGCCGCACGATTCCGTTCGTGGCCAAGGCGACCGGAGTTCCCCTGGCCAAGGCCGCAGCAAGGGTCATGCTCGGCGCCACGATCGCCCAGCTCCGTACGGAAGGGATCCTTCCGCCGCAGGGTGACGGCGGAACGATGCCTGCTCACGCCCATGTCTCGGTCAAGGAAGCGGTGCTGCCCTTCAAACGGTTCCGCACCCACGAGGGTCAGGTGGTCGACAGCGTGCTCGGCCCCGAGATGCGTTCGACCGGCGAGGTGATGGGTATCGATGCTGACTTCGGCGCTGCTTTTGCCAAGAGCCAGCTCGGGTTCGGCCCGGGCCTGCCGCGCAGAGGCACGGTCTTCGTCTCCGTGGCCAACAGGGACAAGCGCGCCATGATCTTTCCCATGAAGCGTCTGGCTGACCTCGGATTTGACCTGATCGCCACCAGAGGCACCGCGGATGTCCTGCGGCGCAACGGAATCTATGCCTCGGTGGTGCGCAAGCACAGCGAGGGGCCCGGTCCTGCGGGCGAACCCACCATCGTCCAACGCATCGTGGCGGGCGAGGTCCAGATGGTCGTCAACACCCCGTCGGGAGTCGATGCCCGAGCTGACGGCTACGCGATCCGTGCAGCGACCACGAGCATGGATCGTCCGATCATCACCACGGTGCAACAGCTTGGCGCAGCAGTGCAGGGCATCGAGTCGCAGCTGACCGACTCCGTGCGGGTGAAGTCCCTTCAGGACCACGCTCGCGACCTGAACTTCTACGCAGGCACCGAAGAGTCACCACGGACGGACGCGACAGTGCGGACGCAAGGCTCTGTGCCCCACGAAGACCCCCTGGGCAGCAAAGCCACTGTGCGGACGGAAGACCGAGCGTGAGCGAGGCGTTGCAGCGACTGTCACCGCAGGACCGGCCACCGCGGGAGCGCACGCCGCAGGTCAGCGCGGAGCTCGTCGCCCGTCGCCGGGTCGGCGCGTACCACCAGCTGACGTTCGTGGCTCCCGGGGTGGCCGAGCTTGCCAGACCGGGCCAGTTCGTCGCCCTTGCGGTCGGCGGAGACACCTCCGCCAGCCTGCTGCGCCGTTGTTTCTCGATCCACGAGGTGAGCCGGGGTGGCACGGACGGCGGCACGGTCGACGTCGTGGTGGCTGCGCGGGGGCCGGGTACCCGGTGGCTGACCGAGTTGAGCCCACATTCAGAGGTCAACATCATCGGCCCGCTCGGACGCGGCTTTCCGCTTCCGGAGGAACCGGTGCCCTGTGTCCTGGTGGGTGGTGGCTACGGCAGTGCGCCGCTCTTCTGGCTGGCGGCAGCGTTGCGGGCGGGTGGCTGCCATGTCGAGATGGTCCTCGGCGCGGCCACCAGCGAGCAGCTCTTCGGCGTTGCCGAGGCGCGTCTGGCAGCGGACGGGGTCACGGTGACCACTGACGACGGGTCGATGGGCGTCAAGGGCTGGGTCTCTGCCGTGCTGCCGGACGTCATCCGCCGTAGCCACGCCGCCATCGTCTACGGCTGCGGGCCGATGGCCATGCTCAGATCCATCACCGAGATCGCCACCGAGCACGGAGCCATCGCACAGGTTGCGGTTGAGGAGTCCATGGCGTGTGGGGTCGGAGTGTGCATGACCTGCGTGATGCCGGTGAAGGGCGATGACGGGCTGACCCGGATGACCCGATCCTGTGCCGAGGGCCCGGTCTTTCGCGGCGATCGGATCCGCTGGGAGGCATTCGAGAACGGGCTGTGCCGGGTGCCCGAGGATGCGTACGGCGCGGCCTCGATGGGAGGCCACTGATGAGCGGGGGAGCACGAAGGTGACGACGACCGAGCAGGGCGACTCGACCGACATCAGCCACTCGACCGACGTGGGCCGCACGACAGCGGTCAGCCGGCCCGTCGACATGGGCGTCGAGCTGGCCGGGATGAGCCTGCCGAACCCGCTGATGACCGCTTCGGGTTGTGCGGCCAATGGCAGGGAGCTGCACCGCTTCTTCGACATCGCCGGGCTGGGCGCCTTCGTCACCAAGACGGTGCTGGCCGACCCCCGGTCAGGGCGAGGAACACCACGGATGGCGGAGACCCCCAGCGGGATGCTCAACTCGATCGGCCTGCAGGGGCCGGGGATCGCCGAGTTTGCCCGGGACGACCTGGTATGGCTCAGGTCGGTCGGGGCGCGAGTGCTCGTGTCCATCGCCGGGAACACCGCGGGGGAGTTTGCAGACGTGGCCTCGGCACTGTGCGAGTCGCCGGCGTTCGACGCCGTCGTCGGGGTCGAGGTCAACATCTCCTGCCCCAATGTCGCGAATCGGGGACAGGTGTTCGCGTGCGACCCGCGCTCGTCCGCCAAGGTCATCGCCCTGGTGCGCGCAGCGCTGCCGCGCAACATCCCCATCTTCGCCAAGCTCAGTCCCGACGTGACCGACATCGTCGAGATCGCCAGTGCCTGCGTGAAAGCCGGTGCCGACGGGCTGACCATGATCAACACTCTGCTCGCGATGGTCATCGACACGGACCTGTTGCTGCCAAAGGTGGCCGGCGTCACCGGTGGGCTGTCCGGGCCCGCCATCCGGCCGGTGGCGGTTCGAGCCGTCTGGCAGGTGCGCGCCGCCATGGTCAAGGGTCGTCTGCCCGCCGTCCCGATCATCGGCGTCGGGGGGGTGCGCACCGGAGATGATGCGCTGCAGCTGGTTGCCGCCGGAGCCAGTGCGATCCAGGTTGGAACCGCGACGTTCAACGACCCCACCGCCCCGATGCGGGTCAACCATGAGCTGGCGGCAGCCCTGCAGGACAAGGGGTTTGCCCGGTTCAGCGATGCCGTGGGGATTGCGCACACGAGATGGGAGCAGCGGCGATGATCACCCCCTTCGGGGCGAGGTTGCGGGTCGCCATGGACGAGCTGGGCCCGCTGTGTGCCGGCATCGACCCTCACCCCGCACTGCTTGCGCGCTGGGGCCTGGACCAGAGCGTTCAGGGCCTGGAGACGTTCTCCAGGACGTGCGTCGAGGCCTTCGCCGGGGCCGTTGCGCTCGTCAAGCCACAGTCGGCGTTCTACGAGAGCTTTGGTTCGGCTGGCATCGCGGTGCTCGAGCGCACGCTCGCCCAGCTACGTGAGGCCGGCACCCTGTCCTTGCTCGACGTGAAACGTGGCGATATCGGCTCGACCATGGCGGCCTACGCCCATGCCTACCTCTCACCGGAGAGCCCACTGCGCGCCGACGCCATCACGGTCAGCCCGTATCTCGGTTTTGGCTCTCTGCGCCCAGCACTGGATCTGGCCCATGAGAGTGGTCGGGGTCTCTTCGTCCTGGCCCTGACGTCAAACCCGGACGGAGCCCAGGTGCAGCACGCGAGCCGAGATGGCCGCAGCGTGGCTGGCTCCATCGTGGATGGCGTGACTGGCGAGAACGCCATCCACGATGCTGCCGCTGCCAAGGTTCTTGGCAGCGTCGGGATGGTGGTCGGAGCCACTGTCGGGGAAGCGGTGCAGGAGCTCGGTCTTGACCTTGCCGCAGCCAACGCACCCCTGCTGGCACCCGGCGTTGGTGCCCAGGGCGCGACCGCCGGCGACCTGCGGAGGGTGTTCGGCGCGGCATTGAACAACGTCGTGGCCAGCAGCAGTCGTGAGATCCTGGGAGCCGGGCCTGACTGCGCTTCGCTGAGGGCGGCGGCACGGCATACGGCCCATCAGCTGAACGCCATCCTGAGCACCTGACAGCACCACGGTTGCACGGCCCAGCCCAGACTCGCTAGGTTCAGGCAGCACGGTTCATCAGCCCGGTGGTCTGACTGACTCGACGCATTGCCCTGATCTTCATTGCTCTCATCCGATTTCGTCCCCTTAGAGGAGACTGACTGTGGCTCTTCCCCAGCTCACCCCTGAGCAGCGCTCCGATGCTCTTGCGCAGTCTGCAGTCGCTCGTCGTGAGCGGGCAGCGGTGAAGAACCGTCTCAAGTACGCCCAGGGTCTGCTGTCAGAGGTGATCGCCGAGGGGAAGAGCAACGACATCGTGGGCAAGATGAAGGTCTCAGCTCTGCTGGAGTCGATGCCGGGGGTCGGACGCGTCCGGGCCCGTCAGATCATGGACGAGGTCGGGATAGCCGAGACCCGCCGGGTCCGCGGCCTCGGCAACAAGCAGATTGCCGCACTGATCTCGCGCTTCGAGCAGGCCTGACCGAGCTGTCCATGGCAACGCCCAAGTCCCGGCTGGTCGTCCTCGCCGGCCCCACCGCGGTGGGGAAGGGAACCGTGGCGGCACACGTGCGGGGCCATTTCCCCGAGGTATGGCTGTCGGTCTCGATGACCACCCGTAAGCCGCGTCCGCGCGAGATCGACGGTAGGCACTACCACTTTGTCGATGACGCCCAGTTCGAGCGTATGCGCGAAGCCGGGGAGTTCCTGGAGTGGGCCGTCGTTCATGGACGAGCCAAGTACGGCACCCCGCGAGGGCCGGTTGACGATGCCCTTGCTGCGGGGAGGCTGGCGTTGCTCGAGATCGACCTGCAGGGGGCCCGGCAGGTGAGAGAGAAGATCCCCGAGTCGCTCTTCGTGTTCCTCGCCCCTCCGAGCTGGGATGAGCTGGTCCGGCGGCTGGTCCACCGCGGGACAGAGTCGGAGGCGGAGCGGCGGGCGCGTCTGAGCACGGCGCGTCGCGAGCTGGCGGCTCAGAAGGAGTTCGATGTCACGATCGTGAACGACAATGTTCAGCGGGCGAGCGAAGAACTCGTATCATTGATACGGGCGTGATCTATCCACACGTCCCGTACGTTGCTGTATTCACGTTGTAACCAAGGAATCGAGATTGACAGTGTCTGGAACGCAGGCTGCCCCCGAGGGCATCACCAACCCTCCCATTGACGACCTGCTCAAGGTGGCGGACTCCAAGTACGCCCTCGTCATCTACTCGGCCAAGCGGGCGCGTCAGATCAACGCCTACTACTCCCAGCTTTCCGAAGGCCTGCTCGAGTACGTCGGCCCGCTCGTCGAGACGAAGGTCAACGAGAAGCCGATGTCGATCGCCTTGCGTGAGATCAACGAGGGTCTTCTGACCTCTCAGCCGACAGAAGGCTGACCCGGCCAAGTCGATATCGCGGGGTGCTCGGGGTGATCAGGACCGGCCGAAAAGTGGTCCTTGGGGTCAGCGGCGGGATAGCTGCCTACAAGGCCTGTTCGTTGCTGCGGCTGTTCACCGAGAGCGGGTATGACGTCACGGTCGTTCCCACCGCCGCCGCGCTGAGCTTCGTTGGCGCCCCGACCTGGGCGGCCCTGTCGGGCAAACCCGTCTCGAGCGACGTGTGGACCCATGCCCACGAGGTGCCACACGTGCGCCTGGGACAGCATGCGGACCTTGTCATCGTGGCGCCGGCGACCGCCGATCTGATGGCCAGGGCGGCGCACGGGCTGGCCGATGACCTGTTGACCAATGTTCTTCTGACGGCACGCTGTCCAGTGGTACTTGCCCCCGCGATGCACACCGAGATGTGGCAGAACCCGGCCACGGTGGCCAACGTCGCGACCCTGCGATCGCGCGGAGTGCTGGTGATCGACCCGGTTTCCGGGCGGCTGACCGGGGCGGACACCGGCCCTGGCCGGCTGCCGGAGCCGGAGCACATCTTCTCGGTGTGCAACCAGCTCCTGTCCCAGGTCGAGGCCGACCCGCAGCCAGGCCCGCTGGCCGGACGACGGGTCGTCATCAGCGCGGGCGGCACTCGCGAGCCGCTGGACCCGGTTCGGTTCCTGGGCAACCGGTCCTCGGGCAAGCAGGGGTATGCGCTGGCAGAGGTCGCGGTGGCCCGTGGCGCGCAGGTCACCCTGGTATCGGCCAACGTCACCTTGCCGGTGCCCGACGGGGTCAGGCTGGAGCTGGTCCAGAGCGCCGTTGAGCTCGGTGAGGCAGTGGCCAAGGCCGCGCAGGACGCCGATGTCGTCGTGATGGCCGCTGCGGTTGCGGACTACCGCCCTGCGCACTATGCCGACGTCAAGATGAAGAAGTCATTCGGCCTTGCCGACGGCGCTGACGGCTTCGATGGCTCTGACGCAGATCAGTCGGGGCCCACGATCGAGCTGGTTCGTAATCCCGATGTCCTGGCTGAGCTGGTGCGCTCGAGAGGGTCAGCCACCTCGCCGGTGATTGTGGGCTTCGCAGCCGAGACCGGCGACGGCGAGCACAGTGTTCTCGACCTTGCGCGAGAGAAGTTCGTCCGCAAGGGCTGTGACGTCATGGTGGCCAATGAGGTGGGTGCCGACAAGACCTTCGGCCAGGACACCAACACGGTTCACATCCTGCAGCGCGGCGTGGACGCTGTGACCCGGGCGGGTCCGGCGTCCAAGGCTTCGGTGGCCGCGAGCGTATGGGACGTCGTAGAGGATGTTCTCTTCTCGGGTTAGTCTCTTACCCGAGTCAACAGCCAGCAGCCGCTGCAACCAAGGAGCATCTAACGTGTCCGCACGCCTATTTACGTCTGAGTCCGTCACCGAGGGTCACCCCGACAAGATCTGTGACCAGATCAGCGACGCGATCCTGGATGCGATGATCGCCGAGGACAAGGGCAGCCGCGTTGCGGTGGAGACCATGGTCACCACCGGCCTCGTCCACGTCGCCGGCGAGGTGACCACGACAGGTTACGTGGACATCCCGCGGATCGTTCGTGACACCGTCCTGCGGATCGGCTACGACTCCTCCACCAAGGGTTTCGACGGTGAGTCGTGCGGTGTGTCGATCTCGATCGGCCAGCAGTCACCCGACATCGCCCAGGGGGTCGACACCGCCTACGAGAACCGCACCGGCGGCGTTGACCCGATGGACAAGCAGGGTGCCGGCGATCAGGGCCTGATGTTCGGGTATGCCTGCGAGGACACCCCCGAGCTGATGCCGCTGCCGATCCACCTGGCCCATCGACTCGCCGAGCGTCTGTCGGCGGTGCGCAAGTCCGGCGAGGTCGCCTACCTGCGTCCTGACGGCAAGACCCAGGTCACCATCTCCTATGTCGGGGACAAAGCTGTCAAGCTCGACACCGTCGTCCTGTCGACCCAGCATGCCGCTGATATCTCGCTGCAGGGCCTGCTGGAGCCGGACATGGCAAACCAGGTCATCAAGCCCGTCCTGGACGAGCTGCTCGCGTCCGGCACGCAACTGGACATCTCCGACTACCGGATGCTCATCAACCCAACCGGTCGCTTCGAGGTCGGGGGCCCGATGGGTGACGCCGGCCTGACGGGACGCAAGATCATCGTCGACACCTACGGCGGCATGGCCCGCCATGGTGGGGGCGCATTCTCCGGCAAGGACCCGAGCAAGGTGGACCGTTCCGCCGCATACGCGATGCGCTGGGTGGCCAAGAACATCGTCGCTGCAGGCCTCGCCCGTCGTTGCGAGGTGCAGATCGCCTATGCCATCGGCAAGGCCCAGCCGGTCGGCCTCTACATCGAGACCTTCGACACGGAGTCCGTCCCCGCTGACAAGATCCAGAATGCGATCACCAAGGTGTTCGACCTGCGACCCGCCGCGATCATTCATGACCTTGACCTGCTGCGGCCCATCTACACGGCGACTGCGGCCTACGGCCACTTCGGCCGCACCAGCGTCGATGGCGTTGCGAACGCCTTCACCTGGGAGCGCACCGACCGGGTCGAGCAGCTGCTGGCCGCCGTAGCCGGCTGACCGTCACCTGGCCGGGCTGTCCGGGAGCAGGTTCCTTCCCGACCCTCGTCAGCGCGATGCTGTAGACCTTGGGCATGGGTGACGAGGCGACGGACCGGGTGAGCGAGCAGCTGTCGCTCGTCCGTGCGATGGCCTCCCCGCGCGGACGCTCCACAGGTTCCCGGGGCTCCGGGGCGCTGCCTGCGGTGCAGGCTGCCGAGGTGGATCCGGTGGCTCTCGTCCTGGTGGACGTCGGGCTGCCCCATCTGGATCGCCCTTTCGAGTACTCCGTGCCCGCCTCGCTCGCCGATCTGGCAATGCCAGGGGCACGGGTGAAGGTGCGGTTCGCCGGACAGGACGTTGACGGGTACGTGCTGGCACGGGCCGCCACGGCCGAGCATGCGGGCAGTCTCGCGCCTCTTCGCAAGGTGGTCAGCCCAGAAGCTGTTCTTACCCCCGAAGTGCTTGCGCTGTCGCGTGAGATGGCCTCCCGGTATGCCGGCACGCTGGGTGACGTGGTGCGGCTCGCCGTTCCGCCCAGGCACGCCACAGCCGAGAGGAACCTGCCACAGCAGTCGCCGGTCGGCCCGACCTCGGCACCGGCACGGGTTGCACCCGGGCCAGGACCCTGGGCCGGCTACCCCGCCGGAGTCTCGTTCCTGCGACATCTGGCCCGGGGCGACGCCCCGGCGGCGTCGTGGCTGGCCCTGCCCGGTCAGCAGGGAGCCGCGGACTGGCCCGTCGCCCTGGCCGTGGCGGCTGCGACCGCCCTGGCTTCGGGCCGGGGCGCACTGATCGTGGTTCCCGACCACCGCGATGTCGACCGGGTCGACCAGGCACTTCAGCTGCTGCTCGGGGCAGGTCAGCACGTCAGGCTCACCTCGGGGCAGGGGCCGCAGGCTCGTTACACCGCCTGGCTGAAAGTGCTGCGCGGGCACGTCCGGTGCGTGGTCGGAACGAGGGCGGCGATGTTCGCGCCTGTTCACGACCTTGGCCTGGTGGCCTGGTGGGACGACGGCGACGACGTGCTGGTGGAGCAACGCGCCCCATACCCCCATGTCCGCGAGGTACTGCGTGCCCGGGCCAGGCTCGAGGGTGCCGCGCTGCTGAGCGGTGGCTTCACCAGGACGACCTCGGTTCAGCAGTGGGTCGAGTGGGGGCAGGTGCAGTCAGTCTCCGCAGACCCGGCCACCCGTCGCCTGGCTGCGCCGCGCGTGGTCGTTGCGGGCGAGGGCACCGACGTCGAACGCGATGGCGCCGCTGCCCTGGCTCACCTGCCCTCGGCGGCGTGGCGGGCAGCCAAGAGCGCGCTTGAGCGTGGGCCTGTGCTGATCCAGGTGCCGCGCCGGGGCTACCTCCCTTCCCTGTCCTGCCAGAGCTGCCGGGAGCCGGCACGTTGTGCGGGCTGTCACGGGCCGCTCGGGCTGGAGGCCCCCGACCAGGCTCCGGTGTGTCGGTGGTGCGGTGCGGTCGCCGGCTCGTTCGAGTGCAGCAGCTGTGGTGGTCGAAGGGTGCGGTCAAATGTGGTGGGTGCCCGCCGCACGGCCGAGGAGCTGGGCCGCGCGTTCCCGGGCGTGACCGTCCGCACGTCAGGTGCCGGTGAGGTGCTCACGTCGGTCTCCGGCACGCCGAGCCTGGTCATCGCCACTCCCGGTGCCGAGCCGTTCGCCGAGAACGGCTATGCCGCGACACTGTTGCTCGACGGCTGGGCCTCCCTGGCTCGACCGACGCTGGACGCCTCCGAGGAGGCACTGCGTCGCTGGATGGCGGCCGCGGCGCTCACGAGGGGGGCGTCGCTCGGGGGCGTTGTCGTTCTCTGTGGTGCGCCGGCGCACACGACGCTGCCGCTGGTCGAGGCACTCGTGCGGTGGGACCCGGTCTGGTTCGCCGCCCGTGAGCTGTCCGAGCGGGTCGAGCTCTCCCTGCCGCCGGCGGTACGGATGGCCCAGCTGGTGGGTCCGCGGGTCGCGGTCCAGAGTGCTGTGGAGATGGCCGCGCTGGCCGACTCGGTTGAGCAGCTTGGCCCGTTGCCCTGGGGGCCGGCCGGCGCCCCGGTCTCGGGCGGGCCCGCTGCCGGCGCCCCAGGCGGAGACTCCGGGACAGCGCCCAAGATCCAGCTCCTGCTGCGCGTGGGGCTGAACGAGGGTCCGGCGCTCACAGCCGCCCTGACGCGGATGAAGGCCCTTCGCAGCGCGCGCAAGGAACGTGAGCAGGTCGGTGTTCGGGTGGACCCGATGGACGGCCTCGGCTGACGGTGGTGAGGGGCATCGCCCGGTCTGTCGGTAAAGTTCCCGGTGTGTCGGTAAAGTTCAGGTCATGACCGCCACCCCAGCAGATGCCGTTGTCTTCGATCTGGGGGGAGTCCTGATCAGCTGGGATCCGCACCCGGCCATCGCCAAGGGGGTCGGCCAGGATCAGGCCACGCGCTTCCTGGCGGACCAGGCGTTCGACTTCCTTGGGTGGAACTACCAGCAGGACGCCGGGCGCTCCTGGCAGGGTGGCGAGGTTGCGGCGGTGACCTCATATCCGCACTGGGCTGGGGCCATCCGTGCGTACCGGGCGAACTTCGCTGACTCGCTGGTCGGCGCTATCGAGGACTCCGTCCAGATCCTGCGTGAGCTGCATGCAGCCGGCATACCCCTGTATGGGCTGACCAACTGGTCGGAGGAGCTGTTCCCGGTGGCTCGTGACCGCTTCGACTTCCTGGACCTGTTCGAGGACATCATCGTCTCGGGGGAGGAGCGGGTGGCCAAGCCCGACCCTGAGATCTTCGAGATCCTCAGGAGACGGATCGGCCACGACCTGGGTGCCTGTATCTTCATCGACGACAGCGCGGCAAACATCGACGCCGCCCGCAAGGCGGGTCTGGACACCATCCTGTTCACCGCCACCGGCCACCTCCGTCACGATCTCCTGGTGCGAGGTCTGCCGCTGTCGCCCGGATAGACTGGTCCCACCCAGCGCACCCGACGGCAAGGAACCATACTCGTGTCGATCATGGACATTCGGATCTTCGGTGACCCAGTGCTGCGCACTCCCGCCATCGAGGTCGTGGACTTCGACAAGGAGCTGCGCCAGCTCGTGAAGGACCTGACCGAGACCATGGTGAACGCACCGGGTGCCGGGCTGGCAGCTCCCCAGATCGGCGTCGGGCTGCGGGTCTTCACCTATCACGTCGACGACGAGCTGGGCCATCTGATCAACCCGAGCCTCGACCTCTCATCGGAGATGCAGGAGGGCGAGGAGGGTTGCCTCTCGTTCCCCGGCATCTTCGTCGACACTCCCCGTGCTCTGCGCCTGGTAGCCAAAGGCTTCAACCAGTACGGAGAGCCCGTCGTGAAGGAGGGGACCGAGCTGATGGCTCGGTGCATCCAGCACGAGACCGACCATCTGGACGGCATCCTGTTCATCGACCGGATGGACAAGACACACCGCAAGCTGGCCATGAAGGCGATCCGTGACGCTGAGTGGGCCGGCCAGGAGTCGCCCATCATCAAGGTCAGCCCGCACGCGACTTTCGGAACGGGTCGCTAACCTAGTGCGGGTAGTTTTCGTCGGCACTCCGGACGTGGCAGTCCCGAGTCTGGACGCCCTGTGCAACTCATCCCATGACGTCCTGGCCGTGGTGACGCGCCCCGACGCCCCGGCCGGCAGAGGGAGGTCGGTGGTGGGGTCACCGGTCAAGGATCGGGCGCTGGCGCTGGGCCTCGAGGTCCTCGCCCCTGATCGTCCTGGCGACCCGACGTTCCAGGCCAGGTTGCGTGAGCTGGCTCCGCAGGCCTGCCCGATGGTGGCCTACGGCGCTCTGATCCCTGCTGCGACGCTGGCGATCCCCGCCCGCGGCTGGATCAACCTGCACTTCTCGCTCCTGCCCGCCTGGCGCGGTGCGGCGCCGGTCCAGCACGCGATCATGGCGGGCGACGAGGTCACTGGCGCCACGACGTTCCTGGTGGAGAAGGGGCTCGACACGGGCCCGACCTTTGGCGTGATGACCGAGTCCATCAAGCCCGACGACACCGCCGGAGAGCTGCTCCGGCGGCTGGCGGAGGCTGGCGCGAGTTTGCTCGTGGCAACCCTGGACGCCCTCGAGGCCGGCGAGCTTCACGGTGCTGCCCAGCCTACGGAGGGTGTCTCGCTGGCGCCGAAGATCACCGTCGAGGACGCGCGGGTCCGCTGGCGGACACCGGCCCTGGCCATCGATCGCCACATCCGCGGATGTACTCCTGCACCCGGCGCCTGGACCACCTTCCGGGGTGAGCGGGTCAAGATCCACCCCGTCACGTTGGCCCCCGATGCCCCGGCGGCCACCCGAGGCGATCTGGTGACGACGTCCAAGGCTCCGGCACCACCCGCGGTGACCCACGCGGCCCTGGCACCCGGAGCGCTCATGCCGGGTGAGATTGCGGCCACCAAGCGGGAAGTCCGGGTAGGCAGCGCGTCTGGTGCTGTCCTGCTGGGCTCGGTTCAGCCCCATGGCAAAAGAGCCATGGACGCGGCCGACTGGGCCCGTGGCGCTCGGGTCGAGATCGGGGAGAAGTTCGCGGATGAGTGACGAGAGCACCCGGGCAGAGCGGCCGGATGAGTCTGGCGAGCGGCGGCGCGACGCCGCCGGTCGTCAGCGACCCGAGCGTAAGCACGGCAACCTGGAGCGGTCGCTCACCCGACCGGCAGAGAGGTCACGCTCGACGGACCCGGCCCGACTCGCCGCATACACGGTCCTGAGAGCCGTCGCGGGCGGGGCATACGCCAACCTCGAGCTGCCAAAGGAGCTGCGGGACAAAGAGATTCGGGGGCGCGACGCGGCGTTTGCCACCGAGCTCACCTATGGGGCGACGCGACTTCGAGGGCTTTATGACCCGATCATCGCCTCTGCGGCCGGCCGGGCTGTCCAGCAGATCGACGATAACGTGCTCGACACGCTGCGGCTCGGCGCACACCAGCTGCTCGGAATGAGGGTTGCGGCCCACGCCGCTGTCGACCAGACCGTGGGCCTGGCCCGGCTGGTCAACGGAGCCAGCGCTGGCGGGTTCGTCAACGCGGTGATGCGCCGGATCAGTGAGAAGGACCTGGATACCTGGATCGCGCAGGTCGTGCCGACCGGCGATCCGATAGCCGCCATGGCAACCAGGCACAGCCACCCCGAATGGATCGTCCGGGCTTTACGGGCCGCCCTGATCGGACATGGCGCATCGAGCCCTGAGACGCTGGACTCCGACCTGCAGGCTCTCCTCGTCAGCGACAACGCCGCTGCCAAGGTCTCACTGGTGGCACGCCCCGGCCTCTGCGAGGTGCGGGAGCTGGCCCAGGCCGGAGCCACGCCGTCCCTCCTGTCGCGGGTGGGTGCCGTTCTTGGCTCGGGCGACCCCGGGTCGATCTCCGCGGTCCGCTCCGGCCGTGCCGCCGTCCAGGACGAGGGCTCGCAGCTCGTCGCGCTCGCGGTGGCTGGTGCCGAGGTCCGTACCGGCGCAGAGCATGAGCAATGGCTGGATCTGTGCGCCGGCCCCGGCGGCAAGGCCGCACTCCTGGCGACGCTGGGCGCGCAACGGGGTGCGACTCTTTTCGCCAACGAGATCAGCGAGCACCGCACCGACCTGGTGCGCCAGACCCTCGATGCGGCCATCGACTCGGGCATCGAGGTCATGATCGGCACCAGTGACGGACGGGAGATCGGCGAGGACGAGCCCGAGACCTACGACCGGGTTCTGGTCGACGCGCCCTGCACCGGTCTGGGCGCGCTGCGCCGACGGCCCGAAGCCCGGTGGCGCCGGAGCCCGGGGGATCTCGTCGAGCTCAGCAGCCTGCAGAGGGCGCTGCTCATCTCGGCGATCGAGGCCACACGGCCCGGCGGCGTGATCGGCTACGCCACCTGCAGCCCGCACCTGGCTGAGACCAGGTTCGTGGTCTCTGACGTCGTCAAGAGGCGCAAGGATGTGGAGATCGTCGATGCCCGGGACCTGTTCCTGGACGCCGGGGGCACCCCCGTCGAGCACCTCGGGGAAGGGCCGTTCGTCCAGCTGTGGCCGCACGTGCACGGAACCGACGCGATGTTCTTCTCCCTGCTGCGCAAGCTCCCGTAACTACCACCTAAGGTCGGCCGTGCAGATCTCGCCCAGCATTCTCGCCAGTGACTTCGCCAACCTCGAGCACGAGCTTCAGCGGATTGCCAACGCCGACTGGGCCCACGTGGATGTGATGGATGCGCACTTCGTGCCCAACCTGACTCTCGGGCTTCCGGTGGTCGAGGCCTTGGCCAGGGTCAGCCCCATCCCGCTGGACTGTCACCTGATGGTTGAGGACCCCGACCGGTGGGCGCCGATGTACGCGGAGGCCGGTGCCTCAAGCGTTACTTTCCATGTCGAGGCAGCTCGCGACCCGGCGGCCTTGGCCCGTAACCTGCGCACCCTCGGCGCACGGGCCGGCATGGCGCTGAAGCCGGGTACGCCGTTCGCTCCCTATGCTGATCTGCTGCCCGGGCTGGACATGGTTCTTCTCATGACGGTCGAGCCGGGATTTGGCGGACAGTCGTTCATGGCAGACCAGATGTCCAAGGTGCGGGAGGTTCGCGAGGCCGTCGCCAGATGCGGTGGCGAGATCTGGGTGCAGGTCGACGGTGGAGTCTCGGCGACAACCATCCAGGCCTGCGCCGAGGCGGGTGCGGACGTCTTCGTCGCCGGGTCGGCCGTCTTCGGCGCAGAGGTTGCCGCCGCGGCGGTTGACCAGCTGCGCGACCTGGCCACGAGGCATTCCTCCCTGAGCGGGAGAGTCCCGGAGCAGGGCTAGACAGACTGGTTCTGCACTAGTCCGAGGCAGGGACAGGCGGAGTCTCGATGCCGCGAGAAGCAGGTCCCGGTACGGGGGGCAAGGCCGAAGATCAGGTTCTCGGCAGCACGGCCCGGCGAAGCCGGAGCGAAAAGGCGAAGCCGGAGCGAAAAGGCTGAAGCCGGAGCGAAAAGGCTGAAGCCGGAGCGAATGGCTGAAGCCGGAACGAAAGGCTTTAGGGCGGATTTGAGAGTCCGTTGACAAGGGCCTCACAGAAGCGATGCCATACTGAAGGCACGTGCTCCGTGATCGGTGTAATTCCGAACCGGCGGTTAAAGTCCGCGACCCGACCGCACCCAGCGGCCGGTGAACCAGGTGAAACTCCTGGGCCGACGGTGAAAGTCCGGATGAGAGGTAGCAACAGCGGCGCCTATTTCCGACCTCGAAGGTCGGTGGTGGGTCGGTCGTGGTGACTTCGGTCATTGGCGCTGTCCGGACCAGCTGATGCTGGGCCGGCAGGGCGGGGACTGGCATGCTTTCGGATCCGCAGGCTGTGCATTTCGCAGACTGGACCCGGCCGGCCTCGCCTGACTCGTCATGACCCCTGCTCACCGCTGCGCCCCGGAGCTCGCCCGAAGTTGGAGCCGAGTATGAGGGGCAGGACATGAACCACCGCGGAGATGACACGCCTGAGGGTGAGCATGACGTCGCCCTGATGCGACGTGCGCTCCAGCTCGCGGCGCGCGGACCTCTCGGTGACCCCAACCCACGCGTGGGTGCCGTCATCGTCGACTCCGATGGTCTGGTCGTCGGCGAGGGGTTTCACCGAGGCGCCGGCACCGCTCATGCTGAGGTGATGGCGTTGCGCCGGGCTGGCGCGGCGGCCCGGGGAGGCACCGCGTTCGTCACGCTCGAACCGTGCGCGCACACCGGACGGACCGGCCCATGCGCCCAGGCACTGATCGAGGCGGGTGTGGCCAGGGTCGTTTTTGCGCAGTCCGACCCGACCCCGTCAGCACGTGGTGGCGCGATGATGCTGAAGGCCGCCGGAGTCCGGACGACCCCCGGTGTCCTCGCATCCGAGGCGACGGTCCTGAACGACGCGTGGACGTTCTCTTTCGTGCACGGCCGACCTAAGGTCACCTGGAAGTTCGCGGCAACCCTGGACGGACGTTCTGCGGCAGCGGACGGCAGCAGCAGGTGGATCACCGGTCCGCTGGCCCGCGGAGACGTTCATCGGCTTCGGGCGGAGTGCGACGCGATCCTGGTCGGCACCGGGACCGTGATCGCGGACGACCCCGCGCTGACCGTGCGCAGGCCCGACGGGTCGGCAACCCCTCGTCAGCCGCTTCGCGTCGTCATGGGCCTGCGCGCGATCCCCGAGACGGCGCGAGTGCGAGATCTGGCGGCTCCGACGCTGTTGCTGGCCACCCGCGATCCGCGCCAGGCGCTGAAGGAGCTCGCCGAACAAGAGGTTCACCACGTCTGGCTCGAAGGCGGCCCCACCGTGGCTGCTGCGTTCCTCGGAGCTGGCCTGGTGGACGAGGTCATCGCCTATCTCGCCCCGGTCCTGCTCGGCAGCGGTTCGGCCGCGCTCGGGGACCTCGGCATTCGCTCCATGGACCAGGCGCTACGACTTACCCCGCACGAGGTCACCACCATCGGCCCGGATATCAGAGTCCGGGCCGTTATCGCCACGCCCGATCGAGAGGGACGCTAGATGTTCACCGGAATTGTCGAGGAGCTGGGCGAGATCATCGCCGTCGAGCACGGTGCGGAGTCGGCCGTGGTCCGGGTGCGAGGGCCGCTCGTGACCAGCGACGCCGCCCCAGGTGCGTCGATCGCCGTCAACGGCGTCTGTCTGACCGTCGTCGAACATGACGGCGAGACCTTCTCGGTGGACGTGATGGCCGAGACGCTGAACCGCAGCAGCCTGGGCAGCCTGCAGACCGGGGCCGTGGTCAACCTCGAGCGAGCCATGGCTGCCGGCAGCCGGTTCGGTGGCCACATCGTCCAGGGACACGTTGACGGCACGGGCAAGATCCTGGCGCGGGTGCCTGGCGACCGGTGGGAGATCGTGCAGTTCACCCTGCCGCCGGCGATCTCCCGCTACGTCGTGGAGAAGGGCTCGATCACCATCGACGGCGTGTCCCTGACCGTCTCGGCCCTGACCGACGACACCTTCTCGGTCTCACTCATCCCCACCACGCTGGAGCTGACCACGTTGGGACACAAGGGAGCAGGCGACCTCGTCAACCTTGAGGTCGATGTGATCGCCAAGTACGTCGAACGACTGCTCACCCACCCGACGACGACCACGGAGCCCACCGTATGAGCATCATCGAGCGCGTCTTCGACGCCCAGCTGAGCATCTTCGGACAACCGATCCTGTGGCGCGAGATCGTCGGGAACGGCTTCGGCTTTGCCTCGGCTATCGGCGGGCTCAAGCGGCGGGTCTGGGCATGGCCGGTCGGGATCGTCGGCAACGCGCTGCTGTTCACGGTCTTCTTCGGCGTCGCGTTCGTCACACCCCAGGGCCAGACGCTCTACGGCCAGGCGGGGCGTCAGGTCTTCTTCGTCATCACCAGCATCTACGGCTGGTGGAGGTGGAGCCGGATCCGGGCTCAGCACGCGCGCATGAAGCCCGACGAAGCCGGCAACGTTCCCGCGATCACGCCACGGTGGGCCACCGCCACGGAAAGGCTGCAGTATCTCGCGGTCTGGGTCGGTGGCGTCGCCGTAACGCAGTGGGTCTTTGCCCAGATCGGCGCGGGGTTCCCCGCCCCGCGCTGGTACTACTGGTGCGACGCCTGGATCTTCATCGGTTCGATGATCGCGACCTACGCGATGGCTCGGGGCTGGAACGACTTCTGGCTGGCCTGGATCGCCGTCGACCTGGTTGGCGTCCCGCTCCTGATCCACTCGCACTTCTATCCCACCGCTGTTCTGTTCGCCATCTACGGCGGGCTTGTCATCTATGGCTTCTTCGTCTGGCTCAAGGCCTCCCGGATCGAGTCCCCCGACACTGATTTGAGTGAGGTACCCGCATGAGCACCCAGCTTTCGACGATCGAAGAGGCGTTTGAGGCACTGCGGTCCGGTCTGCCGGTCCTGGTGGCCGACGACGAGGACCGCGAGAACGAGGGCGACGTCATCCTGGCGGCGGAGACCGCCACCACGGAGTGGATGGCCTGGACGATCCGTCACACCTCCGGCTACATCTGCGTGCCGATGTCCGAGGCCCGTGCGCATATCCTCGGTCTGCCGCCGATGGTGGCGGACAACCAGGATCCGCATGGCACCGCATACACCGTGACGGTGGATGCCGCCGAGGGGGTCACCACGGGCATCAGCGCAGCGGACCGCGCCCACACGATTCGCGCGCTGGCCAACGAGGGGTCGGTGGCGTCGGACTTCAACCGCCCCGGGCACGTGGTCCCGTTGCGTGCCCGGGAGGGCGGGGTCCTGGTTCGCGGAGGCCACACCGAGGCGGCCGTGGACCTGTGCCGCCTGGCCGGCCTCTCGCCGGTCGGCGCGATCGGCGAGCTCGTCCATGACGACGGCTCGATGATGCGCCTGCCTGCAGTCCTCGAGCTGGGCATGGAGCACAACCTCCCGGTCATCACCATCGAGGCCCTGATCGCCTGGCGTCAGCTGCACGACCGGGTCGAGCGGCTTGCCGAGACCAGGCTGCCCACGGCGCACGGGGTATTCCGCGTGCTCGGCTATCGTGACCGGCTGACCGGCGACGAGCACCTGGCTCTGGTCAGCCCCATGGGGATGTCTGGGCGAGCACCGCTGGCACGTCTGCATTCCGAGTGTCTGACCGGCGATGTCTTCGGCTCCCAGCGTTGCGACTGCGGCGGTCAGCTTGACCGCTCCCTGGAGCGGGTCGCCGCGGAGGGCGGCGTCGTGGTCTATCTGCGTGGTCACGAGGGGCGTGGGGTCGGCCTCCTCAGCAAGCTTCAGGCGTATGCGTTGCAGGACAAGGGTTTCGACACGGTTGATGCGCAGACAGAGCTGGGCCTGCCGATCGACTCGCGGGAGTACGCAGCCGGCGCGGCGATCCTCGCCGATCTCGACGTCGTATCGGTACGCCTGTTGACGAACAACCCGATGAAGGTCAACGCCATGCGTGAGTACGGCATCAAGGTGCTGGCCGTCGAGCGTCTCAGCATGGTGCCCGGAGCGCACAACGCGGCCTACCTGCGCACCAAACGTGACCGGATGGGTCACGACCTGATTCTCGACGAGAGCGACAAGGGAGCATCCGCATGAGGGGTGGTTCGCCCGCCCTGCAGGTCGACGGCAGTGGTCTCAGAGTCGCCATCGTCGCGGCTTCCTGGCACACGACGGTGATGGACGGGCTGATCGACGGCGCCCGCAGGGGCCTGGCCGACGCGGGCGTCTCGTCCGTTGAGCTTGTCCGCGTGCCGGGAGCCTTCGAGCTGTCTGTCGCCTGCTCACGACTGGCGGCCTCCTACGACGCCCTGGTCGCCCTCGGCGTGGTGATCCGGGGAGGCACACCGCATTTCGACTACATCTGCCAGTCGGCCACGATGGGCCTGACCGATGTCTGCGTCCGAACCGGCGTGCCGGTGGGCTTCGGCCTGCTCACCTGCGACGACGACCAGCAGGCCCTCGACCGCGCGGGACTCGAGGGCTCGAGCGAGGACAAGGGCCACGAGGCTGCCACGGCCGCGGTGGCGACCGTGATCACCCTGCGCGCCGTTCAGAGCGGGTAGCTCACCCACCTTTTCCGGTCCGTCCGGCGGACGGGGAGGTGTGTGAGAACGTCCGACCCGTAACCTTGACCTCCGTGAAGACCTTTGACCAGCTGTATGCCGAGTTGACCGACAAGGCCGCGACGCGCCCGCAGGGTTCGCGCACCGTCGCCGAGCTGGACGCCGGCGTCCATGCGATTGGCAAGAAGGTCGTCGAAGAAGCCGCCGAGGTGTGGATGGCTGCCGAGTATGAGGGCAGGGCCCGCACGGCCGAGGAGATCAGCCAGCTGCTCTATCACCTACAGGTGATGATGATCGCCGCTGACATCTCGCTCGACGACGTCTACGCCCACCTCTGACCCCCCCGTCCTCAACGCAAGGACCTCATCAGATGTTACGAATTGCCGTGCCAAACAAGGGTTCTCTGTCGCTTGCCGCTGCCGAGATGCTGCGGGAGGCTGGTTATCGGGGCCGCCGCGACCCCAAGGAGCTCGTGCTGACCGACCTTGACCATGACATCGAGTTCTTCTTCCTGCGGCCACGTGACATTGCCGTCTACGTCGGGTCGGGCAGCCTTGACGGAGGCATCACGGGTCGTGACCTCCTGCTGGACTCCGGCACCGCCGCCGTCGAGTCCATGGCCCTGGGGTTCGCTGCCTCGACCTTCCGCTTTGCCGCAAAGCCCGGGGTCGCCGCGAACGTCATGGACATTGAGGGCAAGCGCGTGGCCACAAGCTACGCCGGGCTGGTGTCGAGTCATCTGGCCCAGCACGGCGTCACCGCTGACGTCGTTCGGCTCGATGGCGCGGTCGAGACAGCCATCACCCTCGGTGTCGCGGACGTCATCGCCGACGTCGTCGAGACTGGGTCCACCCTGCGCCAGCAAGGGCTGGCGGTCTTCGGTGACCCGATCCTGCTCAGTGAGGCCGTCCTCATCCAGCGGGCGGACAGCCGGTCCCAGGGTGCGCTGGATGTGCTTGCCCGCCGGCTTCAGGGCGTGATCACCGCACACCGCTACGTGATGATGGACTACGACGTCCGTATCGAGCTGGTGGAGCAGGCGTGCGCCCTGACCCCTGGCCTGGAGTCACCGACCGTGTCGCCGCTGCACGACGAGGGTTACGCGGCAGTGCGCGCCATGGTGCCGCGCAACCGCACGAACCAGCTGATGGACGACCTGTACGACCTCGGCGCCCGGGCGATTCTGGTCACCGACATCTCGGCCTGCCGACTCTGATGCCCGCCAGGTCTGCTGACGGCCGGGGTCAGACAGATCCGTACGCCACGTTCCGGCCCCGGCGTGGGCGGCGCGTGGCCCTGACCATGTCGGTGCTGTCAGTGGTGATCTTCACCGGGCTCGCGGGGTCTATGCCGTGGGTGGATCCGCAGCTTGGCGGCTGGAGCGTCCTGGACAGGTTGCTCCTGACTCTTTGCGGCGTGGCGCTCGCAGGGGGGCTTTGGCGGTTTGCCTCGATCCGGGCCGAGCCGTCGACCGGTGGCCTGGTGGTTCGCAATCTGTTCATCACGCGCAAGCTCGAGTGGGCCCAGGTCGTCCGGGTGCAGTTCGGAGGCGGCGCCCCGTGGGTGAGTGTCGACCTCGACGACACCGATACCGTTGCCGTCATGGCGATCCAGAGGGCCGACGGCGCCTTCGGCGAGGGCGAGGCGGCGCGACTTTCGGCTCTTGTGCAGATCCACAGCAGGCCCGGCCCCACCGGCTGAGAGCCCATCGCCGGGTGCAGCGTGCGCGTTCCCGCACCCGCAGGTCCTTCAGACCAGGCCACACCAGACTCCGCTCTTTCAGAACCTGGTATGGGCAGGTCCGCTGGCCGGATGCGTGCTCCACCCGGCCGGACGCGGCGATCGATCCTTCAGCCCGACGTGTCGATGACGAGGTCCGCCCGGTCTCGGGTCCCGTCCCTCGTGAACAACCTGTCTTCGTGGGAGGCCCACCGAAGCCAGTGGGGAAGGTAGGAGTCGCCGTCGCGCTCGATGCCTCGCCGGTATCGCTCATCGCGGTTCGCCTCGAGCCAGACGAGTGCCGACACGAACCGACATCCCGGATTCGCGCCCGAGCCCGACCCCTCCACCAGCAGGAGCCCCGTCGCAGGCAGCGTGACCTCCTCGGCGTACCGGTCCTCGTGCCAGTCCCATCTCCGGTAGGTCGCCCGCTCACCGCGGGAAAGCGGGGCCAGGATCCGGTCGTGCAGGTCGGTCACCGCCTGGTCCAAGCCATCCCAGCCGGCATACAGGTCGTCCATGTGCAGGATCTGCGCGTTCGGCAGACGCGCGGCGAGAGCCGTGGCGAAGTCGGTCTTGCCCGCGCCGCTGGGCCCGTCGACCGCCACGACTCTGGTGGTGCCGCAGCGCGTCCGGCCCCCTCCGATGAGGAGCAGCGCTGCCGCGACGGCCTCGTCAGGCGCCGTGATGTTCATGTCTGGACTGTAGAACGCCCAGACACTTCGGTGATGGCCTCGGTAGGCTCGCCGGGTGAGTGTCGCGATACGGGTCATCCCCTGCCTTGATGTTGACGCCGGCCGCGTGGTGAAGGGGGTCAACTTCGAGAACCTGCGTGATGCCGGTGATCCGGTCGAGCTCGCCAGACGTTATGACGAGCAGGGCGCTGACGAACTGACTTTTCTTGACGTCACCGCCAGCAGCGGCAGTCGGGAGACGACGTACGACGTCGTTCGGCGGACTGCAGAGGAAGTCTTCATCCCGCTGACCGTGGGCGGGGGAGTGCGCGCGGTGGAGGACGTGGACCGTCTTCTGCGTGCCGGGGCCGACAAGGTGGGAGTCAACACGGCGGCGATCTCCCGTCCGGCGCTCATTGCTGATATTGCGGATCGATTCGGCTCTCAGGTTCTGGTGCTCTCGGCTGACGTCCGGCGTCGTCGAGATGCCTCGGGCCTGCTCACCGATGACTTCGAGGTGACCACCCACGGGGGTCGTCAGGGGACCGGGCTGGATGCCGTCGCCTGGTGCGTGCGGGCGGCTGAGCTCGGCGCCGGCGAGATCCTGCTCAACTCGATGGACGCCGACGGCACCCGGGACGGGTTCGACCTGGACCTGATCAAGGCGGTCCGGCGAGAGGTCACCGTGCCGCTGATAGCCAGCGGGGGAGCGGGCGCCCTCGCCGACTTTGCCCCGGCGGTCGAGGCCGGAGCCGATGCAGTGCTCGCGGCCAGCGTCTTCCACTTCGGCGAGCTCACCGTCGGCCAGGTCAAGGATGCGCTGCGCAGCCGCGGGCTGCCCGTGCGCTGACCGCTCTCCCGCGGTACTCGCGTCAGGCCCGGCATGCCGGGTGCAGTGACGCCCATGCCGCGGCGTGGTCTGCGACGGCCAGATGCTGGCTAGATGAATGGCCCGTGACCCCTTGATGACAGCCCTGTCATTCTCGCCTGGGGTCTGGTCAGCCTCCAGGAGACTCGCTCGCAAGCGAAAAGCCTACCGAGGGGACCATTTCATGAGAAGTGTCTGGAAGATTTACGCACCGCTGACCGCCACCACAGCAGCGGCGGTGTTGCTGATTGCGGGAGGTGCCACCAACGCGTCGGCGTTGCTGGGAACCGCCTCCGCGGCTGCTCCTGCCGCGGGGGTGCAGCGGACCTACTACATTGCCGCTGACCAGGTGCTCTGGGACTACGCGCCCAACAACACGAACGACATCACCGGCGCACCCTTCACCTCCGAGGAGGACGTCTTCACGAAGCAGGGGCACAACCGGGTCGGGCACAAGTACTGGAAGTCGTTGTACCGCGCCTACACCGATGCCACCTTCACCCATGAGGTCGTCCGACCCACGTCTTGTGCTGCTGGCGTCCGTGCCTGCGATGACACGCTCGGCATGCTGGGCCCGGTCATCCGGGCCGCTGTGGGCGACACGATCAAGGTGGTCTTCAAGAACAACACCCCATACCCCGCCTCCGTCCACCCGCACGGCGTCTTCTACCAGAAGAACGCGGAGGGAGCGCCCTACAGCGACGGGACCAGCGGGGCCAACAAGGCCGATGACGCCGTCCCGCCGGGCGCGACCCTGACCTACGACTGGGGCGTGCCGGAGCGTGCGGGCCCCGGCCCGATGGACGGTTCCTCGGTCTTGTGGATGTACCACTCGCACACCGATGAGGTAGCCGACACCAATGCCGGGCTCATCGGGCCGATGGTCATCACGGCCGCAGGAAAAGCCGACCCGGTGACGGGGGCGCCGCTGGACGTCGATCGCGAGATCTTCTCGTACTTCACCGTCGAGAACGAGAACAACAGCCAGTACCTCGACCGCAACCTCCAGGAGCTGGCCGCCGCGCCACACAACATCTCTGCCGCCGATGCGGACGCCTTCGAGGAGAGCAACCTGATGCACTCCATCAACGGCTACGTCTACGGCAACGGCCCTGTGCCCACCATGCGCAAGGGTGAGCGGGTGCGCTGGTACACCTTCTCCCTGGGGACCGAGGTCGACCTGCACACGCCGCACTGGCACGGCAACACCGAGACCACCAACGGCATGCGCAGCGACATGATCCAGCTCATGCCGGGCATGATGATGGTCAGCGACATGCAGCCTGACGACGTCGGCACCTGGCTCTTCCACTGCCACGTCAACGACCACATCCTGGCCGGCATGCAGGGACGGTACCGCGTCACGAGCTGACGAGACGAGGGGGAAAGCGGGTCCTGCGATCGTTCGCCGGACCCGCTTTTCGCTGCCCCAAGGTTTTTCATAGGTTGCCCTAACACGATGCACACGGTGGGTGTCGGTACTTCTCGGCATTGACCGATGGCATGGCGTTCCCCACCCCGTGCCCTGGAACGTCGCCGGCGACCAGAATGGAGCAAGCCATGGCAGTGGTGATGGTGGTGGACGACGAACCCCGAATCCGGGCGTATCTGTGCAGGTCTCTGTCCAGCCTGGGCCACCGGGTGATCGAGGCGCCCGACGGTCAGGCAGCCCTCGACGAGCTCGAGCGCAATGACGTCGACCTGGTGCTGCTGGACCTCGCGATGCCGCGCTGCGGCGGCCTCGGGGTCCTGAGTGTCCTGCGAGAGCGGGAAGTCAGCCCCCCGGTGATCGTGCTTTCAGCTGCCACGGACATCTCGACACGGGTGCAGGCCCTGGACCGGGGCGCTGTCGATGTGGTGGCCAAACCGTTCTCGACAGCGGAGCTGTCGGCCAGGATCCGCCGGCACCTGCGGAACCAGGCTCCTCCTCCCTCATCGGATGAGCAGCGGTTTCTCCAGGCCGGAGGCGTGAAGCTCGATCTGCACCGTCGTCGGGCCGTCACCGCCCATGGCTCGGTGACCTTGACCGAGCGCGAGTTTGCCCTGCTTGCCCATCTCATGCGTCGTAGCGACCGGGTGTGCTCCCGCGAGGAGCTCCTCCACGACATCTGGGGCCTGAATTTCGATCCCGGAAGCAACGTTGTCGATGTGTGCGTGCGCCGGCTACGGGCCAGGCTCCAGCCCGATCCCCCGATTGAGACGGTGCGCGGTGCTGGCTACTGCTTCTACGACCGCTGAGGTTCCTCCAGCGGCTCAGCGTGCCACCGAGCTGCTGGCACGCAGGCACCTGCTGGCTGCCTGGACGGGGTGGGCTCTGGGCTGCGCAACCTTCATGCTCCTCCTGCCCGGCCGTGAGACGATCCCCTATCATCTGGGCTGGGCGGGTTTCGCGCTCGCCTTCGGGCCGGGTGAGTGGAGCAGACGACAGCTGGTCACGGCGCTCACCTGGTACACGCTCGTGACCGGTGTCATCCTGGTCCGTAGCTCGCTGCTTGGCCGCATCGAGTGGGATGAGACCGCCGAGATCCCACTGATGCTCCTGCTCGCACTGCTGATGGTGTGGAATGTCCGTCGCCGTCACGCCGCGCTGGCAGAGGTGACGAGGATGGCCCGGCGCGACCTCCAGGTCTCCTGCGACCGCGAACGACTCATGCGGCTGACCTCCCATGAGCTACGCACCCCGCTGACTATCGCAAGGGGCTACATCGAGCTCCTTTCGGACCGGACCACCCAGATGGAGGACCTGCAGGATCTCTGCGTGGTGACTGACGAGCTGGACAGGCTCTCCAGGGTCAGTGACCGGCTGATCAGGATGATCGGCCTGCAGGACAATGCTGTCAGCGAGGTCGTCGACATCGACCGCGTTCTGGCGCAGTCGGTCGAGCGCTGGCGGGTGGTCACGGACCGGGACTGGGTGCTGGACAACAGGGCCGGTAGCGCACTGGGATCTCCTGAGCGCCTCCGCACCTGCATCGACACGCTGGTCGAGAACGCGATCCGCTACACGTCGGTGGGCGACACGATCCGGCTGGTCGGATCTCGGCGGCAGCACGACGTCGTGGTGGCGGTCTTCGACTCCGGCGCGGGAATGGTTGACGAGCAGATTGCCGCCATCAACGCCGACGAGCAGTCCGCGCCGCCGGTCACCCTGACGGGAGTCAGCACGGGAGTGGTGGATCGTCTGGCCGGAACGGGTCTGGGGCTGAGCATCGTTCGAGAGGTGGCGCATGCGCGTGGCGGTGTGCTGTGTGCGTCGCACGCGCCCGAGGGTGGAGCGGCCCTTACCCTCACCCTGCCTCTGAGGCCGCACGCTGAGGTCAGTGCCACGGACCTGGAGACGTTCCGTCAGAGTGCGAGGCCCCCGCGGCGCTGGCGGCCTGAAACTCGTGCAGCTCTGCCGAACTGACAAGCAGGGGAGCGGTATGTCGTTGAAGAAGCCGCTCGCGGCAGCGGCATGTTCAGCCTGCCCGGGTCAGATGGCGGTGAGGGCTTCCTCGGAGCCGGAGATGTCGACCTGCGCGACGTCCCGGCGCCCGAACGAGTAAAGCAGCAGCTCGCCGGGGGTGCCGGTGACCACGACCTTGCCAAGATCCGTCGTGGCGCGGACCTGCCGTTCGCCATACGAGGGGGCGCTCAGCACGACACCCACCCTGGCGCGTGCCAGCTGGAGCCGGGCGACCTTGGAGACGATTCCCCACAGCGCCGACTCGAGGTCGCAGGGAAGCGTCCGAGCCGCCCACTCCACGCCGCCACGGAGCACGTCCTCGTGGTGAACGAAGAACTCGGCCGTGTTGATCACCTCGTCGAGCAGCCCCAGCGAGGTGGGCGACCACCGCGGTGGGCCCGATCGAACCTCGTGGACCAGCCGCTGCCAGTCCCAGGCGGCATACCCGTCCTGCACCCTCTCCAGCCGGCCCGTCATGGCGGGTAACCAGATGGCGGCGGAGACATCGGGACGGCGCTCGCGCACCACGAGATGGGCTGCCAGGTCGCGGGTCAGCCAGGGCGAGCACAATGTCGGCGCGTCTGGACCGACGCGTTCGAAGGTGTCACACAGGCCCTGGCGTTCACTGCTGGCGAAACGAGTCATGGCCCCATCTTCACACCGGAGTGAGGTCCGGCGGCCCGCGGGATCAGGGGGCTTCGACGAGCGAGACGCCGAGCAGCACGACGGCCAGGGCGCTCACCAGGCCGACGCCCGCCGCGATCCCCTTGAGCGTGGGGTCCTTGAGCAGGGTGTGCAGCGCGGCTCCGACGCCGGACACCAGGACCAGGGTCAGCTTGATCATCAGGGTCACCTTGAAGGCCGCACTCTCGTCGCCCGCTGTGGCCATCATCCAGCCACCGGTCAGGACGAGCACCGCGAAGGCGGGCCAGGCCACCCAGGCGTACGCGCGTGCGGCAATGGCGACGGTCGCCGGAGCAGCCTTGCGAAGCGGTCCCACCAGGGCCGGCAGGACGAGCTGGCCACCCACCCAGACGGTGGCCGCGAGGACATGAAGGGTGAGTCGGACTACTTCCATGTTGATTGTCAGCACCCCTATATCCAACACTGCTGGAACTGGTGCGTTCCCCATGGGGTTTGCACGGCAGAATGTCCACGTGACCCAGATGAACCCTCCGACCACCCTCCCTGCTGAGATCGCCGCCCGTCTGCGGCGCGATGCCGCCGGCCTGGTCTGTGCCGTCGTGCAGCAGCACGACACCAGCGAGGTGCTCATGGTCGGCTGGATGGACGACGAGGCGCTTCATCGCACCCTGACCTCAGGGCGGGTGACCTTCTGGTCGCGCAGCCGGGGTGAGTACTGGCGCAAGGGTGACACCTCGGGCCACGCCCAGTACGTCAAGACCGTCTCGCTGGACTGTGACGGTGACGCACTGCTCGTCCGGGTGGACCAGATCGGTGCAGCCTGCCACACCGGAGCACGCACCTGCTTCGACGAGCACGACCTGGGTGCGGCCGTGGGGAATGCCCAGGCCGAGGCAGGCACGGCAACAGGTCGACGTTCACAGAACGAGCCAGCGCCAGTTGAGCCGGCCCCGGATGAGTGAGCCTGCCCAGATCCATGACGAGGACGGCCAGACACCGTCACTGGGGTATGGCCTGACCTGGCCCTCGCTGGACACGTTCAGCGAGCTGGCCCGCAGCCGCCGGGTCATCCCTGTGGTCCGCAGGCTGCTCGCCGACGCAGAGACGCCGGTGGGTGTCTATCGCAAGCTCGCCAAGGACGCGCCGGGCACCTTCCTGCTGGAGTCCGCCGAGCATGGGGGGGTGTGGTCGCGCTACTCGATCGTGGGCGCCGCCTGTCGTGCCGTGCTGACCGAGAGAGACGGACTCACCCACTGGATCGGCGAGCCTCCGGTGGGAGTCCCGACCGGGGGCAACCCGCTGGAGGCGTTACGTGACACGGTCGCGGCCCTGGCGACCGACCCGATCCCGGGCCTGCCGCCGTTGACCGGTGGGATGGTCGGGACCATCACCTATGATGCGGTGCGTCGTTGGGAACGAGTCCCCGACAGCACCGCCGACGAGCTCCATCTACCGGAGCTCGCCATGATGCTGGCGACGGATCTGGCGATCCTGGACCACTCCGACGGATCCCTGCTGCTGGTCGCGAACGCCGTCAACTACGACGCGACCGACGAGCGGGTGGAGGATGCGTGGAAGGACGCCGTCACCCGGCTGGACCGGATGACGGCCGACCTGGCTGCTGCCGCTGCGAGCACCGTGGCGATCATCGAGCCGACCGCACCGCAGTCCTCCAGCAACCACACGCCTGAGCAGTTCTGCGCCATGGTCGAGGCCGGCCAGGAGGCGATCCGTGATGGCGAGGTCTTCCAGGTCGTGCTCTCACAGCGGTTCGTGATGGAGTGCCCGGCGGACGCGCTAGATGTCTACCGGGTCCTCCGCGCATCGAATCCCAGCCCCTACATGTACCTCCTGCGACTCCCGGCACCCGACGGCACGACATACGACGTGGTGGGTTCGAGCCCCGAGGCGCTCGTCAAGGTGACCGGCCGGCGGGCGATCACCCATCCGATCGCCGGCTCCCGGCCGCGAGGAGCCAGCCCAGAGGCCGATGTCACCAACGGCGACGACCTGCTGGCCGACGCCAAGGAGCGTTCAGAGCACGTCATGCTCGTCGACCTCTCGCGAAACGACCTTCAGCGGGTGTGTCACGCGGGCACCGTCGATGTGGTGGAGTTCATGACCGTCCGGCGATACAGCCACATCATGCATCTGGAGTCCACCGTCGTTGGTGACATCCGTCCGGAGATGAGCGCTTATGACGTGCTCACGGCCACCTTCCCGGCGGGCACGCTCTCGGGCGCGCCCAAGCCGCGTGCCATGGCCCTGATCGACGAGCTCGAGCCGAGCCGTCGCGGCATCTACGGCGGGGTCGTCGGATATCTCGATTTCCACGGCGACCTTGATATGGCCATCGCGATCCGCACCGCGGTGATCAAGGACGGCCGGGCGTACGTCCAGGCCGGCGGGGGAATCGTCGCCGACTCGGTGCCTCGTCTGGAGTTCGAGGAGAGTGTCAACAAGGCCGCAGCGGCGTTGCGGGCAGTTGCCGCGGCATCGGGGCTACGGTCGCCGTGACCAGCCTGACCGACCGGCTGACCGCCAAGCGGACCGTCCTCGTCCTCGTCCTGGTGGCTGCCTCGGTGGTCCTGGTCAGTGGTTCGCGGGAGTGGGTATCAGGCTCGGCGGACGATGTCGTGCTCGGAGCCGGGGCGTTGCACGCCAGGGGCTCGGACGTCGCACCCGGCGCCTTGGCAGCTGCTCTGGTGGGGATGGCTGCCGCGGTGGCTGCAGCCACGACCGGCACAGTGGCGCGCGTCGTCGCGGCGTGTTCCATGCTGCTCGCCGCCGTGCTGGGCGCGACAGCGGTGATCTCGGTGCTGGTCGATCCCGGTGGCGCGCTGGGCAGGCTGGCAGCCGCAGGCACGGGTCGAAACGGGAATGTCACCGCCCACGGACACATCGGCGGCTGGGCGTGGGCCGCGCTGGCCGCGATGCTCGTCATGGGGTTCGGCGGCCTGAGTGCTCTGGTCGGCGGCCGACACTGGCGGGGACTCTCCAGCAGGTATGAAGCCGGCGTGCCGGAGGCTGGAAGCGCATCGGCATGGGACCGGCTGTCGCGTGGCGAGGATCCCACCGCCCGGGGCTGAGCCCCGGCAGCAGCCATTCGGGGGGTTCCTGTCATCTGCCGGCGCTGGCAGGATGACCTCAGGGTGCAGAGCACCGGATGCGCACAAGGCTCAAAGATCACCCGGCGCCGCAGCAGACAAGTGAGGAGACCATTCATGGCAGAGCACAAGGACGGCCAGAGCCTGGCAGCCTGGACAACCGTCGCGATCTTGTTACTGGCCGCGTTCCTGATCTCCCTTGCGGTCGTGCTCGTCAGCTGGCCCATTGCCATCGTCGGCATGGCTCTTGTCGTGGTGGGCCTGGCTGCAGGCAAGATCCTGGCTATGGCCGGTTTCGGGCAGACCAGGCCGGAGAAGTCACCCACCGGGATAGAGGCTCCCTGATCGCGCCAGGGGCCGGTTCGGCGGATTCCTCCCTACGCCGATAGCCTTAGGACGTGCCCACAGTCCTCGACGAGATCATCGACGGCGTTCGCGAGGACCTTGCGATTCGGGCAGCGCTTACCCCGCTGGATGAGCTGAAGTCTCGCGCTCAACGGGTTCCCCCGCCTTACGACGCACTTGCCGCCCTTCGTGACGGGGACGGCGTCAAGGTGATCGCCGAAGTCAAGCGCTCGAGCCCGAGCAGGGGTGTCCTGGCCATGATCGCCGACCCGGCCGGCCTGGCCGCCGACTATGCCGCGGGCGGGGCAAGCGTCATCAGCGTCCTCACGGAGCAGCGTCGCTTCGGAGGCAGCCTGCAGGACCTGGCAGCGGTGCGCGCGGCTGTGGACATCCCCGTGCTGCGCAAGGACTTCATCGTCTCCTCCTACCAGCTCTGGGAAGCGCGCGCCTTCGGCGCCGACGTGGTCCTGCTGATCGTCGCGGCCCTTGACCAACCCACCCTGATCAGCTTGCGTGATCGTGCCGAGTCCCTCGGGATGACGTCGCTGGTTGAGGTTCATGACGAGGCCGAGGTCGGGCGCGCGGTCGATGCCGGCGCCCGCGTCATCGGGATCAACGCCCGGAACCTCAAGACGCTGGAGGTCGACCGCGGCACCTTTGGGCGGCTGGCCCCCCTGGTGCCCCACGGTGTGGTCACCGTGGCGGAGTCCGGGGTGCGCGGACCAGGTGACGTGCTCGAATACGCTCAGGCCGGGGCATCAGCCGTCCTGGTGGGCGAGAGCCTGGTTGTCGGCGGCCATCCCCGTGAAGCCGTCGCGGACCTCGTCGCCGCGGGTGCCCATCCAGCGTTGCGCCAGCAGGGAGCCTGATGAACGACCAGCCCAGTCCGACCCAGGCGGGCACCGGGACCGGGCGCTTCGGCGCTTTTGGCGGTCGCTATGTGCCCGAGGCCCTCATGGCGGCCCTTGAGCAGCTCGACGAGGCCCGGCTCAAGGCGAGGGTGGACCCCGCGTTCCAGGGCGAGCTGGAGCGGCTGCACCGAACGTACACCGGCCGCCCGAGCATCATCACCGAGGCTCCGAAGTTCGCTGAGCACGCTGGTGGCGCCCGCATCCTGCTCAAGCGCGAGGATCTCAACCACACGGGCGCGCACAAGATCAACAACGCGCTCGGTCAGGCGCTGCTGGCCAGGCGAATGGGCAAGACGCGCATCATCGCCGAGACCGGTGCAGGTCAGCACGGAGTTGCCAGTGCAACGGTCGCCGCCCTGATGGGCCTTGAGTGCGTGGTCTACATGGGCACGAAGGACACGAAGCGCCAGGCCCTGAACGTAGCCCGGATGCAGCTGCTGGGCGCCGAGGTCATCCCGGTGGACCACGGCAGCGCGACGCTCAAGGACGCCATCAACGAGGCGATGCGCGACTGGGTCACCAACGTCGAGACCACCCACTACGTGATCGGCACGGTCACCGGCCCGCACCCGTTCCCCGAGATGGTGCGAGACTTCCAGCGGGTCATCGGTGTCGAGGCCCGGGCCCAGGTCCTCGACCTTGTCGGCCGCCTGCCCGACGCCGTGTGCGCCTGTGTCGGAGGCGGCTCCAACGCGATGGGCATCTTCCACCGTTTCATCGATGACCAGTCCGTCCGCCTGATCGGGCTCGAGGCCGGTGGTCGGGGGGTCGACACTGACCAGCACGCGGCCCGGTTCAGCACCGGGCTGCCCGGCGTGCTGCACGGCGCGTTCACCTACGTTCTCCAGGACGAGGACGGGCAGACCTTGGAGTCCTACTCGGTCTCGGCGGGGCTGGACTACCCCAGCGTCGGACCCGAGCATGCGTTCCTTCGCGAGTCCGGCCGGGCCGAGTACCGCCCCGTCACGGACAGTGAGGCGATGGACGCTTTCTCGCTGCTCTGCCGCACCGAGGGCATCATCCCCGCCATCGAGAGTGCCCACGCTCTTGCAGGCGCCCTCGAGATCGGGCGTGAGCTCGGCCCGGAGGGCGTGATCCTGGTCAACCTGTCGGGTCGCGGTGACAAAGATGTCGACACGGCTGCCCGCTGGTTCGGGCTGCTCGGCGACGGGGGACTGAGCTCTGAGGGACTGAAGCCAGTGGCAATGTCTGAGGAGCTGGACCAGCCGTGAGCGGGGTCGCAGAGGTCCTGGCCAAGACCAGGACGCAGGGACGGGCCGCTCTGGTGGGCTACCTGCCCGTGGGGTTCCCTGATGTGCCGGGGTCGATGGATGCCATGGTCGCCATGGTTGAGGCCGGCGTGGACATCGTCGAGATTGGCGTGCCCTACACGGATCCACTGATGGACGGCCCGGTCATTGCCCATGCCGCCGATGTCGCGCTCCAGAACGGTGCGCGGCTCAAGGACGTCTTCACTGCGGTTCGTGCCGTTGCCGAGGCCGGCGCCCCTGCACTGGTCATGACCTACTGGAACCCCGTGCTGAGGTATGGCGTCGACCGGTTTGCCGAGGACCTGGCCAAGGCCGGCGGAGCAGGACTGATCACGCCGGACCTGATTCCCGACGAGGGAGCTGAATGGATGGCGGCTGCAGAGCGTAACGACCTCGACCACATCTTCCTTGTCGCGCCGAGCTCGACCCCGCAGCGTCTCCGGAGCACCGCCCTGGCCTGCACGGGCTTCGTCTATGCGGCGTCCAGCATGGGGGTCACCGGAGCGCGTGCGTCGGTCGGCGACGCGGCCCAGGTGCTGGTCGCCCGGACCCGCCTGATGACCGACCTGCCGGTCTGCGTCGGGCTCGGGGTCTCCACCGGTGACCAGGCCGCGCAGGTTGCGGCCTTCGCTGACGGCGTGATCGTCGGCTCGGCCCTGGTGCGCTGCCTCAACGACACGGGGTCGCCAGCCGAGGGCCTGATATCGATCCGCGAGCTCTCAGCCGATTTGGCTGCCGGCGTGAGAAGGGGGCGCTGAGCCATGGGCCTGAGGAGTCGACGGGCGACCGGTCGTCTGCCCGATGTCATCGGTCTGGTGGCGCGCCTGATCCTGGGGGTTGTCCTCATCTGGGCAGGGGCGTCCAAGGTGACCAACCCGGCAGCATCGGCGCTGGCTGTGCGCGCCTACAAGCTCCTCAGCTACGACGTCGCGGGTTACGTGGGCTATGCATTGCCTGTGGTCGAGATCCTGGTCGGCCTGCTGTTGGTGACGGGCCTTTTCACGAGGCTGTCCGCGGCGCTGGGTGGCCTCATGATGCTGGCTTTCATTATCGGTATCAGCTGGGCGTGGTCCCACGGGTACTCCATTGACTGCGGCTGCTTCGGCGGAGGGGGAACCATTGCGGCCTCTCAGACGCAGTACCCGTTGGAGATATCGCGCGATGTGGGAATCGCCGCCTGTGCCGCCTGGCTCGTCGTTCGTCCTCGCACTCCATTCAGCCTCGACCACCGTTTGTTCGGATAAGGAGAACCACCCAGATGCGTCCAGACGCCTCCAAGAAGATCGCCAAAGCCACGCCGAAGAGCGGCCCCAACGTGGTTCTCATCGGTGCGGTCCTCGCCATTGTGGTGGTCCTTGCCGTGGTGGTTGCCATCGTGATCGGCAACAACAGCAAATCGGGGTCCAACACGGCGCAGTCCGTTCCATCGGGTGTGGTGGGGGGCACTGGCGGCGGCATCCTGGTCGACCCCGCGGCGGCCGACGCCAAGGTGCCCACCGTGGATGTCTACGCGGACTTCCAGTGCCCGATCTGCGGTCAGTTCGAGGAGTCGTTCGGCTCCACCCTCACGGAGATGGCCAAGGCGGCGCAGGTCAAGTACGTCGTGCACATGATGACCTTCCTGGACACCAACCTCGGCAACGACTCCTCGAAGCGAGCGACGAACGCGGCAGCCTGTGCTGCGGACGCGGGCAAGTTCGGGGAGTACCACTCCGCGGTGTTCGCGGCGCAGCCGGCCAAGGAGGGTGATGGCTACACCGACGCCCAGCTCACGGAGTTCGCCAAGACCGCCGGGATCACCGGACCCGCGCTGACGACCTGGCAGCAGTGCACTACGTCGGGTCAACACGACCAGTACGTCACCGATGTGGCGGATGCCTCAGGAAGGGCCGGCGTGACGGGAACGCCCACCGTGTTCCTGAACGGCAAGGACATCACCAAGACCCTGACGACTCCTGACGCCCTGGTCGCGACGATCAAGGCCGCCAAGAGTTGATCGCATCCATCCCTAGTCCCGAGCAGTCGGTCTGGTTCGTCGGACCGTTTCCCATCCGCGCCTACGCGATGTTCATCCTCACCGGCATCGTGGTGGCGGTCTGGATAACCCAGCGACGCCTCAACGAAAGGGGAGGAAAGCCTGGGCAGGCACTGGATGTTGCAGTGTGGGCCGTCCCGTTCGGGATCATCGGCGGACGGCTCTACCACGTGATCACCGACCCGGAGCTCTACTTCGTCGCAGGCAAGAACCCGTGGAACGCGTTCAAGATCTGGGAAGGCGGTCTCGGCATCTGGGGCGCCGTGGCCCTGGGCATAGTGGGCGCCTGGATCGGTTGTCGCCGTCATGGAGTCCGCCTGCTCGACTACGCCGACGCGGCTGCCCCTGGCATTGTTCTCGCCCAGGCGATCGGCCGGTGGGGCAACTACTTCAACAACGAGCTGCATGGCGGAAGGACGGACCTGCCCTGGGGGCTACAGATCCACTGCTGGGACCAGGGCGCCGGGGCAGCGGTCACCTGCCCGGGGACCTCGACCACCATCGAAGGCGTCTTCCACCCGACGTTTCTCTACGAGTCGCTGTGGTGCCTGCTCGCGGCTCTGGCGCTCGTGCTGGTCGACCGCCGTTTCAGCCTCGCAAGGGGTCAGATCTTTGCGCTCTACGGCATGCTCTACACGTTCGGCCGCCTGCTCATCGAGATGTTGCGCGATGATCACGCCAACATCATCCTCGGGCTTCGCGTCAACATCTGGACATCGTTGATCGTGTTCGCCGGTTCTGCGTTCGCTTTCTGGCGCTTCGGGGTCAGGGCACGCGGCGATGGCAGGGACGGTACGAGGCCGGCAGACCCGGCCGCGGTCGGGCCTGCACCAGACGACCCGGCGCCGGACGGACTGGCGCCGGACGAACCTGGATCGGGCGAGCCACTCGGCGACACGCCTCAGCCATCTCAGCATTCGGACTAGGGGGATCTGCGTGTAAGGATCTGGGGCTTTCCGGTATTCTGAGATCTCCTCGCTGGCCAATGCCGTCCAAGCAGGTTCGCCGAGGTGCTTCTCGAGACGTCAAGGACGGTGTCTGAACGTGGCTAATTCGCTGTTCTCGGCTCAGCCGAAGAATCAGGGTTTGTACAACTCCGAGTTCGAGCACGACGCCTGCGGTGTCGCGCTCGTTGCCACCATGCGCGGAAGCGCCGGGCACGACATCATCGATCACGGGCTGACGGCACTGCGCAACCTCGAGCATCGGGGGGCCACCGGGGCAGACCCTCAGGTCGGCGACGGGGCCGGTATTCTCACCCAGATCCCGGATGCCTTTCTGCGTGAGGTCGTTGACTTCGAGCTCCCGCCGAAGGGCGCCTACGCAGCGGGTATCGCCTTCCTGCCTGCCGACGAGGACGAGCGCGCCGAGGCCGTGTCCACGATCCTGCTCCTGGCCAAGGAAGAGGGGCTCAAGGTCCTCGGGTGGCGCGACGTGCCGATCGAGGCCGAGATCGTCGGTGCTTCAGCCAGGGCGTGCATGCCCTTCTTCCGCCAGCTGTTCGTCACGGCCTCGGCGGGCCGGGTGGTGGGTCTTGGCCTTGAACGGATGGTGTTCTGCCTGCGCAAACGGGCCGAGCACGAAGCCACCGTCTACTTCCCGTCGCTGTCGTCACGAACCATGGTCTACAAGGGCATGCTCACCACCGACCAGCTGGAGCTCTTCTTCCCGGATCTGTCCGACCAGAGGTTCGCCACCGAGCTGGCGCTGGTCCACTCGCGGTTCTCGACCAACACGTTCCCGTCCTGGCCCCTGGCACACCCCTACCGGCTGATCGCCCACAACGGCGAGATCAACACCCTCAAGGGCAACCGCAACTGGATGAAGGCCCGCGAGAGCCAGCTCGCCAGCGACGTGATCCGCGGCGACCTCGAGCGTCTCTTTCCGATCTGCACCGATGGGGCCTCGGACTCGGCGACCTTCGACGAGGTTCTGGAGCTGCTCCACCTGGGTGGTCGGTCGTTGCCGCACTCGGTCCTGATGATGATCCCCGAGGCGTGGGAGAACCACGAGGAGATGGACCCGGCACGCAAGGCGTTCTACGAGTTCCACTCCACCTTCATGGAGCCCTGGGACGGGCCCGCCTGTGTCACCTTTACCGACGGCACTGTCATCGGGGCCGTTCTGGACCGTAACGGCCTGCGTCCGGGGCGTTACTGGGTTACCGACGACGGACTGGTTGTCCTGGCCTCGGAGACCGGCGTCCTGGACCTCGATCCTGGCCGGGTGGTCCGTAAGGGCCGTCTGCAGCCGGGCAGGATGTTCCTGGTCGACACCGAGCACGGCCGCATCGTCAGTGATGACGAGGTCAAGTCGTCTCTTGCCGCTGAGAACCCCTACGAGGACTGGTTGCACGCCGGGCTGATCAACCTGAGCGCGCTGCCGGGGCGTGAACACATCGTGTACACAGCGGCGTCGGTAGCCCGCCGTCAGCAGACGTTCGGCTACACCAAGGAAGAGCTGCGAATCCTGCTGTCTCCGATGGCGAGAACCGGTGGTGAGGCACTGGGTTCGATGGGCACCGACAGCCCCATCGCCGTGCTGTCCGAGCGGCCCCGGCTTCTTTTCGACTATTTCACCCAGCTGTTCGCGCAGGTGACCAACCCGCCGCTGGATGCCATCCGCGAAGAGCTCGTCACCTCCCTGGGCACGGTGATGGGTCCGGAGGGAAACGCGCTCTCAATCGGGCCGGCACACGCCCGTCAGCTCGTCCTGCCCTTCCCGGTGCTCGACAATGACGAGCTCGCCAAGATCGTCCACATCAACGCGGACGGCGATCTGCCCGGTTACGCAACGTACCTGGTCAGGGGTCTGTACAAGGTGTCCGGCGGCGCCCCTGCGATGAAGACGCGCCTCGACGAGATTCTTCGCGAGGTGTCGCTCGCGATCGCGCAGGGTGCGCGTTTCGTGGTCCTGTCCGACCGTGACTCGAGCCGCGCCCAGGCACCGATTCCGTCGCTGTTGCTCACCTCGGCCGTGCACCACCACCTGATCAGGGAGAAGACCCGCACCCTGGTCGGGTTGATCGTGGAGGCCGGGGACGTTCGCGAGGTCCACCACGTCGCCCTTCTCATCGGCTTCGGCGCAGCGGCCGTCAACCCGTATCTTGCGATGGAGACCGTGGAGGACCTGGTTCGCTCGGGTGCCCTGCAGGCAGAGAGCGCAGAGAAGGCTGTCAAGAACCTCATCAAGGCGCTCGGCAAGGGCGTGCTGAAGGTCATGTCCAAGATGGGCATCTCCACCGTGGCCTCCTATCGTGGCGCCCAGGCGTTCGAGGCCATTGGGCTCAGCCAGGGGCTGATCGACTCCTACTTCACCGGCACCACCTCTCAGCTCGGTGGCATCGGCCTCGAGGTCATCGCCGAGGAGGTGGCGGCACGTCACGCCACGGCATACCCGCTGGACAGCGTGCGGCTTCCGCACCGCAAGCTGCAGGTGGGCGGGGAGTACCAGTGGCGACGCGAAGGCGAGCCCCACCTTTTCGACCCGGAAACCATCTTTCGTCTCCAGCACTCCACCCGTACCCGGCGTTACGACATCTTCAAGAAGTACACCTCGAAGGTGGACGAGCAGTCCGAACGGCTGATGACCTTGCGTGGGATGTTCAGGTTCAGTGCCACCCGCATGCCGGTGCCCATCGACGAGGTGGAGCCGGTCAGTGCGATCGTGGCCCGCTTCAGCACCGGGGCGATGAGCTACGGCTCCATCAGCCAGGAGGCCCACGAGACGATCGCCGTCGCGATGAACCGTCTGGGTGGCCGCTCGAACACGGGCGAAGGCGGGGAGGACGAGGATCGTCTGCTGGACCCGGTGCGTCGCTCGGCGATCAAGCAGGTCGCCTCTGGCCGCTTCGGGGTTACCTCGCTCTATCTCACCCAGGCCGACGACATCCAGATCAAGATGGCTCAGGGTGCCAAGCCGGGGGAGGGCGGCCAGCTGCCCGGGCACAAGGTCTATCCATGGGTTGCCCGCACCCGGCACTCCACCCCGGGGGTCGGGCTGATCTCGCCGCCACCGCACCACGACATCTACTCCATCGAGGACCTGGCGCAGCTGATTCACGACCTCAAGAACGCCAACCCGTCGGCTCGGGTGCACGTCAAGCTCGTGGCCGAGGTCGGGGTGGGTACCGTCGCCGCAGGCGTCAGCAAGGCGCATGCCGACGTCGTGCTCATCTCGGGCCATGATGGTGGCACCGGTGCCGCGCCGCTCACCTCCCTCAAGCATGCGGGTGCGCCGTGGGAGCTTGGACTTGCGGAGACGCAGCAGACGTTGGTGCTCAACGGCCTGCGTGAGCGGATCGTGGTTCAGGTCGACGGCCAGCTGAAGACCGGGCGGGACGTGATGATCGCGGCGCTGCTCGGTGCCGAGGAGTTCGGCTTCGCCACGGCTCCGCTGGTGGTCAGCGGCTGCGTGATGATGCGTGTGTGTCACCTCGACACCTGCCCGGTGGGAATCGCGACCCAGAACCCAGAGCTGCGTGCACGGTTCTCGGGCAAACCTGAGTTCGTCGAGACGTTTTTTGAGTACATCGCCCAGGAGGTTCGTGAGAACCTGGCCGCCCTGGGGTTCAGGTCCCTGGCGGAAGCCGTCGGCGAGGTATCGCTGCTCGACACATCGGCCGCGGTCGAGCACTGGAAGGCCAGCGGTCTGGACCTCACGCCGATCCTGGCTGATGTCGCCCCTCCCGCGGGTGCCGCCCGGCGTAACACCGTCGGCCAGGACCACGGGCTGGCGAAGGCCCTCGACCACACGCTGATCGAGCTGAGTCAGGAGGCCCTGCGTGACAAGACTCCGGTGCGCATCGACCTGCCCGTCCGCAACGTCAACCGCACGATCGGCACCATGCTCGGTCACGAGGTGACGAAGGCCTACCCTTCCGGTCTGCCCGACGACACGATCCAGGTCTCGCTGACAGGATCGGCCGGGCAGTCCCTGGGCGCATTCCTTCCTGCCGGCATCACCTTGTCGCTGTTTGGCGACGCCAACGACTACGTGGGCAAGGGGCTTTCGGGCGGCCGGATCGTCGTCCGGCCGGATCGTGCGGCTTCGTTGCCTGCGGAGCACAACGTCATCGCCGGCAACGTGATCGCCTACGGGGCTACCAGTGGCGAGGTCTTCCTCCGCGGCCAGGTGGGTGAGCGGTTCTGTGTTCGCAACTCCGGGGCCACGGCGGTTGTGGAAGGGCTCGGTGACCACGGTTGCGAGTACATGACCGGTGGCACGGTGCTTGTGCTCGGGCCGACCGGCCGGAACTTCGCTGCGGGCATGTCCGGTGGAGTGGCCTATGTCCTGAACCTGCGCGGGGGCCGGGTCAACCAAGAGCTCGTTGATCTCTTGCCCCTGCGAGAGCGCGATGAGGAGATCGTCCAGGAGCTTCTGATCAGACATCGCCGATGGACCGAATCCGCTGTTGCCGGCCGCCTGCTGGCCGACTGGGACAACACGAAGCACCAGTTCACGCTGGTCCTGCCACGTGACTACCAGCGTGTCCTCGACGTTCGGACAACAGCCGAGTCCGAGGGGCTTGACCTCAACGGTTCTGACGTGTGGGAGCGAATCATGGAGGCGGCTCGTGGCTGACCCTCGGGGCTTCCTGTCCACCCGTGAGCGCGAGCTGCCCAGGCGTCGTCCGGTGCCGGTCCGGTTGATGGACTGGCACGAGGTCTATGAACAGCAGGACGTCGCCCAGCTGCAGAGGCAGGCGGGACGCTGCATGGACTGCGGTATTCCGTTCTGCCACCACGGCTGTCCTCTGGGAAACAGGATTCCCGAGTGGAACGACCTCGCCTGGAAGGGCGACTGGAGCGAGGCGATCGAACAGCTCCACGCGACGAACAACTTCCCCGAGTTCACCGGTCGTCTGTGCCCCGCGCCCTGTGAGACGGCCTGTGTGCTGGGGATCAACCAGCCCGCCGTGACCATCAAGCAGGTCGAGCTCACGACGATCGAGCGGGCCTTCGAAGCCGGGTCAGTCACCCCCAGGGTCCCGGATCGGCTTTCTGGCAAGACGGTTGCCGTTGTCGGGTCCGGGCCCGCCGGTCTGGCGGTAGCCCAGCAGCTCACCCGGGCGGGGCACACGGTCGCCGTCTATGAACGAGCCGACAAGCCGGGTGGCCTGTTGCGTTATGGCATCCCGGAGTTCAAGATGCAGAAATCCGTCCTGGACCGCCGACTTGATCAGATGGCGGCTGAGGGCACGAGGTTCCGCAACGGCGTCGACGTCGGCGGGGACCTGACCGGCATGGCGCTCCGCTACCGGTATGACGCTGTGGTGCTGGCTGTTGGTGCCACGGTTCCGCGGGATCTGCCGGTCCCCGGGCGTGAGCTGGACGGGGTCATGCAGGCCATGGAGTTCCTGCCGCCGGCCAATCGCGTGGCGCTGGGCGAAAAGGTCGAGAACCAGGTTGTCGCCACAGGAAAAGATGTCATCGTGATCGGGGGTGGTGACACGGGGGCCGACTGCATCGGCACCGCACACCGCCAGGGCGCCCGGTCGGTGACATCGCTGGAGATCATGCCTCACCCTGGTGAGGATCGCCCCGCAGCTCAGCCCTGGCCGATGTATCCCACGCTCTTCCGCGTGGCGGCCGCGCACGAAGAGGGCGGTGAGCGTGTCTACGCGGTGAGCACCAAGGAGATCCTGGGCGACGAGCTCGGCAGAGTCCGGGGTCTGCGCCTGGTCGAGGTCGTGCAGAATGCCGGTGGAGGACCGGGCTTCACCGAGGTTGAGGGCACAGCCCGAGAGATCCCGGCCCAGCTCGTCCTGCTCGCCATGGGTTTCCTGGGACCGCAGAGCCATGGTGTGGTCGAGCAGCTTGGCGTCGAACTGGATGAGCGCTCAAACATCAAGCGGGACAGTGCTTTCATGACATCAGTGCCTGGTGTGTTCGCCGCAGGCGATGCCGGTCGAGGCCAGTCGCTGATTGTGTGGGCCATCGCCGAGGGCCGCTCTGCCGCTGCCGGGGTGGACGCCTATCTGATGGGCGGGTTCTCCGCGCTTCCACGCCCTTTGAACCCCACGGACCGGCCGCTCAGCCTCTGAGCCGGAGCTAGGACCCGATTCACGAAGGCACTCAACTCGCTCATAGAATTGTCCTCATGCGTCGCGCGAAGATTGTTTGCACCCTTGGCCCTGCTACGGCTGTCCCCGGGGGGATACGGGCCCTGGTCGACGCGGGCATGGACGTCGCGAGGTTCAACCGCTCTCATGGCACCTATGAGGAGCATGAGGTGGCCTACGCCGAGGTGCGCAGGGCCAGTCGTGAGTCGGGAAGAGCTGTGGGCGTGCTCGTGGACCTGCAGGGACCCAAGATTCGCACGGGCCGGTTCACCGACAGCTCGGTGTCTTTGGTCGAGGGTGAACGATTCACCATCACGGTCGATGACATCCCCGGTGACCAGGAACGCGTGTCGACGACCTACAAGGGCCTTCCCGGCGATGTGGCACCCGGCGACAAGCTGCTGATCGACGATGGCAAGGTCAGCCTCACGGCTCTTGAGGTCACGGCCACCGACGTCTGCTGCGAGGTGGTCATCGGCGGGGTCGTGTCCGACCACAAGGGGATCAACCTGCCGGGTGTCGCGGTCAGCGTGCCGGCTCTGTCAGAGAAGGACGAGGCGGACCTGCGCTGGGCGCTTCGACTGCCCGCGGACATGGTGGCGCTGTCCTTCGTGCGTGATGCCGCAGACATCGAGAGGGTTCACGAGATCATGGATGAGGAGGGTGTTCGCCTGCCCGTCATCGCCAAGATCGAGAAGCCACAAGCCGTCAAGAACCTCAGGGAGATCATCACCGCCTTCGACGCCGTGATGGTGGCGCGTGGTGACCTTGGCGTCGAGCTGCCGTTCGAGGAGGTTCCGCTGGTTCAGAAGCTGGCCATCGAGATGGCCCGACGCAACGCAAAGCCCGTGATCGTGGCCACGCAGGTGCTCGAGTCGATGATCGAGAACCCCCGACCGACCCGCGCCGAGGTCAGTGACTGCGCCAACGCCGTTCTAGATGGTGCGGACGCCATCATGCTTTCCGGTGAGACGAGCGTCGGCAAGTGGCCGACCGAAGCCGTAAAGGCCATGGCCCGGATCATCGAGAGCACCGAGGAGCATGGGCTCGAGCGTGTTCCAAAGCTTGGCACCCGGCCCCACACCGTCGGCGGTGCGGTGACGGCCGCGGGGGCAGAGATCGGAGGGCTCCTCGGGGCCAAGTACCTGGTGACATTTACCCAGCTGGGGGACTCAGCCCGGCGGCTCTCCCGGATCCGCTCCAAGATCCCGATGTTGGCGTTCACCCCGCTTGAGTCCACTCTCGGGCAGCTGACCCTCACCTGGGGCATCAAGCCTTTCCTGGTTCCGGCGGTCCGACACACTGACCAGATGGCCCAGCAGGTCGATGAGGCGCTGCTGGGGAATGGCAGGTGTGTCGAGGGCGACACCGTGGTCATCGTCGCCGGCTCGCCTCCCGGCGTACCGGGTTCGACCAACGGCCTGCGCGTGCACCATGTTGGGGATGCCAAGAATAAGGTGGCACCGGTCTACGAGGATCTTGTCTGACCGGTTGCTGTCCCGGACGTGTCCGGTTCTTGTCGCGACCTTCATCCCGGTATGCTGATCGCCGCAACCTCGCCGGGGTGGTGGAATGGCAGACACGGAGCACTCAAAATGCTTTGCTCGAAAGGGCGTGCGGGTTCGAGTCCCGCTCCCGGCACGACATCGCACAAGATCGTCGGCAGCTCTTGACCTCCAGAAGAGATTTGTGACCGGTCTGCGCGCTCAGTGCACGCCCATCGGGATTCACACACAACATGACCGCATTAGTTGATGACAGCGCGTTGCGCGAGTGCGACGAATCCTGTAGAACCCGGTCCAGTGAGCGTCATTCCGGCTCCAGATAGGGCTAGACGGTATGGAGTGACCGGTCGCTGACTGGTTGCGGGCCGGGGCCTCGCTCACACATTCTCGTGGGTTACCGAGCAAAGTCCCTTGCTCGGCCTATCCGACAGGTGTGGGAGGCCCCGGTGTTTACCGAGCGTACGAGTGTTGGTCTGGATGTGCACGCACGATCTGTGGTCGCGGCGGCGATCGACGGCGACACCGGTGAGGTGTTCAAGAACCGGTTGACGCCCGCCAATGACGACGTGATCGGGTGGGTGCGATTGTTGCCCGGCCCGGTTGCGGTGGTCTACGAGGCGGGCCCGACCGGCTTCGGCTTGGCCCGGGCGTTGGACACGGCGGCGATCAGGTGTGAGGTTGCGGCCCCGTCGAAGATCCAGCGTCCGCCTGGCGACAGGGTCAAGACGGATGCCCGCGACGCGATGCTCTTAGCCCGGCTCCTGCGCCTGGACGAGATCGTGCCGGTAACCGTGCCGACGGTGCAGCGGGAAGCGGCCCGTGACCTGGTCCGCGCCCGCGAGGACGTCCGCGGTGATCTGATGCGGGCCCGGCACCGCGTCTCGAAGCTGTTGCTGCGGCAGGGAATCGTGTACTACGGCGGCACGGCGTGGACCGGTACCCACTTGAGGTGGCTTCGCCAGCAGCACTTCGATACCCCGGGCCTACAGTTGGCCTTCGACGCCGACCATGAGGCCGTGTTGGCGGCGCAGGCCCGCCGGGACCGCCTCGATGCGGCGATCGAGGCGATGGCCGCCGACAGCGAGTTCACCCCGGTGGTACACAGGCTGGGGTGTCTGCGCGGGGTCGCAACGCTGACCGGATTCGGGCTGGCTGTCGAAGTCGGGGACTGGGAACGCCTGACCGGCTCCACCATCGGGGCCCACCTGGGCCTGGTGCCCACCGAGTCCTCCTCGGGGCAGTCCCGTTCCCAAGGGTCGATCACCAAGACCGGCAACACCCACGCCCGCCGGCTCCTGGTCGAGGCCGCCTGGCAGCACCTGAAGCCTTACCGCACCCCAGGGGTGACGATGAGGGCGCGGTGGGAGCTGGCATCGGCGGCCGCCCGGGCCCGCGGACATGCCGGCAACCGGCGGCTGCATCAGCGGTGGCTGCACTTCAATGACCGCAAGAAGGACCCCGTGATCGCTAACGTCGCGATCGCCCGCGAGCTGGCCGGCTGGTGCTGGTCCCTGGCCGTCATGGACGACTGACCGGGCAAGGGGTGGACGGAAGCTGTGACCAGCAACGACCCAGAGCCAAGGGACCGCCACGACCCGCCGGGAACGGTTCCTGCCCGGCCAATGGTCTGCCAGTGCTCGTCGGTGTCAACGTCGTTCATGCTCGCTGCGCTGCGCGTGCTCCACGTT
>JBDTWH010000033.1:0-8481 GCA_040006795.1 Actinomycetota bacterium | reverse complement strand
GCCTTCTCGGCCTTCGGCTCGGCCTTCTTCTTCTTGGTGGTGGCGCCGGCCTTGGGCTCCGACATGGCGGACTTGGTCGCCGCCTCGTACAGCGCGGTCTTGTCGGGCTTGGGCTCCGCGAAGCGCAGGGTGCCCTCGGTGCCCGGAAGGCCCTTGAACTTCTGCCAGTCACCCGTGATCTTCAGGAGCGCCGCGACCTGCTCGGTCGGCTGCGCGCCAACCCCGAGCCAGTACTGCACGCGCTCGGAGTTGATCTCGATGATCGAGGGCTCGTGGGTCGGGTGGTACTTGCCGATCTCCTCGATCGCCCGGCCATCGCGCTTGGTGCGCGAGTTCATGATGACGACGCGGTAGAACGGTGCATGGATCTTGCCCATGCGCTTCAAACGAATCTTGACGGCCACGTTGGTGGTGACTCCTGTTTCTTGTCTGGGTTGAGTCGGCACGGCATCCGCGTGGGGATACGGCTCGTGACGCTCGGATGGACACGTCCGAAAGCGGAGAGAGGGGCCTCAGACAGACGAGTACGTGCATCAGTCTGCCAGATGACGCGCCATCCTTCGAACCCACGTGATCACGCCCACGGGATCACCGTCGGCGACAGCGGGAAATTGTCCTTCCCGAAGCCCGTAAAATCAAGGGCGTCGGCCATTGCCGTGCGGTAGCCACATCTGAAGACGACTTGGGAGCCATGCTCTACACGCTGACGAGAAAAGTGATGGGTCCGGTTGCCCGGCTGATCTATCGCCCCGCTATTGAGGGCACGGAGAACATCCCGCGGACCGGGCCACTTCTGCTGGCCAGCAATCACCTCTCGTTCGTGGACAGCATCGTCATCCCCCTGGTGACCCCGCGGCGGGTGGTGTTTCTTGCCAAGTCCGAGTACTTCACCGGCCACGGCCTGCGCGGGAACCTGAAACGCGCCATGTTCACGGCCGTGGGCGCCGTGCCCGTCCAGCGTGGGACCGCGGGCGCGGCACAGGAAGCGCTGGATGCGGCACTGGAGATCCTCAACGACGGCCTTGCCTTCGGCATCTACCCCGAGGGAACACGATCACGGGACGGTCGTCTGTACCGCGGTCGCACCGGGGTGGCCTGGCTGGCGCTGACCGCCGGGTGCCCGGTCGTGCCGGTGGGCATCGCGGGCACACAGGACATCCAGCCGGTAGGCGCACGGGTCCCCCGGATCCGCAAGATCACGGTCCGCTTCGGAAAGCCGATGGACTTCACCTATCTGCAGGACGCCAAACCGGGTCCGGCTCGTCGTGAGGCGACGGACGCGATCATGGCAGCCATCCTTGAGCTCTCCGGCCAGGAAGCCGTCGGGCGCTACAACAGCCGACCGGCCACCTGAGCGACCGATGCCGCGATGAGCCCGCCCGACCGTGCGGGTCCGCGCCAGGTCGCCAGCTCGTTACCCGGCAGTGTCGCGCGACGGGCGAGCGTGTCTGCCGAACCAGGCAGGCCCACCGATTGCGCCTCTGCGGTCCTGTGCCGGTTCTGGGCCAGCATGAGCAGGGCCCGGATGGCAGAGCCGGTACTGGCAGAGATGCCCATGGGTCGATGGTGGCTCGCCTGCGTTCCGCGCCCGGGTGGTCAGCCGTTGACGACGACGCCCCGACGTCGGCGGATGCCGCGCTCAACCCTGCCGAAGACCGCGTCGACCGCGATGCCGATCACCAGGATCACGATCATCAGCGAGATCATGTAGGACGTGTCGCCCAGGTCCCGGCTCTGGTTCAGGAACTGGCCGAGGCTGGGACGGTAGGCGATGGCGACCATGAGCTCACCGGCAAGCAGTGAGCGCCAGGCGAACGCCCATCCCTGTTTGAGGCCGGTCACGATACCGGGCAGCGCCGCGGGCAGGACCACGTGCCGATACAGCGACAACCCGCTGGCGCCGACGTTGCGACCGGCCCGGACGAGAAGCACGGGGACATAGTCGACCCCGCCGATGACACCGTTCGCGATCGAGGGCACCGCCCCGATGAGTATGACGAACAGGATTGCCTGTTCGGACAGCTGAAACAGCAGGATCGCGAGGGGAAACCAGGCAATCGACGGCATGGTCTGCAACCCCGTGATCAGGGAGCCGATGGCGGCTCGCAGGATCCGCGACCGAGCAACGAGAATGCCGAGAGCGAGTCCCAGGACCGAGGCGATGGCGAACCCGACGACGCCTCGGGTCAACGTCACGCCGACGGCTTGCCAGAGCTCAGCTTTCGTCAGCTGGTGTCCGAGCTCGGCCAACACCGGCACGGGGCCAGGCAGGACATAGCTCTCCCGCCAGCCGCTGATCGCCACGAGCTGCCAGAGGCCCAGAGCAAGGCAGAGCGCCGCGAACTTGGGCCAGGCAGACCGCCAGAGCGCGTGGGCCAGCGGCGGGGCGGGTGAACCGAGATCGAGAGAGTCGAGCCCTCGCACCTGGCTCTCCCGCGAGGTCTCGCGGTCGGTGTCACCATCATCGGCAACATTGCGGTCAGCGATGTCCAGCGCCATGGCGGGCCACCTCTCTGCGCAGGGCTGCGGTGATCTCGCCGGCCAGCCCGGACACGGCCGGGTCCTCGATCCGGCGTGGACGGTCGATGGCCACGTCGTACTCGGCGACGATGCGCCCGGGGCGGCTGGACAGCAGGACAACCCGGTCCCCGAGACGGACGGCCTCGCGGACGTTGTGCGTGACGAACAGGACGGTCAGGTTGCGATCTCGCCAGATCGACTCGAGCTCATCGTGCAGCAGGTCCCGCGTCATCGCGTCGAGCGACCCGAAGGGCTCGTCCATCAGCAAGACAGGAGCCGCGGTCGCGAGCGTGCGAGCGATGGCGACCCGCTGTCTCATCCCCCCGGAGAGCTCGTGCGGGCGACGGTCGGCGAAATCGGCCAGGTGGACGGCCGCGAGATACTCGCGGGCCTGGGCCTCGCGGTCCTTCTTGCCGACTCCTTTGAGGCGCAATGGCGTTGCCACGTTGTCCAAGGCGGACAGCCAGGGAAACAGCGCGTGGTCCTGGAACATGAAGGCGGCGTGCCCGTCGACGTCCACCGATCCTGAGGTCGGCTGGTCGAGGCCGCTGACGAGGTTGAGAAGGGTGGACTTGCCACAGCCGGAGGCCCCGACCAGGGTGACGAACTCCCCCGGCCGGGCGGTCAGACTGATGCCGTCCAAGGCGAGCAACCCGGTCTCGCCGGCGTATCGCTTGGTCACCCCTTCAAGAGCCACCGCCCAGGGCCGCCCACCCGGAAACGTGGTGCGCAGTGGTGCGGGCGCTGAGGTGGTTCGGGTTGTTGAGATGGTCATGGCGCGATCTCCGCCTTCCCTCGTATCTTGAGCAGCTGGTTGAGCAGGCGGAGATCCACCAGCCCGTCGAGCTTGGGCGCTTCTTTGAGCACCCCGACCTGATAGGCGTGCTGGGCTCCGGTGAGCAGTGAGGAGCGGATGGGGTCGACGCTGAACTCGAGCTGTCTCCAGGCAGCCGTCGTCACGGCAGGCTTCAGGGGCTTGCCCGAGATCTTGGCGATCAGGTCCGCGACATCCTGCTGGGCCCTGGCCGGGTTCTCGGCAATGAGGTCATTGGCGTCCAGGTCGCCCGCCAGAAGCGCGGTGACCTGTGCCGGGTGTTCTCGCAGGAAGTCGGTTCGGACCGCGAGCACGGTGATGGCGAACTTCTTGTCCGGCCACAGGTCCCGCTCGTCCACGAGGACCTTTCCGCCGGCCTGAACCAGCCGGGTGGCGTACGGCTCGGGGACCCACGCGCCGGCGATCAGCTTCTGCCTGAAGGCATCGACGATCTGCGCATTCTCCTGAGGAACGACGTGCACGTCGCCACCGCCCTGCAGGTTGGTCTCGAGCCCCTGCTGCTTGAGCCAGTAGCGCAGGGTGATGTCCTGGGTGTTGCCGAGCTGGGGAGTGCTGACCTTCTTGTCCCGGAGGTCTGCCGCACTCCTGATGGACGGGTCGACGACCAGCGAGGTACCACCCGTGGCCGCTCCCGCAACGACGGTGAGAAGCTGCCCCTGCGAGTTGACGTAGGCGTTGGTGGCTGGACCTGGACCGACGAACGTGGCGTCGATGGCGCCCGACTTCAGCGCCTCCATGGCCGCAGGGCCGGCGTTGAACGTCGTGGTCTCCAGCCTGGTCGCACCGAGGTGCCTGGCGAAGAATCCCTCCTTGTCGGCGACGATCGCCGTGGCATGGGTGAGGTTGGGGAGATAGCCCAGGCGCACCTCCGCCGGCGCTACGCCCGGGGCGGCTGGAGCGTCACCACCACAAGCCGACATACCCAGGGATGCGACAGCGGCGCCGATCACCATGGCAAGTCGGGCAGTGGGTCGGGACATGAGGGGCAGCTCCTGATATTCCGCGCGACCTGCGCCGCGCTGGCCTGCGCCTCGTGGGGCTGACCATTTCTTATGTGACGAGTAGGAGTCTGTTATAGCCCGGCGTTATCGGTCAAATAACGTTCCGTTATGTCTCGAATGCTGGAGCAGCGTCATTCGTGGCCACACAAAGGGGATGCGAGCTCTCAACGGCGCCCATCCACCGTGCCAGCGATCCCTCAGGGCCACCCACCCCCGGGCGCGCTGCTCCCTCAGATCAGCGTGGCGCGCCCTGGGCGACGTCCAGCGCGATTCTCACGACGTCGCCGGGCCCCAGGTCGGGTCCCACGTCGACCGCCATCTTCGGCCCCAGCCCCAGTCCCCCGGACGGAACCTGTGCCTCCGCGGGGAAGCACCGGATCTCGGGGACAGTGGCCGGATCCACTCCGCATCGTCGCAGCCCTTCGACCACTGACCGCGCATCCTCCTGGCCGAAGCAGCCCGCAACCACCCCGCCGACCGGCGAGTCCGCGAGAAGCGCCCACAAGGTGCCGGACCCACCCTCCCCGGTGACGTCGGTTGAGAACAACGGGATCGCCAGCTCCGCGGAAAGCTGACGGGCCAGGGCGGTGGCGGCGCCACAGCCGGGCGCTCCGTTGACCAGAGCAACGACCTTTCGGCGCTGCGGCGTCCGATAGGGCTGGCCCGGCCACTCATCGGCCAGGAGGGCGTAGGAGTCGTGGTCGCACCAGGCATCGTTGCCGCTGGGATCCGGCAGCCAGAGCATGCGTGGGGAGAAGCCCTCGCGCCGAAAACCCAATGATCGCAAGAGCCCGGCCGAACGGACGTTGCCCGGCTGGACTGCTGCCTGAACCCGGTGCAGGCCCATGCCGCCGGCACTGTCAGGCGCGAAGATCAGGTTCAGGACCTGCCGCAAGCCGTCAGCGAACAGCCCGCGGCCGGCATACGGGTCATAGGAGTCATACCCCATGGCGGCAGACTCGAAGCGGCCGCGCACCACGTCGCTGATGTTGACCCTGCCGACGATGTCGTGGTCGCCCTCAGGGTTGAGGGCATGAATGATGAACGTGCGACGCCCGCGCGACTGAAGCTTCAGGGCCCGGGCGAGATCGTCAGGATCGACAGGGTTCCACCGAGCCACCCTGGCTCGGGACTGTTCGACCGCCCGCCGGTACGGCCCGAGGTCAGCCTCGTGGACCGGCGCCACCCGCACACGAGCGTTCCTGGCCTGTGCCGGTCCCGACTCAGAGGACCGGACTCCCGGCTGAGGTGGCTCGGTTCCCGGTTCAGAGGACAACACTGCCCCGCATCACGACGTGCTCGGGCGCCGCCAGAATCGCGACGTCTTTACGAGGATCTGCCTGGTAGATCACGAGATCGGCGCTCGCGCCCTCCTCCAGACCTGGCCGGTGCAGCCACGACCGTGCGCCCCAGCTCGCCGCCGTCAGCGCCTGGATGGTGGACAACCCGGCTCTGACCAGCTCGGCCGCCTCCTGTGCGACCAGTCCGTGCGGAAGGGACCCGCCGGCGTCGGTGCCCAGGTAGATGGGCACACCCGCGTCATGGGCGGCGGCGATGGTCTCGTAGCGCCTGGAGTGCAGGTCCCGCAGGTGCGCGGAGTAGACCGGGTACTTGTCCTGCGCACCGGCCGCGATGGACGGGAAGGTGTCGATGTTCACCAGGGTCGGGACGATGGCGATCCCCTGCGCGGCGAAGGTGTCGATGGTGTCCGGCGCCAGCCCGGTGGCATGCTCGATGCAGTCGACCCCTGCGGCGGCAAAGTCCCGCAGGGACTCCTCACCGAAGCAGTGCGCCGTCACCCGGGCCCCTTCTTCGTGAGCGGCGGTGATGGCCGCGGCCAGAACCTCACGCGGCCAGCAGGGGCTGAGATCACCTGTCTCCCGGTCGATCCAGTCGCCTACCAGCTTGACCCAGCCGTCACCGGCGCGAGCCTCCCGGTGCACGTACACGGCCAGGTCCTCCGGCTCGATCTCATGCGCATAGTTGCGGATGTAGCGGCGGGTGCGCGCGATGTGCCGGCCGGCTCTCACGATGCGCGGCAGGTCCTCACGGTCGTCGATCCAGCGGGTGTCAGCCGGCGAGCCCGCATCGCGCACCAGCAGGGCGCCCGCATCGCGGTCGGCCAGTGCCTGTCCTTCGGCCGTGGCGTCGTCCACCGCGCCGTGTGCGTCGAGGCCGACATGGCAGTGGGCGTCCACGAGCCCCGGCAGGACCCAGCCGGTCACTGTCTGGACATCGGCGTCCGACAAAGGCGGGTCATACGTGATCCGGCCCCCGATGATCCAGAGGCCGTCACGGACGTCCTGAGGTCCGACCAGGACACTTCCCTTGATGTGCAGCATCGGCGAGGTCATGCACGCGACCCTATCCACGCCGGGACCAGGTCAGCGCTCCGAGGCGGTTCAGCGGGCGGAAGAACCACCAGCTCGGAACTACTCGAGCGCAGACGCAAGATATGGGGCCTGGAACAGGGCGACGGTGGCGATGCGCCGACTGCTCTGTTGCTCACCTGCCGAGAAACTTCTCAAACCCCTTCGGCAGCTCGAGGTCGGCCGGGCCGCTCACCGTCTCGTCCGCCGGACCGGCTCCGGCATCCGCAGCGCCCGGCATACCGAAGGCGCTGTTGGCCTTGGCTATCCGCGCCCCTTTGCTCTTCTCGGCAGCGGCCCTCTCCTCCTGCGCCCGCTTGGCCGGGTTGCCGCTCTTGCCCTTCTTGCGTTGCTGGCCCTTCCCGCCCCTCTTTGCCCCGCCCATGCCGGGAACCGAGGGCATGCCGGGGATGCCGGAGCCTCCACCTCGGCGCATCGAACGCATCATCTTCTGTGCCTGGCCAAAACGCTCGAGCAGGCCGTTCACCTCGCTCACCGTCACGCCCGACCCGCGAGCGATCCTGCCCCGGCGTGAACCGTTGATCTGCTTCGGATGGGTCCGTTCGAACGGGGTCATCGAGCGAACCATGGCCTCGACCCGATCGAACTCGCTCTCGTCCAGGGAGTCCAGCTGGTCCCGCATCTGACCCATGCCCGGCATCATCTTGAGCATCGCCTTGAGCGAGCCCATCTTCTTGATGGCCGCCATCTGGTTCAGGAAGTCGTCGAAGGTGAAGTCCTCGTCCTCCAGGAACTTGCGGGTCATCTCGGCGGCTTCACCGTGGTCGAAGGCCTTCTCGGCCTGTTCGATCAGGGTCAGCACATCACCCATGTCCAGGATGCGCGAGGCCATCCGGTCGGGGTGGAAGACCTCGAAGTCCTTGACCGCCTCACCCGTCGAGGCGAACATGATCGGCCGGCCGGTGACCTTGGCGACAGAGAGCGCGGCACCACCTCGGGCGTCACCGTCGAGCTTGGTCAGAACCACGCCGGTGAAGTCCACGCCCTGCTGGAAGGCCAGAGCGGTATCAACCGCAGCCTGCCCGATCATGGCGTCAATGACGAACAGGACCTCGTCGGGCGAGATGGCGGCCCTGATATCCGCGGCCTGCTGCATCAGGTTCTCGTCGATCGCCAGGCGGCCGGCCGTGTCGACGATGACGACGTCGTGCTGTTTGGCCCGAGCCTCGAGAATCCCCTGTCGGGAGACCGTCACCGGGTCACCGAAGGACCTGGTGCCATCCCCGGAGTCGGCGCCGGCGTCGTAGCCCGCGACGTTGCCGCGCTCCGGCGCGAAGACCGGGACACCGGCCCGCTCACCGATGACCTGTAGCTGGGTCACGGCATTAGGCCGCTGAAGGTCGGCGGCGACCAGGATCGGCGTATGACCCTGATCCTTGAGCCACTTGGCCAGCTTGCCGGCCAGGGTCGTCTTACCAGAGCCCTGCAGCCCCGCGAGCATGATGACGGTCGGCGGGTTCTTCGCGAACCCGATCCGGCGGGTCTGGCCCCCCAGGATCGTCACGAGCTCCTCGTTGACGATCTTGACGATCTGCTGCGCGGGGTTCAGGGCGCCACTGACCTCGGCACCCAGTGCGCGCTCGCGAACGACACTGGTGAACTCACGCACGACCGGCAGCGCCACGTCGGCATCGAGCAGGGCAACCCGGATGTCGCGAATCGTCGCATTGACGTCCGATTCGGACAGGCGTCCCTTGCCGCGCAGGTTCTTGAAGGTGGCGGTCAGTCGGTCAGA
>JBDTWH010000032.1:0-15913 GCA_040006795.1 Actinomycetota bacterium | reverse complement strand
TGTCGTCGTGCGTGATGGGACATGCCGGTCGTGCTCTGACCCGAGTTGCCCGTCGGGCCGGCGGGAGAACTCAAGGCAGGACGATGACCTGCGCTGCATAGACCAGCCCGGCGCCGAACGCGATCTGCAGAGCGAGTCCGCCGTGGGGCGCCTCACCGGAGTCGAGCATGCGCTGGGTCGCCAGCGGGACGGAGGCAGCCGACGTGTTGCCGGTGTCGGCGATATCGCGCGCGATGGCGATGTGCTCAGGCAGCTTGAGCTGCTTGACCAGGGCATCGATGATGCGCATGTTGGCCTGATGCGGGATGAAGGCGTCGAGGTCATCAGCCTTGATGCCGGCCCGGTCGAGGGCCGCCTGGGCTATCGGAGCCATGGAGTAGACCGCCCAGCGGAACACCGACTGGCCCTGCATCGTGATCGCAGGCCACGCGACGTTGTGGTCGCGTACCTCGATCCACGAGTTGCGCTGAGAGATGGTCTCCCACTTGGCGCCGTCAGAGCCCCACACGGTGGGGCTGATCCCTGGGAAGTCGGAGGGACCGACGATCGCGGCGCCGGCGCCGTCACCGAAGATGAAGGCCGAGCCCCGGTCGGTCCGGTCGGTGAAATCGGACAGCTTCTCGACGCCGATCACCAGGACGTACTGCGCGCTGCCGCCGCGGACCATGTCGTTGGCCACCGCGATCCCGTGGCAGTAGCCGGCACACGCCGCGGAGATGTCGAAGGCTGCCGCGGGAGTGGCGCCGATACGATCGGCGACCATGGGAGCTGCGCCGGGCGTCTGGTAGGGGTGGGTGACCGTGGCGAGGATGATCGCATCGACCTGGGAGGCGACAAGTCCGGCCGATTTCAGCGCCTCGAGGGCGGCGGCTGAGGCCATGTCGACCACAGTCTCGGCCGGAGCCGCCTGACGACGGGTGATGATGCCGGTGCGCTCCCGGATCCACTGGTCGGTGGAGTCGATGGTCTCGCAGATCTCATCGTTGTCGACCACACGTTCGGGTCGGTAACCGCCAACCCCCCAGATCCGGGCGTGAGCCGCTCCGGTTGTCGTGCTCAGGGTGGGGCGCTGTTTCGGAATTGTCGTCATGTTCCTGGTCTCCGTCTGGTTCAGGCGTGTGTTTCAGGCGTGTGTCTCAACGTTGGGGCCGGCGTGTCTCCCGCAGTCAGGCGGCGGTCGGGTGGAGCCGCAACAGCGGCTGACCAGGGGAGACGGGGTCACCGTTCTCGACCAGCCATTCGATGACCTGGCCACCGTGCGGCGCGGTCACCTCGAACCTGTCGCGATGGGTGCTCACTGCGGCGACCACCGAGCCCGGCGGGACCCGGCTGCCCGGCTCCGAAGGGGTAAAGCTGACGATCCCCTTCGCGGGAGCGATGATCAGCCGCCCGGCCGGGGAGTCCGCGATCTGGTCCGGCTGGGCGTGATCCTGAATCATCCTGTGTGCCTCAGAGAGCTGGTCGGGGGACTTCAGGGCGAGAACCTCGACACCGGGAAGACCTCGTTTGGCCATGTTGGCCAGCGCCCCCGCCGGTGGGATCTCGATCAGGCCGGTGACTCCGAAGTCCTTGAACGTCTCCATGCACAGGTCCCAGCGGACAGGGTTGCTCACCTGGGCAACCAGTCGCTCGAGCACTTCCCGGCCACTGTGCACGACGGTCCCGTCCCGGTTGGACACGAGGCGCAGGCGGGTGTCATGCGTGGAGATGGCCCGGGCCAGCGAAGCCAGCTCTGTGACGGCAGGCTCCATGTGCTCCGTATGGAAGGCGCCGGCAACAGCCAGGGGGATCACCTTCGTCCTGGCTGGCGGATCGGCCTTCAGCGCTGCCAGCTGGGTGAGCGTGCCCGCTGCCACGATCTGGCCGCTGCAGTTGTTGTTGGCCGCAGTGAGGCCGTGCCTCAGCAGCGCGCTCGCCACGTCGTCGGGGTCGCCGCCCAGGACGGCGCTCATGCCGGTGGGCGTGATCTTGGCCGCTTCGGCCATGAGGCGTCCGCGCTCGCGAACGAAGACCATGGCTTGTTCGGCGGTGATCACCCCGGCCGCTGCGGCCGCCGTGATCTCACCGACGGAGTGACCGGCGCCACCGCCCACCAGGCGTTGCCCGTCGGCGGGATGCTCGAACAGCGCCAGCAAGGAGATGAGACCGGCGCCCACGATCAGCGGCTGGGCGATGGCAGTGTCCTTGATCGTCTCGGCGTCGGACTCGGTGCCGTGCCTGACCAGGTCTATGCCGGCAACCGTCGACAACCAGTGCAACCGGTCGCGCAAGCCCGGCAGCTCGAGCCAGGGCGCGAGGAAGCCAGGGGTCTGAGAGCCCTGGCCAGGGCAGACGATTACGAGCACGTGTTCTAGCCTTCCGGTTGCGCCGCGATCGCGTCGTGACCGAACGTCACCAACAATTGCTGTCCGGTTTAGATGGTTCCTACAAACGGCGGTCCGTTGATTGTCTCACGTATGACGGGTTCGCCCAGCTGTAACGAGCGTCGCCACTCCCTTTGGGGGGACTCGCTCAGACGTCCCACGGCGATAGCCAGACGCACGACGTGGGCCTCGCGGGGGTGGGTCAGGTCGTAGCCGGTGACGACCGAGATCCGCCCGAGCCGATAGCGCACGGTGTTGGGGTGGACGAACAGGACCCGTGCGGTGGACTCGAGCCCTCGGCCTCCGTCAAGATAGGTCGCGGCCGTTTCGTAGAGGGCTTTGCCGGCAGCTGACAGCGGACGGTAGATCCGGTCGATCATGACCCGGCGGGCCGCTGCGTCACCGGCCAGGACACGCTCGACCAGGAGCTCGTCTGCAAGGACGGGACGGGGTGCATCGGGCCAGGCGCGGGCGGCACCCAGACCTGAGAGGGCTGCCCGGGCTGAACGTCCTGCGGCGAAGAGGTGAGGAACTGTCGGGCCGATGACGATCGGGCCGTCACCGAAGTACTGGGCAAGCGCCAGGACCGTGGAAGAGGGGTCATCCAAGCCGCCGAGGATGACGACCAGTCGTTGCCCCTGTACGGCGGCAAGAGACTCGACCTTGAGGCGAGAAGCCCCGCGCCGGACCAGGTCCACGACCTCAGCGGCGTTGCCAGACGGGCTCATGCCTGCGATCACGGACACGTGGCTGACTGATCCCCAGCCCAGCGCCGAGGCTCTTGACTGCATCGAGTCGTCGGCCTCGCCGCGCAGCACGGCGTCCACGACCAGAGACTCCAGCCGCGCGTCCCAGGCGCCGCGCGCCTCTGCGGCGCCCGCGTAGACCTCGGCGGCTGAGAAGGCGACCTCACGCGAGTAGCGCAGAACGGCTTCGCGAAGGTTCTGTTCGTCCCCCGGCGCTGCGAGCTGCTCAACCTCGTCCTCGACGACGTCCACGACCGAGCGGACCAGATCGAGGGTCTGCACGAGGCTGATGGACCGGGTCAGCTCGCGCGGAGCAGTCCCGAACACGTCGACAGAGAGCTGAGGAGTGTCGCTGCGGTCCCGGTACCACGAGATGAAGGCTGCGATCCCGGCCTGGGCCACGAGTCCCACCCAGGAACGGTCCTCCGCGGAGAGCTCGCGATACCAGTCGTAGTGGGTCTCCATGTGTTTGTTCGCCGCCGTCGAGAGCGGGGCTGCGCTCGCCTCGATGCTCCGCTGGGTGGCCGCGCTGCCGCGCGGGTGCTTAGCCGCCATACCAACACCCTAATTTGTATGTCGTTCACAACGTCCGCCAGGCATCGACAGACAATCGACGAGGAGCCGGGCTCCCTCCGATCGCTTTGGTGGCTGTGAAGTCGCACAGATCGACCAGCCGAGGCCCTGCTCGGGTCGATCTGTGCGACTTCAGGGCGGGGGGAGCCGAGGCGACCCCCGCGGTACACGGGACTCGGTCAGGACTCGCCACCCGCGTTGCCCGAGGTGCCGGCGGAGACGTCGAGAAGGCGGTACTTCTGCGCCGCCTCCAGAGCCAGCGATGGCTCGATGTCGCCGCGCTTGGCGAGCATCTGGAGCGCCCTCACGACGACCGAGGGGCCGTCAATGTGGAAGTAGCGCCGTGCCGCGGCGCGGGTGTCGGAGAAACCGAAACCGTCGGCTCCCAGGGAGATGAAGTCCTGAGGCACCCATGGGGCAATCTGGTCCTGGACGGCCCGCATGTAGTCGGACACCGCAATGACAGGTCCGGGAGCGTCCTGGAGCTTCTGGGTCACGAACGGCACGCGCTGCTCGCGCTCTGGGTGCAGGAAGGCACCCTCGTCACACGCCAGACCGTCCCGGCGCAGCTCGCCCCAGGAGGTCACCGACCAGACGTCGGCGGCGATGCCCCAGTCGGACTTCAGGAGCTGCTGAGCCTCCAGGATCCACGGCACCCCGACACCGGAGGCCAGCAGCTGGACCCGCCTGGCACCCTCACCGAGCCCCTCGTTCGAGCCGCGTGAGAGCAGGTACATCCCCTTGAGGAGGTCCGCGACCTCTATGCCCTCCGGCTCAGGCGGCTGGACGTTGGGCTCGTTGTAGAGCGTGAGGTAGTAGATGACGTTCTCAGGCTCATCGCCATACATGCGGCGCAGCCCGTCTTCGATGATGTGCGCGATCTCGTAGGCGTACGCGGGGTCGTACGCCACCACGGCGGTGTTCGTCGACGCCAGCAGCGGACTGTGCCCGTCGGCGTGCTGTAGCCCCTCACCCGTCAGGGTCGTACGTCCGGCCGTCGCGCCGAGCATGAACCCGCGGGTCATCTGGTCGGCGGCGGCCCAGATCGAGTCACCCGAACGCTGGAAGCCGAACATCGAGTAGAAGATATAGATGGGCACCATGGGCACGCCATGGGTCGCGTAGGCGGTCCCCGCGGCGGTGAACGCGGCCACCGAGCCGGACTCGTTGATGCCCGTGTGCAGGATCTGCCCCTGCTTGGACTCCTGGTAGGCGAGCATCAGGTCAGCGTCCACCGAGGTGTAGTTCTGCCCGTGGACGTTGTAGATCTTGATCGTCGGGAAGAACGAGTCCATCCCGAAGGTGCGTGCCTCGTCCGGGATGATCGGCACCACATGGCGGCCGAACTCCTTGTCACGCATCAGCTCGCGCAAGAGACGCACGAACGCCATCGTGGTGGCGATCTCCTGCTTGCCCGAGCCCTTCTTTGCCAGGTCATAGGCACTGTGATCGGGCAGCTTCAGCCTGACCGCCTCGGTCCGGCGATGGGGCAACGGCCCGCCGAGCTTGGCTCGCCGCTCCAACATGTACTGGATGGCAGGGTCTTCCTTGCCGGGGTTGTAGTACGGCGGCAGGTACGGGTCCTTCTCGAGCTCCTCGTCCGAGATCGGGATGTGCAGCGTGTCCCGGAACCCCTTGAGGTCCTCGAGGGTCAGCTTCTTCATCTGGTGGGTGGCGTTTCGGCCCGAGAAGTGCGAGCCGAGGCTGTAGCCCTTGATCGTCTTGGCCAGGATCACCGTCGGCTGGCCGTTGTGGTCCATCGCCGCCTTGTAGGCCGCGTAGACCTTGTGGTAGTCGAGGCCACCCCGCTTCAGCTTCCACCAGATGTCCTCGTCCGACCAGTCCGCCACCATGGCCCGGGTGCGCGGGTCTGCGCCGAAGAAGTGCTCCTTGACGTACGCTCCGTCGTTGGCCCGGAACGTCTGGTAGTCGCCGTCGGGAGTGATGTTCATCAGGTTCACCAGGGCGCCGTCACGGTCCATCTGCAGCAGCGGGTCCCAGCCCCGGCCCCAGATGACCTTGATGACGTTCCAGCCGGCTCCACGGAAGGTGGCTTCGAGCTCCTGGACGATCTTGCCGTTGCCACGAACCGGGCCGTCGAGGCGCTGCAGGTTGCAGTTGACGACGAAGGTGAGGTTGTCCAGCTCGTCGTTGGCGGCCACCTGCAGCAGGCCGCGCGACTCCGGCTCATCCATCTCGCCATCGCCCAGGAACGCCCAGACGTGTTGTTTCGAGGTGTCCTTGATCCCGCGGTTGGTCAGGTACTTGTTGAACTGCGCCTGGTAGATCGCGTTCATCGGGCCGAGGCCCATCGAGACGGTCGGGAACTCCCAGAAGTCCGGCATGTTGCGGGGGTGCGGGTAGCTCGGCAGCCCCGAGGGCTGGCCGTCGACAAGCTGCGAGTGCTCCTGGCGGAACCCGTCCATCTGCGCCTCTGTCAGCCGGCCCTCGAGGAAGGCCCGGGCGTAGATGCCGGGGGAGGCGTGACCCTGGAAGTAGATCTGGTCGCCGCCACCCTCATGGTCGCGTCCGCGGAAGAAATGGTTGAAGCCGACCTCGTAGAGCGTGGCAGCGGAGGCGTACGAGGAGATGTGCCCGCCGACCCCGATACCGGGCCGCTGGGCGCGGTGGACCATGATCGCGGCGTTCCAGCGCAGATAGGCACGGTAGCGACGTTCGACCTCCTCATCGCCGGGGAACCAGGGCTCTGACTCCGGCGGGATGGTGTTGATGTAGTCCGTCGCGGTGAGCGAGGGGACCCCGACCTGGCGCTCCCGGGCACGTTCGAGCAGCTTTCGCATCACATAACGGGCCCGGCGTCGGCCGCCTCCGTCGATGACTCCGTCCAGTGACTCCAGCCACTCCTGGGTCTCTTCGGGATCGACGTCCGGGATCTGACTTGGGATGCCGTTCAGGATGGGTCCGGCTTCCACATGTGCCACCACGGTGGGTCCTCTCTCGCGACGAACGAGTCACATATGGCGCTGACGGTTGATGGGGTCGGCACCCGTGCTCGGGTAGAAATCCATCCTCTATCAGGATGGTGGCAAACGTCATACTCGGCAGGGGTCTTTCGCCCGGCAGATGACGGCAAGTAGGCTTTCCCCGGGCGAGGTGGCAGGGTTGCCGCGGCAGCTACGAGCCTCCAGAGCGCTCAGTTGTGAGGTCATATGGCGGGGCTGCTTGCCAGATCCCGCCAGACCGGGTGGACTATGCAGAAGAGCATCCAATGATCGCGGGCTGAGCCCGGGTGAAACCAGAGAGGAACACTAGTGACTGCGACCGCGCAAGCCGCGGCAACGAAGGGTTTGGTGGCAAAGCTGGGCTTCGCCGCCAAGCAGGTGGTACAGGAGTTCGGGTACGACCAGGACGTCGATGACGACTTTCGGCTGGCGATCGAGGAGCTGTGTGGCTCTGAGCTCGAGGACGAGGACTACGCCGACGTGGCAGACGCCGTAGTCCTGTGGTGGCGCGATGACGACGGTGACCTGGTGGACGCCCTCGTGGACGGGCTGCCCAACCTGGCGGAGGGCGGGTTCATCGTTCTGCTCACGCCAAAGGCCGGCCGGGTTGGACATGTGGATCCCAGTGACATCCAGGAGGCAACACTGACCGCCGGGCTGCACTTCTCGGGCAGCAGCAATGCTGCTGTCGAGTGGAATGGCAGTCGACTGGTCGCCCCCAAGAGTGACCGGCGCTGACAAACTGACAGACTGGATCCCATGACGAGCACCAGTAGTACATCGGTCGCGCCCATCGGAGCTGTCATCGGTGAGGTGGCGCCTGACTTCACCCTCAAGGACCAGCAGGGGAAGAACGTCTCCCTGTCGGACTACAGGGGCGTCAAGAACGTCGTGGTCGTGTTCTACCCGTTCGCCTTCTCCGGCATCTGCACAGGTGAGCTGTGCGAGATCCGCGACAACCTGGGGGACTTCGAGAGCGACGACGTCCAGGTCCTCGCCATCTCGTGTGACCACATGTTCACCCAGCGGGCGTGGTCTGATGTGGAGGGCTATTTCTTCCCCATGCTCAGCGACTACTGGCCGCACGGCGCCACCGCGCAGGCTTTCGGGGTGTTCGAGCAGTCAGGCGGGTTCGCCACCAGGGGCACGTTCCTGATCGACCGTGAGGGAGTCGTCCGCTGGACACTGGTCAACGGGCCGTCCCAGAAGCGTGACTTTGCCGGATACCGCACCGCACTCAAGGAGCTGTCCGGCCCGGCGGTCTGAGGCTGGCCCGGTCGACCGCGTTCGAATCGGGTTTGGGGCCTGTAGCTCAGTTGGTAGAGCACCGCGTTTACACCGCGGTGGTCGTCGGTTCGAGCCCGGCCGGGCCCACGTACATCGCCGCAGCTCAGAGACCTGCTAGCGCCCCACAGCCTTCGTCTTCAGAGGGGTCAAAGGGCCTTTAGTCCGCAAAAAGTCCGCAGAAACTTCCGCGGCCGCTCGGCCGATGACGTCCAGGCGGTCCGCGACGTCGTCCAGCGCCAGAACCCGGCCTTCCGGGATCTAAGGGGCGTATGGGGACCTGCCTGCCGATTTGACAAGATCGGCAATCTGTTTCATAGTCGTGAAATCGATTTCAGAAATCGATTTCACAAAGACGTGAAGGGTTATCGGATGGCCACGATCAGCGATGTCGCGAAACGGGCGGGCGTGTCTCCCGCGTCTGTGTCACGGCACATGTCTGGCGGCAGGGTCGGTGGGGCAGAACGCATCGATGCGGCTATCAAGGACCTGAGCTACCGACCCAACCAGCTCGCCCGCGGGCTCCGATCCGGACGGCACAGCTGTGTAGGCGTGATCGTCCCGGACATCACCAACCCTCTGTTTGCTGCGTTGGTGGATGGTATCGAGTCGGTGTTCGCAGCCGACAACATCCGGGTCCTGCTGGCCAACAGCAAAGAGGATCCAACCCATGAGGCCGCACTCGTCGCCGACCTCGTGTCCAGGACCGACGGACTGATCCTGATACCGCCCATCGAAACCGATCCTGTGCTTGAACAACTCGCTGCGGTTCCCGTGGTCCTGGTGGACCGTGTGCTGAGTACCGGTCCTGACGTCGACTTCGTGGTCGTTGACAACCGACATGGTGCCCAGCTTGCGGCGGAGCACCTGATCTCGTTGGGACACAAAGAGATCGGCGTTATCAGCGGTCCTTTGTCCAGCTTTCCGGGACGGGAGCGGCACGAAGCCTTCCTGCAGACCCTTTCCGACCGTGCACAGCCGGCGCGGCCCGAGCACGTCCGTCTCTCGGATTTCAGGGTTGAAGGCGGCCTAAAGTCGATGGCCAGCCTTCTTGACGAGAAGATCCCGCCGACGGCGGTGTTCTGTGCCAACAATCTGACGTCCATCGGCGCCTTAAGACTGCTCCGTGATCGAGGGATCGCAATACCGGAAGATATGTCCATCGTCGGGTTCGACGACCTGGATCTGAGCGAGCTGCTGGATCCCCCGCTCACGGTCATCGACCGGGCGACTTTCGACCTTGGGTCGAGCGCCGCAGAGCTCCTCCGGGCCCGACTTGCCACACCGGACCGGAAACAACAGCACCTGACCCTTCCGGTCCGGCTGATTGTCCGTGGCTCGACTGCCCCGCCAGCCGCGCCGGCCGTGCCGATCCGCAGGCGCCGCAAACCCAAGCCAGCACACGAGTCGAGCGCCGGTTGAACTCGTTCCGGCCGCGCCCCGCAGGTCCTTGAACCACGTCCAGAGGAGTTGGGAACCATCGTGACAACAGTCGCAGCGAAGGTCGTTGTCGTCGGGAGCATCACGGCCGACGTCACCGCATTCGGTAATCGACTGCCCGTGCCGGGTGAGACCGTCATAGGTGAGTCGTTCACGCTCGTGCTCGGGGGCAAGGGCGCAAACCAGGCGCTGGCGGCGGCCCGGGCAGGTGCCTCGTCGACGATGATCGGGTGCGTTGGTGACGATCTGTTCCAAGACCTGGTCCTGGGCGGCCTTCGCGATGGCGGGGTTGACACGCGCTCGATCACGACGGTGCCCGGCCCGACGGGGGTGGCTCACATTCGGGTGGACACCACCACCGGACAGAACGACATTGTCATCGTTCCGCTCGCGAACTCCTCTCTGACTCCCGATCTTGCCGAACGCCAGTTGCGCGAGATTGCCGGCATCGGCGACGTGTTGCTGCTGCAGCTGGAGATCCCGCTCGAAACCGCAGTGCGTGCGGCGGTGGTGGGTCGCGAGCTTGGAATGACGGTGATCCTTGATCCAGCCCCGGCTGCCATCCTTCCGGACGAGATCTGGTCGGTCGTAGACGTCGTGACCCCTAACGAGTCCGAGGCCGCAGTACTGACAGGCGTCACTGTCTCCGATGCCCAGTCCGCTGCTGTCGCCGGTCTGTGGTTTCTGGATAAGGGCGTACGTGCGGCGCTCATCACCTTGGGTGAGAGGGGAGTCGTCGAAGTCGACGAGACGGGAGCACGCAGCCGATCCGCGCCCACCGTGAATGTCGTCGATACGACTGCGGCGGGTGACGCCTTCGCAGGCAACCTCGGCGCCGGGCTGGCGAAAGGACTTGCCTGGGACGAAGCAGTCACCCGGGGCATCCACGCCGGAGCGCTTGCGGTGACCATCGCGGGGGCCAGCCCCAGCTTGCCGACCTGCGCCGAAGTCGACGCTCACATCATCGGTTTTGACCACGATCGAGAGGACCTGTCATGCGCAGTAACGCCGGCACTCTGAACTCGCAGCTGTCGAGAGTCTTCTCCGAGCTGGGACACACCGACCAGCTGGTCATCACCGATGCCGGACTTCCCATCCCAAAGCCGGTCGAGCGTGTCGATCTCGCATTGGCAGAGGGAGTTCCGGGCTTTCTACAGGTGCTGGACCAGACATTGGCGGAGATTGTCATCGAGGGCGCCCTCGCCCCCGCCGAGATCGAGGACAAGAGCCCAGAGATGCTGGCGGCGTTGCGTACGCGATTTGACCGCCTCGGTGTCGAGTTGACGCTGGTTCCGCATGAGGAGTTCAAGAGACGCAGCGGAAATGCTCGCGCTGCCGTCCGATCCGGTGAGTTCACCCCCTACGCCAACGTCATCCTGACGTGCGGTGTCGCGTACTAGGAGCGGTGTCCATGCAGCTGAAGTTGCGGGGGATCCGCAAGCAGTTTGGTGAGAACGAGGTCCTGAAGGGGATCGACCTCAGCGTCAACGGCGGCGAGGTCGTGGCACTTCTCGGCGAGAACGGAGCCGGCAAGTCGACGCTTGCGCGGGTCATCTCGGGTGCCTACCCCGCAAACGAGGGGACGGTGGAGATCGACGGGTCCGTGGTCGACTTCCACAAGCCGCAGGATGCGATGAAGGCTGGAATCCAGGTCATCTACCAGGAGTTCAGACACAATCTGTTCCCGCAGCTCACGGTCGCCGAGAACCTGTACGCCGGCGACAGGTCCAGCCGCTATGGCCGACTGTGGATCAACCGGATCAGGATGCAGAAGGATGCAGGCGAGCTCCTCAAGAGCCTCGGTATGGCGATGAGCCCCCGCGCGCTCGTACGCGATCTCTCCGTGCCGCAGCAGCAGATGCTCGCCATCGCCAAAGCCATCGGCGAGGACGCGAGCATGGTCATTTTTGACGAGCCGACGGCGGCACTCGACCAGGCGGAGTCTGAGGCTTTGTTCGCGCAGGTGCGTCGCCTGCGCGAAGAGGGTGTGGCGATCGTCTACATCTCGCATCGCCTGACCGAGGTGTTCGGCCTCGTGGACCGGATCGTGGTGCTGCGGGACGGCATCGTCGCGCTGGAGACGACCCCGGCCGAGAGCAGCGAACGCGAGGTTGTCGCCGCGATGGTCGGCCGGGCCGTGGAGAACTTCTATCCCAAAGATCATCACGCTACCGATCACACCGTGCTGCAACTGGGTGGTCTGTGCAGTGACGGCCACTTCTCGGACGTCGACTTTCAGGTTCACGCTGGTGAGGTCCTGGGGATCGGTGGTGTTCAGGGTTGTGGCAAGGGAAGCGTGCTGCGCAGCCTCTACGGGCTGTTGCCGGTCACCGGGGGCGAAGTCCGGCTCGATGGTGTCGACTTTCGGCCCACGACTCCTCGGGCTGCCATCGCCTCGGGCATCTGCTATCTGACACCCGACCGCCAGAACGAGGGTTTGGCTGTGCAGCAGTCGATCGCCCGCAACATCTCGATGGCCACCCTAGGCGCCATCACGTCCGCGGGGATGGTCAACAACAAGGCGGAGCAGGCCCGCGGCGAGAAGATGCGGTCCGCCCTGGACATCAAGGCTCGTTCGGTGAACCAACCCGTGGCGGCACTGTCGGGCGGCAATCAGCAGAAGGTCCTGCTGGGCCGTTGGTTGATGGCCGAGCCGAAGGTGCTGCTGATGGAAGAGCCCACTCGTGGCGTTGACGTGGGCGCCAAGGCCGAGATCTACCGCGTCATCAACGAACAGACGTCCCGCGGGGTCGCCGTCGTCATGGTCTCCTCGGATCTGCCCGAGCTCGTCGAGATGAGCGACCGGGTGATTGTGATGCGCGAGGGTCGCGTCGTTGCCGAGCTGGCGGGCAGCGACCTCAGCCAAGAGTCCGTCCTTCACCACGCTCTGGAGAGTGTCGCGTCATGAACCGTCTGTCAGCTTTTGCCCTGCAGCTTCGTGCCGTGTGGATGCTTCTGGGTGTGGCCCTCATCCTCTTTGTGGCCACTCCGTACTTCTTCACCGCCTCCAACCTCATGGCGATCGCCCTTGCGGCTTCGATCACGGCTCTGCTTGCGATCGGCGAGACGTTTGTCATCATCCTCGGCGAGATCGACCTCTCCGTGGGAGCGATGCTCGGCTTCACGTCGGTGATCACGGCGATGGTCCTCCCGGACTTCGGTCTTGTGATGGGTCTGCTCGCCGGTCTCGGAGCTGGCGCGGTGGCCGGACTGCTCAACGGGTTGCTGGTCACGAAGGTCAACATGCCTTCCTTCATCGCAACGCTCGCCTCGATGTCGATACTCTCGGGCCTGACGTTGTACCTCACGAAGGGCAACCCGATCGCTGTCACCTCGGATGCTTTCCGGCTGATTGGCACGGGCACGATCCTCGGGGCGAGGGCACCGATCTGGATTCTTCTTGTCTGCGCGGTTGTTTTCGGAATCCTGTTGGCGCGCAGCCGCTTCGGACGTCAGGTCTACGCGACAGGAGATAACTTCGAGGCGGCGCACCTGTCCGGAATGCCGGTTACCCGCGTCAAGGTGGCCGCGTTCGTGATCTCCGGACTGCTCGCGGGCATTGCCGGGTTCATCCTGGCGGCGCGACTTGGGACGGCCCAGCCGTCAGCGGGTAAAGGCCTCGAGCTGACGGCAATCGCCGCCGTGATCATCGGCGGAACCAGCCTGTTGGGGGGGCGCGGAGCAATTCTCGGGACGGTGATCGGGGCGCTCCTGCTCGGCACCATCGACAACGGCCTGAACTTGCTGAACATCTCCCCCTTCCTGCAGGACGTGGTCAAGGGAGCTGTGATTCTCTTCGCGGTCTTCGTCGACCGCAACGCCGGTCCGATCCGCGCTGTCGTCCAGTCAGTCAAACGTGTTATCCCGCGGCCTCCTGCGCCGCCGACCGAGCCGGCTCCCACTCCTTCGTCCCCAACGAAGGAGTCGGCTCCCACTCCATGAACCCGAACGCCGAAGGCCAGCCAGTCCCAGACGGACTCCCGGGCTCATCCCAATCCCAGCAGAAAGGCATCATCCATGCGTAAGAAGACCTTCGTCACTTTGGCCGTGGCAACGACCATGATCCTCCCGCTCGCTGCCTGCAACCGCCAGAGCCCCGCGGACGCAGCGACCGGTGGCGGCAAGTCCGCCACCCTGGTGATCAGCACCCTGAACAACCCGTTCTTCGTCTCCGTGGCCGACGGCGTCAAGGCCAAGGCGAAGACCCTGGGAATCGCCGTGGACGTCCAGAACGCGAACAACGCAGACCAGGCATCGCTGGACCTTGCCTCATCGTCTTTGAGCAAGAAGCCATCGGTGCTCATCATCGACCCTGTGTCGAGCGCGTCCGGTGGCTCGATCGTTACCAAGGCAAACGAGGCCGGCGTGCCCGTCGTGGCCTTTGACCGTCTGCCCGACGGTGGCGGTCTCAAGGCGTTCATCGGCTATGACGCCATCCAGGCTGGCAAGAACGGCGCCAAAGCCCTCGGTGAGGCCCTTGGTGGCAAGGGCAAGGTCGTCGAGATTCAAGGCATCATGGGCACGAGTGTGGCGCAGGAGCGCAGCAAGGGCTTCAACGAGGGCATCAAGGCCTTCCCTGGTATCAAGATCGTCGCGACCCAGGCCGCGGAGTTCGACCGTGGCAAGGCGCTCGACGTCATGACCAACGTCCTTCAGTCCAACCGCGACATCAACGGCGTCTACGCTGCCAATGACGAGATGGCACTGGGAGTCATTGCGGCTCTCAAGGCCGCGGGGCTGACCGACACGGTCAAGGTAGTCGGCAACGACGGCATCGCGGATGCGGTAAAGGCGGTCAAGGCCGGCACGATGTATGCGACGAACGCCGAGTCTCCCTTCGCACTCGGGTCCGAAGTGATGGTTCTGGCCGGCAAAGTCGCAAACGGGCAGCCGGTTGAGAAGAACCAGGTACTGCAGGGCTTCCTCGTGAAGGCCGCCGACGTGCCTGCCTACTGCGAGAAGCTGGCCGCTCTCGGCGACCTGGTCACCTGCAAGTAGTCGAAGGACAGCCGTCGGCTCGGCCGACAAGGACAACGATGGGTGGGTGCGTCCCGCAGCCCTGAAGACGCACCCACCCGACGCCGGTCGAAATGCGAGGAGAGAGATGTTGAGCCCCACCCGTTCAGAGGTCGCCCACATGGTCGACCACACATTGCTGAAGTCGGAGGCCACTGCCGATCAGGTTGCAGAGCTTGTGGCCGATGCTCAGACGCTCGGCACCTACTCGGTCTGCGTCTCGCCGAACCAGCTGCCACTCAAGGACACTGGCTCACTAAAGGTCGCAGTGGTGTGCGGCTTTCCCTCCGGAGCGCACAAGGCGGAGGTCAAGGCCGCTGGGGCTGCTCGTTCCGTGGTCGATGGAGCCGACGAGATCGACATGGTCATCAATCTGGCTTTCGCGACAACCGGTCAGTACGCCGCAGTCCGGAATGAGATAGCCACCGTGCGCACCGCCGTTCCCGCCCCGGTCGTGTTGAAGGTGATCATCGAGTCAGCGGTGCTCACCGATGAGCAAATCGTGGGTGTGTGTCAGGCCGCCGAGGCTGCGGGGGCCGACTACGTCAAGACCTCGACGGGCTTTCATCCGGCTGGCGGGGCAAGCACCCACGCCGTCGAGCTCATGGCGAAGACTGTCGGCGGACGCTTGGGCGTCAAAGCCTCTGGCGGTATTCGTTCGACCGAGACCGCCCTGGAGATGATCGCGGCGGGCGCGACTCGGCTGGGCGTGTCCGGAACCGCGAACGTCCTGGCGGGTCTCACCCTCTGACGACCGCGCGGTCACTGGCCAGCTGCTCAGGCGTCGCGCCGAGTGGTTTGGTCTAAGACCCAATTCGGCCATTTGGGGCTCAAGCCACCCCCGAAACCCTCGTTGGCTGAGGAGATGCGTGAGTCGATCCACTATCGGATCGGCAGTGACTATGCCAGTGAGTCGTCGTAGGTCGCCGTGAGAGGGCCGCCAGCACCTCCGGTGTTCAGCACGCCTACCGGTTCCATGAGGATGGCGTGGACCTCGCCAGCCGCGATCGGACAGTGCTCGACACCACGCGGCACAACGAATAGCTGTCCTTGGCGCAACGCGACATTGGCGTCGCGCAACTGGATGGTCAACTCTCCGTCGAGGACGAGGAACAGCTCATCGGTGTCGTCATGGGTGTGCCACACGAACTCGCCCTGGACCTTCACAACCTTGATCTCGTAGTCGTTCAGTCGGGCCACCACCTTCGGAGACCAGAGATCAGTGAACGACGACAGCTTCTCGGCGAGGTCGATCGGTGCATGGGACATGAATAAATCCTCGCACGAGGCTCGGTCCGGCTCGCCCGTAATCGATCGGTGGCCGATGGGTGGCCGATGGGTGAGTGTACCGATCCGAACTCCTCGCGTGAAGGTCGAGACATTGCGCCCGACGAGCGAGGTTGTTGGTCTCTAGTGGGTAGGGTCAGGGGATGCTCGCCGCCTATGCCACCAGTCAGTCGTTCTCGGATCCGTTGTCAGGTCTGGTCATTGGCCAGCGACCCGACCCCGTCGCGAGGCCGGGGTGGTC
>JBDTWH010000031.1:0-17219 GCA_040006795.1 Actinomycetota bacterium | reverse complement strand
TGTCGTGCTGCGTGCCATTCACTCACTGCCACCGGAGATCTCGGGAGCGACTGACTGGAGATCCGGTCTGGCCGGCGTTCAGGCCTGGCGCGAACGGCAGCCCCAGGGTCGGCCCCTCGTGCTGGCGGGAGACTTCAACTCATCCTGGGGCCATCCGGGCTTTCGCGGTATCGCTGAGACCATGACGGACGCCCAACACGCGGCGGGCGGGACCTGGGCGCCCACCTGGCCCCAGGGACGACGCCTGATCCGTCCGTTCATCCAGCTCGACCACGTGCTGACTCGTGGTTTGGGCGTCGTCGATGCCGGCGTGGTGCCCTTGCCGAAGACCGACCACGCTGCGGTGTGGGCCCGGCTTTCGTCTCACCCCACCTAGGTTTGGCTGCGGGCAGCGTGTGAGGCGTGATCCCAGGGTTTCTTTCGCGTACCGTGACGACCGTGGCGACTCGTACGACTACTCCTGTTCCGCGTCCGAAGTCCGTGGGACGCAGCAAGCAGTCCGCCGCGGCGACCAGCCGCAACGGCCAGACTGCGCCGCGCAAAGCGGCACCCCGTAAGCCGGCGCCCCGACGAAGCAGGGCCAAGGTCAAGCGTGCATCCTGGCCGGTGAGGGTCATCCGCGCCAGCTGGATGGGCATCGCCCACGTCATCGGGGGGACCGTTCGCCGGATCGGGCACAGCGCCAGCGAGCTCGAGCCCGAGCACCGCCGCGACGGCATCGGCTTGTTCTTGCTTGCCCTGGCCGTCCTGGTCGCCACCAGCGAGTGGTGGGGGCTCAAGGGCTCAACCGGCGCCATCGTCCATGCCGTTGTCGCGGGAACGCTCGGCCGGGTCGCTTATGCCGTGCCGATCGCGTTGCTGCTGTTCGGTATCCGGATGTTGCGAGCTCCGCAGGACCAGGCGTCGACGAACCGCATCACGATCGGCACCATCTTGTTGACCTTCGCCGCGGCCGGGCTGGTCCACATCTCCGCCGGCCTGCCGAGCCCGCCCGATGGTGCGCTCAGGATGGATGAGGCCGGCGGCATGATCGGGTTCCTCGCCTCGAGCCCCATCGCCGCTGCCATCAGGCCTGCAGGGGCCGTCCCTCTCCTGCTGCTAGCCGGGTTCTTCGGGATTCTGGTCATGACGGCCACACCGGTCCGGATGATTCCCACCCGTCTGGGCGAGCTGCGCGACCGCCTGATGCGCCATCCGCGAGAGGGCCAGGCTGAGGTCGACGAGGCGGATTCGAGCGTCACACGCACGGTGCGCCGCCGTCCGGGACCCATCGGCACGGGACCCTTCGACGGTGATGAGGCCTTCCGGCAGGCTGCGATCGTTGCGAAGGCAAAAGCCGACAGGCTTGCCGCAGCGTTCCGGCCTGGCGAGAAACGTCCGACTGCGCCCGGCGTCCTCGCGCCTGGAGCAACCGGCGCCGGTGCCCCCGGGGACTTCGGCACGGGTGGCGCCGCCACCGCGGCGGGCCTTCCCTCACCGGCGGGGGCCGGACCTGGCGGCAAGTCCGTTCTTGAGGCCCCGCCGACCAGCCCCATGTCGGGGCGGGTTGAACAGCTCCTGCTCGCCGGAGACATCGCCTACACCCTGCCCGTGGACACCTTGCTCGAGCCCGGTCGCCCGCACAAGACTCGAAGCGTCGCCAACGACGCCGTGGTCGACTCGCTCACCGGGGTGCTCGACCAGTTCGATATCGACGCCCAGGTCACCGGTTTCAGCCGGGGGCCCACGGTTACCCGCTACGAGGTCGAGCTGGGTCCGGGTATCAAGGTCGAACGCGTCACCGCGCTCTCCAGGAACATCGCGTATGCCGTTGCCTCGGCTGATGTTCGCATCCTGAGCCCGATCCCCGGCAAGTCCGCGATCGGGATCGAGATCCCGAATACCGACCGCGAGAAGGTCAGCCTCGGGGAGGTGCTGCGCAGCCAGACGGCGCACAGCAATCTGCATCCGATGGTCGTCGGCGTCGGCAAGGACGTTGAGGGTGGCTACGTCATCGCCAACCTCGCCAAGATGCCGCACCTGCTCGTGGCGGGCGCCACGGGGTCTGGCAAGTCCAGCTTCGTGAACTCGATGATCACCTCGATCCTGATGCGTTCGACTCCGGACGAGGTCCGCATGATCCTGGTGGACCCCAAGCGGGTGGAGCTGACCGGCTACGAAGGGATTCCGCATCTGATCACGCCGATCATCACCAGCCCGAAGAAGGCCGCCGAGGCGCTCCAGTGGGTGGTTCGCGAGATGGACGCCCGGTACGACGACCTCGCGACGTACGGGTTCAAGCACGTCGACGACTTCAACAAGGCGGTCAAGGCCGGCACGCTCAAGCCCCTGCCCGGGTCCCAGCGGGTCATTCGTCCCTACCCCTACCTGCTGATCATCGTCGATGAGCTCGCCGACCTGATGATTGTCGCGCCGCGTGACGTCGAGGAGTCGATCGTGCGGATCACCCAGCTGGCGCGGGCGGCCGGGATCCACCTCGTGCTGGCCACGCAGCGTCCTTCGGTCGACGTCGTCACCGGCCTGATCAAGGCGAACATCCCGTCCCGGATGGCGTTCGCGACCTCCTCACTCACCGACTCCCGGGTCGTCCTGGACCAGCCCGGAGCCGAGAAGCTCATCGGTCAGGGTGACGCGTTGTTCCTGCCCATGGGGACGTCCAAGCCGATGAGGGTGCAGGGTGCCTGGGTCACCGAGTCCGAGATCCAGGCGGTCGTCAAGCACGTCAAGGGTCAGCTGAAGCCGCACTACCGCGATGACGTCACCGCGGTCGCCGCCAAGACGGCGGTCCAGGACGACATCGGCGATGACCTGCAGCTGCTGCTGCAAGCCACCGAGCTCGTCATCACCACCCAGTTCGGCTCGACCTCCATGCTCCAGCGCAAGCTGCGCGTCGGCTTCGCCAAGGCCGGACGGCTGATGGATCTCCTGGAGTCCCGTGGCGTCGTCGGCCCCTCCGAGGGTTCCAAGGCCCGCGACGTCCTGGTCAGGTTTGACGATCTGCCGACCACACTTGCCCTGATGCGCGGCGAGGAGGTTCCCGACGCGGAGCCGATCTTCGACGGGGCTGCACCGCCGGCTGTTCAGGGCGACCCGAAGGTCACCGCGCCTGCGTCCGTCGGGGCCTCTGATGGTCCGGCTCGCGACTCGCTGGCACCCGGCAGGCCTGCACCCGACAGCTACGAAAAGGTCGAGGACGAGGACGGCGAGGACGCCTGGTCACTCACGCGCAACGGTCAGAGGGAAGATTTCTGACGAAGTCATTCCTTACCGGCCTGACTCAGGTGTCCCAATCAGCGGGGTGCCGTACAGCATCTCGCCGAGGAGCCCGAGCGCATCGTTGCGCTTCTGGCGACGACTATTCTGACGTTGGCGGTCTGGGGTGGTCGAGCGCCTCGTAGGTCGCCAGGCTGGGTCCTCGCGTTGCCTGCAGGTCGCGGGCACCTCCCTCGACATCGCGCATGACCCGCAGGATGTTGCCACCGGCCAGTTTTGTCAGGTCCTGGTATGACCAGCCGCGGTCGGCCAGGGCGACGAACAGTCGCGGATAGCCGCTGACGTCCTCCAGCCCGATCGGGAGATCCCCGGTGCCGTCGTAGTCGCCGCCGATACCGACATGGTTGATCCCGGCAACCTCACGCACGTGCTCGATGTGGTCAACGACCTGGTCGATCGTCGCGGTGGGCTTGGCATGCTTGTTGCGGTACTCAGCGGTGAACAGGCCGAACGCGATGGGGTCGGCTGGGCTGACCCCGGCATCGAGCGCCGCCAGCGAAGCCTCCTTACGCCACTGGCCGGCAGCCGGGGAGACGAAGTCGGGTACGAAGGTCACCATGCAGACGCCCCCCTGGCGACCCAGCGCGTGGAGCACATCGTCGGGGACGTTGCGCGTCATGTCGCAGATGACGCGCGCGGAAGAGTGGGAGAACATGACTGGCACCTCACTGACCCGCAAGGCGTCCCGCATGGTGTCGGCAGACACGTGTGAGAGGTCGACGATCATGCCGATCCGGTTCATCTCCCGCACGACCTCGACGCCGAAGGGGGACAGGCCGCCACAGACCTGCTCGTCGGTGGCCGAGTCGGCCCACGGGACGTTGTCGTTGTGGGTCAGGGTCATGTACCGGACCCCGAGCACGTGCATCATCCGCAGAACGGCCAGCGAGCAGCCGATCGAGTGGCCGCCCTCGGCCCCCATCAGCGAGGCGATGCGTCCCGACTCGAAGACGGCCACGAGCTCGTCCGCGGTGCGTGCGAAACCCAGCTGGTCGCTATACCGGGCAACCATCTGGTGAACTGCGTCGATCTGCTCCAGCGTCTGGATGACCGCCTCATCGTCGGGAAGCGAGGAGGGCACCCAGACCGACCAGAACTGTGCGCCGACACCGCCGGCGCGCAGCCGTGGGAGGTCGGTGTGCGTGGTGCCCAGGCGAAGCGAAAGATCCAGCCGGTCGAAGTCGTAGCCCGACTGCTGTCGCGCCTCCCATGGGAGGTCGTTGTGCCCGTCGATCAGCGGGTGCCGGCGCAGAAGCTCAGTGACGCGGGCGAGAGTGCCGGGGGCGAGGGTGTCGGGCGCGAGGTCGGGCATGCGGTCATTCAACAGCAGTCCACCTACGATGGATACATGACGCCCCCTACCTCGAGCGCCACCGGCGGTCCTCGGAGTGTGGCGTTGGTCACTTTGGGATGCGCTCGCAACGAGGTCGACTCCGAAGAGCTCGCCGGTCGTCTGGCCGCTGAGGGTTGGCTGCTGGTCGATGATGCCGCGCAGGCTGATGTCGCGGTGATCAACACCTGCGGCTTCGTCCAGCAGGCCAAGAAGGACTCCATCGACGCTCTTCTGGAGGCCTCCGAGCTCAAGGGTTCGGGGCGTACCCAGAAGGTCGTCGCCGTGGGATGTCTGGCCGAGAGGTATGGCGCCGAGCTCGCCTCCGAGCTGCCCGAGGCCGATGCCGTCCTCGGCTTCGACTCCTATGCGGACATGTCCAGCCATCTGACCTCGATCCTGAACGGCAACAGGCCCGTCTCCCACACGCCGTCGGACCGGCGGCGTCTGCTCCCGCTCTCACCCGTCTCACGACAGGCCTCCTCTGCATCTGTGGCGCTGCCCGGTCACGGCAGTGCTGGTGCCAGGGGTGACGGCGGTTCCGGGGTGCGTGGCGCTGAGGAGATTCTTGTGACGACCGCCCCGGCCATCGACAGGACCGAGGGCGCGGCTCCGGCCAGCGGTCCGCCTGTCATTCGCGCACGTCTGGACGGCCGGCCCTGGGCACCACTGAAGATCGCCAGCGGCTGCGACCGGCGTTGTGCCTTCTGTGCGATCCCGATGTTCCGGGGGTCCTTCGTCTCGAGACGCCCCTCCGACGTGCTGGCCGAAGCACGCTGGCTCGGCGAGCACGACGTCAGGGAGATCTTCCTGGTCAGCGAGAACTCCACGTCGTACGGCAAGGACCTGGGGGACCTGCGTCTTCTGGAGACGATGCTGCCCGAGATCGCCGCCGTTGACGGGATCGAGCGCGTCCGGGTGTCCTACCTTCAGCCCGCCGAGATCCGGATGGACCTGCTTGACATCATGGCTTCCACCTCCGGGGTCGTGCCCTACTTCGACATCTCCTTCCAGCACGCCTCCGAGAAGCTGCTGCGCAGGATGCGCCGGTTCGGCTCGTCCGAGTCATTCCTCGAGCTGATCGAGCAGGTCCGCTCTCGAGCCCCGCTGGCCGGTATCCGGTCCAACGTCATCGTGGGGTTCCCCGGCGAGACGCAGGCGGATCTCGACGAGCTCGAGGCCTTCCTGACGGCGGCTCGCCTGGATGTGGTCGGCGTGTTCGGGTACTCCGACGAGGACGGCACCGAGGCCGAGACCTATGAGGGCAAGTTCGACAGGCATGTCATCGCCGAACGCGTGGATCACTTCACGACCTTGGTGGAGGAGCTCAACATCCAGCGCGCTGAGGAGCGGATCGGCGAACATGTCGAGGTTCTGGTTGACGGGCGGGACGAGGACACCGACGAGCTGACCGGACGGGCCGCCCATCAGGGGCCGGACGTCGACGGCGCCACGATCCTTCGCCTGCGCCCAGGTGCCCAGACCCCGGCCGTCGGCGAGATCATCGGTGCGCGCGTCCTCGACACCGAAGGCATCGACCTCATAGCGGAACCCGAGTGATCCCCGCCGGCGATGACACCCACGTTCAGCCACAGCAGGCGAGCGCCTGGAACATCGCCAACGCGCTGACCGTCTTGCGTATTGCCCTGGTGCCCGTCTTCGGGTGGCTCCTGCTGTACGAAGGCGGTCAGCTGACCACGTACCGGCTGATGGCCGCGGGGGTGTTCGTGGTGGCAACGGCGACCGATCGGATGGACGGCGACATCGCGCGGGCCAGGGGACTGGTCACCGACTTCGGCAAGGTGAGTGACCCGATCGCCGACAAGGCCCTGATGGGTATGGCGCTCGTGGGGCTCTCGGTCATCCATCTGCTGCCATGGTGGGTCACCGTGCTGGTCCTTGTCAGGGAGGTCGGGATCACCGCGCTGCGCTTCCTGGTCATCCGGCACGGCGTGATGCCGGCCAGTCGCGGTGGCAAGGTCAAGACAGCACTTCAGGCGGTCGCAATTCTGCTCTACGTCCTGCCGCTGAACGGCCCGTGGCAGGCCATCGCTGTGGCGGCGATGACCTTGGCGGTCATCGTGACCGTGGCAACCGGGGTGGATTACGTGCTGCGGGCGCAGACGCTGCGCAACACGAGCCCACGTGCGAAGGCCAAGCGCGAGCGTCTTGCGGTGGCGGCTGCGGCGGCCCCGGCGGAGCTCCCAGCCGCAAGGTCGTCATCGCGCGATGTTGCAGCACGCGAGGCTGCAGGACACGAGGCTGTGTCAGGCGAGGACCCAACCCGGCATCCGGCGGAGCCGGAGGTCTGAGGTGGCGTCCGCGGCCGCAGATCTCGTGGCGCGCCTGACTGCTGCGGGGGAGACGGTTGCGATTGCCGAGTCGCTGACCGGGGGGCTGGTCGCTGCTGCGTTGACCGATATCCCCGGTGCGTCCCTCGTCGTGCGCGGTGGCGTCCTGGCATATGCGACGGACCTCAAGGCGCAGGTGCTCGGGGTTGACGAGTCCTTGCTGGCCAGGGCGGGTGCCGTGGATGCCGATGTTGCCGGGCAGATGGCCAGCGGGGTGCGGTCGTTGATGGGCGCAACCTATGGCCTGGCAACCACCGGCGTTGCCGGGCCAGATGAGGCGGAGGGCAAGCCGGTGGGAACCGTCTACGTCGCGGTCGCCGGGCCGGTGACATCGAGGGTCAAGGCGCTCAGCTTGTCCGGGGATCGCGGACAGGTGCGGCAGCATAGCGTCGAGGCCGTCCTCGCGCTGCTCACGGAGGAGATGGGGGCCCGGCTCAGGGAAGATCCACCTGCTGCGGACTGTTGACGGTTGCGGACTGTTCATCCAACCCGGGGGACCCAACCGGCAATCCAATAGGCGAACTGCATGGCGTGAGGGGTACCGTTGCTACTAACATACGTTGCTCGACCTGCTATGGAGGAGGCGTCATGATCGTGCTTCGTCGTGAAGTCGGTGATGTTCTCCGTGGCCATCGTCAGGCACAAGGGCGCACTTTGCGCGAGGTCTCGGCGTCGGCTGCGGTCTCGCTGGGCTACCTGAGCGAGGTCGAGCGCGGCGAGAAGGAAGCGTCGTCTGAGCTGCTCGCGTCCATCTGTGCCGCGCTGCATCTGCCCATGTCGCGGATGCTGAGCGACGTGTCGGACAGGGCTGCCGAGTCCGAGGCAATCAGCGCACTGGTGACTCTGCCCATCAGCCCGCGCTCCGACACGCTGGTCCGCGCATCCGCCGCAGCCTGACAGACTCCCCAGATCCGGGGACGATGGTTCTTGGGATGGGTCGCAACTTGGCCATTCTTGGCTGAAAATGGGTTCACCGCCGGTTTAGCCTGATGTCTGGTTGAAGTCGTGCCTGGAGGTGAAGTGGTGAGTTCTGCGCCTAGAAGCTCGGTTCCTGGAATTGACCCGGACGTTCTGCCCAGCGGCTCTGGTTGTGCGGAGTGCGAGGTCAGCGACGGGTGGTGGTTTCACCTGCGAAGGTGCGCGCAGTGCGGCGAGGTCGGCTGCTGCGACTCGTCGCCGTCCCAGCACGCGAGCCGTCACGCCCGCGAGGCGAGCCATCCATGGATCCGGTCCTACGAGCCGGGCGAGGACTGGTTCTACAACTATGCCGATGAGCGGCTCCATGAAGGACCCGAGCTGGCTCCGCCGCTGCATCACCCGGCTGAGCAGCCGACTCCGGGGCCGCAGGGCCGCGTGCCCGACGACTGGGAGCTTCACCTGCACTGAAGATCGAAGTCAACGTCTCAGTCGTAGTCCCCGGGGTGTTGCACGGAATCCTGCGCCGGCGAGGGCGGCTGCCAGTGGATGATCGGGGCGCAGGACCGAGGCTCCGTCTGCCTTCTCGACAGTCAGCTTGCCCAACGCGCCCTCGCGTACGGCGAGTGCGAGCGCATCCGCCGCGGACTGAAGCAGCACCTGGTCATCGGTCCACGACAGCAACGTCTTGCCGCCGCGCTCGACGTACAGCGTGAGCACGCCACCGACCAGCACCACCAGCGCGCCGGCCTTGCGGCCAGGCTTGTGTCCTGAGCCCTGGCTCGGCCCGGCCGTGGATCTGGATCCTGCCCGCTCGCCGCTGAGATCCGTGACCCGGGTGGGCCATCCGAGGGCGGCGCCGTAGGGATTTGCCGGGTCCGAGGCGGCGAGAACGAGTGCAGAAGGCGCGCCGTCGCGGCGCTGTGCGCCTGATGACTCAGGCTCGTCGGGCAGCGGCCGGCTCTGGGCGCGCAGGCGGTCGATCGCGCCGGTGGTGGCGAACTGTGCGGCACCGAGACCCTCGACGAAGTATCCGCGGCGCACGCGCCCGGACTCCTCGGCGGCAGCAAGCACCCGGTAGACCGCGGCGAAACCGCCCGTAACCCCTTCCGCGACAACGGAACCACGGGTCACGATGCCGTAGCGATCCAGGAGCACCTCGGCCATGGCGTACGAGCGCACGGTGTCATCGGGCTCGGTGGAGGGCAGCAACGACCATCGGCCTGCGGTCGTAGAGGGGCCGGAGCGTGGTGACAACGTGGGTCGCCCGCCGGAGAGCCGTCGACCGGACAGCGCTCCGAGGGCGCCCGACCTGCCGGAGTACCGGGTCGAGCGCGGGCCGGTACGCCGCACCTTGTGCGCCGTTCGACCCCCGGCCAGCAGTGCCCGCAGCGGGGCCAGAGTGTCGTTGCTGATGTGGCCTGACCAGATCAGGTCCCACAGAACATGAGCAAGATCCTCGTCGTTGGCGGGGACCGCATCGCCGGTGGCTGCTGCATTGTCGAAGGTGAGTGCGTCCGAGAGCGTGCGGAAGAAGAACGCGCCGCCGCCGCCCAGCGCGCCCAGTACGGCGCGATGCCGTTCCGTGAGGTCGAAGTCCTCCGAGGCCGGCGCCAGTGTCAGGTTGGCGCTCTCGGCCAGGTGCAGCGAGACCCAGCCGTCGTCGCCGGGCAGGGCGCCGTGCCCACGCCAGATGACCTCGCCGCTGGTCGTCAGCTCGTCGAGCAGGGCCGGGCTGTATGCCGCCACCCGGCTGGGGAGCACCAGCGTCTCCAGGGCGCTCGCAGGCAGCACCGCCCCGGCCAGCTGCTCGACGGCGCGCAGGACGCCTTCGGTGCCGCGCATCCCGGCGCCGACTCCCTGCCAGGGAGGAAGGAACCTGGCCAGGTCGACTGCCGGAACGGGCTCGACCTCGGCCCGTAGTGCGGCCAGCGAACGGCGGCGAAGCGTCCGCAGCACCTCGGCGTCGCAGAAGTCGTTGCCGTGGACCCCGCCACCGGACTCGATCGGTCGCAGCTCGCCCTCGACGACCCGGCCGGCGGCCACGAGCCTGCGAAGCACGTCGGCGACCACAGCCATACCGAGGCCGAACCAGTCGGCCACGCCCCGGGCGGTGAAAGGTCCATGGGTCCGGGCGTACCTGGCGATCAGATCGCCCAGGGGGTCAGGGACCGACTCGAGGAAGACCTGGGGGACTCCCAGCGGCAACGCCACACCCAGGGCGTCGCGCAGCCGTCCGGCGTCCTCGATGGCGGCCCAGCGCTCCTCGCCGCCGATGCGCACGCGGATGAGCCGCCGGTCGCTCTCGAGATCAACGAGCCAGGCGGAGACGTCCTTGGCGGTCGTCCCCTCGACGCAGCGCTCGAGAATGTCCTGATGTGGCTGGGCGCCCAGCACCCGCACCAGATCCGCCACATCTTCCAGGCCGCGGCATCGCCGTCCGTTCGCCAGTCGCTGTAGCTCGGACTCGGTCTGTGCCAGGGCCGCGGGGTCGAGCAGGTCACGCAGTGCAGCGCCTTCACCCCGCCCGAGCAGCTCGGCCAGCAGGGTCGGGTCCAGCGACAGCGCCGCGGCTCGCCGCTCGGCCAGGGGAGAGTCGCCCTCGTAGAGGAACTGCGCAACATAGCCAAACATCAGGCTGCGGGCGAACGGGGACGGGGTCGGCGTCTCGACCTCGACGAGCCGCACGCTGCGCGAGCTGATCTCGCGCATCAGGGCACTCAGACCCGGCACGTCGAACACGTCCTGGACGCACTCGCGCACGGTCTCCAGGATGATCGGGAAGGACGGGTACTGGCTCGCCACGCTGAGCAGCTGAGCCGACCGCTGGCGTTGTTGCCACAGGGCCTGCCGTCGATCTGGACGGCGGCGCGGCAGCAGCAGCGCCCGGGCGGCGCACTCACGGAAACGTGCTGCGAACAGGGCGGATCCGCCGATCTCACTGGTGACGAGATCGTGCACCTCATCGGCGTCGAGCGCGATCAGGGACATGAGCTCGTGTCCCAGGCCGGCTGATCCCAGACCGTTTCCGCGGGCGACCGGCGATACTGCGCCGATCCTCCCTGTGTCGTCCGAAGAGAAGTCCGCGTCGAGCTCGATGTCGGGCAGCCGGAACACGATGCCGTCATCGCCGTGCATTGCCTGAACGTCCACACCGAAGCGCTCACGCATCCTGGCTGCGACGCACAACGCCCATGGAGCGTGCACCTGCGCCCCGAAGGGGGAGTGAACGGCAACCCGCCAGTCGCCGATCTCGTCTCGGAACCGCTCGATCACGATCGTGCGGTCGTCGGGGACGTGGTGGGTGGACTCACGCTGCTCGTCCAGGTAGGTGAGAAGGTTGTCAGCTGCCCAGGCGTCCAGGCCGGTTGCCGTGACCCTGGCCCGCGCCTTCTCCGGGCCGAGCGCGCCGAGCTCACGAACAAACTGGCCCACGGCACGGCCGAGCTCGGCGGGCCGGCCCAGCGCGTCACCCTTCCAGAAGGGCAGCTTGCCGGGCTGACCCGGCGCCGGGGTGACCAGTACCTGGTCGTGAGTGATGTCCTCGATCCGCCAGGAGGAGGTGCCAAGGGTGAACACGTCACCGACCCGAGACTCGTAGACCATCTCCTCGTCGAGCTCGCCGACTCGCCGCCCGGTGCCCTCGCTGCCGGCGAGGAACACGCCGTACAGCCCGCGATCCGGGATGGTGCCGCCGCTGGTGACTGCCAGCCGCTGGGCCCCCGGCCGCCCGCTGAGCGTGCCGGTCACACGATCCCAGACCAGGCGAGGGCGCAGTTCGGCGAACTCGTCGCTTGGGTAACGCCCCGAGAGCATGTCGAGCACGGACTCGAGGATGGATCGGGGGAGGCTGGCGAACGGAGCCGCCTTGCGTACCAGCGCCTCCAGGTCATTCACAGGCCAGTCGTCCATCGCGCACATGGCGACGATCTGCTGGGCCAGGACGTCGACCGGGTTCGAGGGAACGCGCAGCGACTCGATGGCGCCCTGGCGCATCCGGTCGACCACCACTGCGGTCTGCACGAGGTCTCCGCGGAACTTGGGGAAGACCACTCCGCGAGACACGGCGCCCACCTGGTGACCTGCGCGCCCGACCCGCTGTAGCCCGCTGGCCACGCTCGGCGGCGACTCCACCTGGATGACGAGGTCGATTGCGCCCATGTCGATGCCGAGCTCCAGCGAGCTGGTGGCGACAACTGCTGGCAGGCGGCCTGCCTTGAGGTCGTCCTCGATCAGGGCGCGCTGCTCCTTGCTGACCGAGCCGTGGTGTGCGCGGGCAAGCACCACCGGGGCGCCCCTGGACGTGCCGGCCTGTGCCATCATCTGCGCGGGGGTCCGGAAGCTGTTGGTATGCCGGATGCTCGCCTCGGCGGGGACCATGGCGAGGGTGCTCGCTGCGGCATCCGCACGCTCATCGGCTGTGCGAGGTTCAGCGGGGGTCAGGTCGACCGGCTCGACGGGGGACTGGGAGACCGACCCAGCCAGGGGGGCAAGCTCGACCCGTTCCTGCCAGATCTCGTTGAGCCGGGCGGTCAGGCGCTCGGACTGGCGGCGAGAGTTGGCGAACACCAAGGTCGAGCGATGCTGTGCGACCAGGTCGACGATGCGTTCCTCGACATGTGGCCAGATCGACGCCCGCCGCTCCGGACTGTCTGCCGAACCGTTGCCGTCGGAGGCCGCCTCGCCCAGCGCGGACATGTCGGGGATGGGGACGACCACCTGAAGGTCCCACCGTTTGGTCGAGGGTGGCTGGACCACCGTGACCGGTCGACCACCCGCGAGGAAGCGTGAGATCTCCTCGACGGGCCGCACGGTCGCGGACAGCCCCACCCGTTGGGCCGGTTTGTCCAGCAGGGCATCCAGCCGTTCGAGGCTCAGCGCCAGGTGCGCCCCACGCTTGGTGCCGGCAACCGCGTGGATCTCGTCCAGGATGACGGTCTCCACGCCGACAAGGGACTCGCGCGCCCTTGAGGTCAAGATCAGGAAGAGCGACTCAGGGGTGGTGATGAGCACGTCGGCGGGGCGGCGGGCGAACAGCCTGCGGTCAGCCGGGGACGTGTCGCCTGACCGGACCGCGACACTCACCTCGGGCTTCGGAAGGCCGAGCCTGACGGCAGCGTGACCGATGCCGACCAGCGGGGACTGAAGGTTGCGCTCGACGTCGACGGCCAGAGCCTTCATGGGTGAGATGTAGAGGACACGGCAACGGCGAAGCGGCTCGGCCGGCGGGGGCGTCGTGCCGAGGCGGTCCAGCGCCCACAGGAACGCAGACAGCGTCTTGCCGGAGCCGGTCGGCGCGACCACAAGGGTGTGGGCACCAGAGCTGATGGCGTCCCAGGCGCCGATCTGCGCGTCCGTGGGCTCGGCGAAGCTCCCGCTGAACCACGCTCGGGTCGCGGGGGAGAATCGGGCCAGCACCTCAGAGGTCATCGTGAACCAGCCTGCCACCTCTCACCGACAGAGGCACCCGTCATACCGGCTCATCGGTGCCTGCCGGCTCAGCCGAAGGGTGGGGCGGTCGAGATGGGCACCGGCGCCAACGACGACTGCGATGAGGATGGCCCATCGACGGCGGTTCATCTGGCGGGGCCATCTTCCGGGCGGCGTCGGTTCCGTCATGCCAGAACGATAACCGGCTGAAGCCCTGCCACATCGGGCAGACTGACGGCGTGACCTCTGCAGCCGAGACGGCCAACCCACCCGTGCGGCACCGTGGCGCCGAGGTGCTGGCCGTGCTCGGGGTCTCCCTCGGGATGTCCGGGATCTACGCCCTTCTGAGCTACCTCAAGGCAGAGCTGACCGTCCGCGGTGGCATCTCGGCGACCACGGCCACGGTGGCCTCAGGTGCTCAGACCTCACGGATGTGGCTCGATATCGCCTATGACGTCACGGGCGTGGTCCAGGGGCTCATGCCGGTCCTGCTCGTGCTGGTGCTGCTCTCCCGCGACCCGGCGACCCCAGGATTCGGGATCGGTCTGCATCGGCGGCCGTGGGGCAGGGACCTTCTGCAGGGCGTTGGCTTTGCGGCGCTCATCGGCATCCCCGGCCTCGTCCTCGTCTGGGCTGCCCATCGGCTGGGGGTGAGCGCGAACCTGGCAGTGGTGGATGTCCCGGACACCTGGTATCGGGTGCCCCTCCTGCTCCTCCAGGCCGCCCAGAACGGTGTGCTGGAGGAGATCGTCGTCGTCGGCTACCTGCTGACCCGGTTGCGTCAGCTGGGCTGGTCGAACGGCCAGGCGCTGGGCGCCAGCGCGGTGCTGCGCGGGAGCTATCACCTGTATCAGGGGCTCGGCGGGTTCGCCGGGAACATGGTCATGGGGCTGATCTTCGCCTGGTGGTTCCAGCGCACCCAGCGCGTCTTGCCGCTGGTGGTCGCCCACACCCTGCTTGACGTCTTCGCGTTCGTGGGCTTCCTGTATCTGCGGCAGTACGTCAGCTGGATCTGAGCGTGGCGGTGTCGAAATGCTTTGCCAACAGGGCATCGAGCCGCTCCGGTGCCTCCTCTGGTATCCAATGGCTGACACCCTCCAGCACCTCGTACGTGTAGGGACCGGTGACGAAGCGCGGGGTCAGCGCAGCACCCTGGGGTCCGACAGCCGTATCGCGTTCGCTCCACACGTAAAGGGTGGGAACGGTGACCTCGGCCCGCCTGGCGCGAGGGCTCGAGAGGAACATCGCGCGATACCAGTTGAGCGCACCGCGCGCGGTGTTGCGGTCGCGCATCAGCCTGGCATCGCGCGCAGCCGAGTCCGGCGACATCCCGGCTGAGCGCAGCAGGTGCTCCCAGGGCTTGCCCGACGTCAGCTGCCGCTCCGGGAACCATGGAAGCTGGAAGAAGAGCATGTACCTGGATCTCACTGCCTGACTGCTGGTGAGCATCGCTCGGATGAAGGCAGCCGGGTGAGGGACGGACAGAGCAGTCAGGGACCTGAGCAGATCCGGCCGCCGCCCCGCGACGGCCCAGGCCACCGCGGCACCCCAGTCGTGGCCCACCAGATGCACTGGCCCGAGTCCGGTGACCTCGATGAGCTCAACGATGTCCGCAACAAGCTCCGAGGGACGATAAGCATGTCTGGGGTGGGGTCGAGCCCGAGGGGAGTAGCCGCGCTGGTCCGGTGCGATGGTGCGGTATCCACGCGCGTGCAGCAGCGGGGAGACCGCGTCCCACGAGCGTGAGTCCTGGGGAAACCATGCAGGAGAACGACGGGAGTCCCGTCGATCGGCCCCGCGTCACGCACGTCGAAGACGAGCCCGTCCCGGGTGAAGCTGATCATGCGCTGGTTATCCGTGCCCATTCCCCACTCCTGATCCCCAGACAGGCGCGTCCTTTCTTCACGCTAGGGGCGTCGCCTTCATCGCACAAGAGTCGCGATACCTGGGACTGCATAGCGGTTCAGAGCCCGTCCTTTATGGATTAGGCCATTCGGCTGATGTTCCTGAGCGTTTGGCCGAGTGTGAAAGGCCCGCAACGACGACAGCCTTAAGCATGAGCAAGGAACTGGTCAGAGACTGGTATTGAACGTTCACCGCTGATGGGGAGCCGTCGTGAAACTGAACTTGGTGTCATCGTGTACCACTCGGTGGGGGACGGCCGCACTGGCTGTCGCAACTTCTGCGGCCATGGGCATCTCGATCGCGCCAGCCCAGGTGGCCATGGGTCACAGTGTCTCAACCGGATCTCAGGTCACGACCGCTGCGAGAGCCGGCGAGTTCAGTGTTGGCAGATGGGGTGACCCTGCGGCTGACAAGGTGTCGAAGGATGAGTACGGAAAGCACCAGGCTGCGAAGGATCCCGGTTCGCTGTACACAGTCGAGAAAGCGATCGGTGCCCGGGGGTTGTGGGCCAGGAAGGACGCCTCTGGAGGACCGCTGACCGGCCAAGGGGTCAGCATCGCGCTGCTGGACTCCGGGGTCAGCCAGGTTGCCGGACTGGGCGGCGCCGGCAAGGTGACCGACGGTCCGGACCTGTCCATCGAGGGCAACGGCGTCCTGACGCAGCAGGACACCTTCGGTCATGGCACCTTCATGGCCGGCATCATCGCCGGCCGTGGATCAGACAAGCCTTCCGCGGATCTGTCCAAGGCGCCGGCGGACATCCAGCTGGGCGTGGCTCCTGACGCGGGGCTCCTGTCGATGAAGCTCGCGACCACCGACGGCAGCGTCGACGTGAGCCAGGTCATCGCAGCCCTGGACTGGGTCACCCAGAATCCGGTACTGCCCGACGGAACTCGTGTCCGTGTGATCAACTTGTCCTACGGCACCGACTCGGCCCAGGCCTACCTGGCCGACCCGCTGGCTGCCGCTGCAGAGAACGCCTGGCGGCACGGAATCGTCGTGGTGACGTCGGCGGGCAACAACGGGGATGACGCAGGACGGCTGAGCGACCCCGCGATCGATCCTTACGTCATCGCGGTCGGTGCCACTGACAGCAACGTCAAGCTGAACGGCTGGGCCCCGAAACGCACCACGGTCGCCCCCTTCTCCCAGGTGGGTTCGAGCGAGCGCCACGTGGATCTCGTCGCCCCGGGCACATCCTTGGTATCGGTCCGGGCTCCAGGGTCCTTCGTCGACGTCAACAATCCTTCAGGTCTGGTGTCCGGCGACGTCAGCGGAGAGCTTTTCCGCGGCAGCGGCACCAGCCAGGCAGCTGCCGTGGTCTCCGGATCGGTTGCCCTGCTCCTGCAGGCCTACCCGAACCTGACCCCGGATCAGGTCAAGTTCGCGCTCACGTCCTCGGCAGATCCGGTCAGGAAAGCCGGCACGAACGAGGCCGGGGCCGGAACGCTCGACCTTGCTGAGGCCCTAGACACCGCCGGCCACCTGGTCGGGACCGACGCTACCGCTGTGGCACTGCGCGCAGCAGCAGTCCAGGAGTTCGCCCGCTCGAACGGGCAGGGATCCATTGACGCAGCCCGCGCCGGATCCGTCCTCGTCGACGCCGACGGCAACGACCTCACCGGTGAGATCGACGTGCAGGGCACCGCCTGGGATGCGGCCGCCTGGTGGCAGGCCAGCTCAACCTTGTCGGCCTGGTCTGGCGGTAAGTGGCTCGGCGTCACCTGGACGGGCGACGACTGGCAGCCATCCTCCGACGGACTCAGCTCCTCCCGCTGGTCCTCTTCCCGCTGGTCCTCCTCGCGGTGGAGCGATGCCGGCTGGGACTCCTCGCGCTGGTCCTCCTCGCGCTGGTCTTCCTCGCGCTGGTCGTCCTCGCGGTGGAGCGATGGCTGCTGGGACTCCTCGCGCTGGTCGTCCTCGCGCTGGAGCGATGCCTGCTGGGACTCCTCGCGCTGGAGCGAAGCCAGCTGGGACTCCTCGCGGTGGAGCGATGCCAGCTGGGACTCCTCGCG
>JBDTWH010000030.1:0-18048 GCA_040006795.1 Actinomycetota bacterium | reverse complement strand
GCGGTTTTGTTGGAGCCGCCTATCGGAATCGAACCGATGACCTATTCATTACGAGTGAATCGCTCTAGCCGACTGAGCTAAGGCGGCATGCGTCCAGGGGACACGATGCACGAGTATACGGATCATCAGGTGGAACTTCGAACTGACACGTTTAGTGGTAACCCGCGGTCACCAGGACGTCGAGCCGCTGTTCAGCATCTGAGCCCTGGCGGCGGTACAGCACCCTTGATCAGATAGGCGTCGACCGCGTCGTCGACGCAAGAGTTGGAGCGCATGTACGCCGTGTGTCCGTCGCCGTCGTAGGTGATGAGATGCCCGTTCTGCAGCTGGGCGGCAAGGCCCTGAGCCCATTTGTACGGTGTGGCCGGGTCTCGGGTCGTACCCACGACCACGATGGGCCCGCTGCCGGCCGCGGTGATCTTCTTGGGCGCATTGTTGGCGGGGACCGGCCAGTATCCACAGGGCACTGTGCTCCAGGCCAGGAACGGGCCCCACGTCGGCGCCGAGGCCGTCAGCGAGCGTGCTTCCGTCTCGTAGTGAGCCAGCGCCTTGACATCGGAGCGGTCCATGCAGTTCACGGCGTAGATGACCTGCATCAGGTTGCCGAGATAGGCGCCGGCGGTTGTCCGTTCGGCGTAGTCGTTGGCGAGCCTCATCAGCGGGCCTCCCTGACCATCCAGAGCCAGGCGAAGCGCATCGGTCAGGTCTGGCCACCGTCGTGGGTCATACATCGGACCGGCGATCCCGAGCGATGCCCACCCCTCCGTGAGTGCTTTGACGTAAGGGTCGCTGATGGGCAGCGGCTTGGCATCCAGCTGCCTGAGGAAGTCGCGGAGCCTGGCCATGCCGGAGTCGACGGAGCCACCCAGCGGGCATTTTCCCTTGTCGACGCAGTCCTTCACGTAGGCCCTGGTCGCGGTCTCGAAGCCGACGGCCTGACCCTCGTTGACCTGGCTCGAGGTGAGGTTCGGATCGACGACGCCGTCGAGGACGAACCTGCCGACCTTGGAGGGAAACAGGTCGGCGTAGGTCGCCCCGAGAAAGGTGCCGTACGACTTGCCCAGGTAGTTCAGCTTGGGCTCGGCCAAAGCCGCACGCAGGACGTCCATGTCCTTGGCTGCGTCGATCGTGGAGACATGCCCTAGCAGCGTCCCGCCGTTGGCCTTGCACTTGTCGGCGAAAGCCTTGGCAGCGTCCGCAAGCTTCTGCTCCTCGGACCTGTTGTCAGGGGTCGGGTCGCCGCCGAGGAATGTGTCCATCTCCCGGTCGTTCAAGCACTTGACGGGGGCGGAGGTCCCGACGCCCCGGGGGTCAAAACCCACGACGTCGTATGCCTGGAGGACCGGGTCGGTGAACTGGGCCCCGGCGGCGTAGAAGACACCGGAGCCGCCGGGACCGCCGGGGTTGACCACGAGGGAACCGATCCGCCTGGAGGGGTTCGTCGACGCCACCTTGAGCACCGACAGCTGGATCGTTCCGCCTTCGGGGTGGGCATAGTCGATGGGCACGGTCAGCTTGGCGCAGCTGTCCTGGCCACAGTCAGTCCAGGCCAGGTCCTGCTGGTAGAACCTCGAGAGCGACACCTGACCTGTGGGAGGCACCTGCGCCGCGCTCTTCTGAGCCGGGCTTGGCGTCTTGACCTGCGTCGGTGTCCCGGAGACGCATGCGGAGATGGTCAGCGACAACGCCAGGGCGCCCGCAAGCCCGAGGACCGGGCGCCGGGCCAGCCGCCCGCCGATGAACGAGATGTCCCTCGTGGATGTCACGAACCGCTCCCGTCGTCGTTCGGCTGGCATTTTCAGACGTTACCCGAAATCCTGGTTGCAGCGTCGGGTTGGGGCAGGCGGCGCCACGGTGCCCCACAGCCGGGTCAGTTCACTGTGGCAGCTGCAGAGAGATCGCCATTGCCTCGAGAGCCAGCAGGGGCTGGACGTTGGCGTCGATGCGCTCGCGGGCGGTGCCGATGGCATCCATGCAGCCCAGCAGCTGCTCGGGTGACAGCACGCGTGCCAGCTGCCGGACCTGCTCGGTCATGTGCTGGTTCACCAGGCCGATCGAGGCACCGGTGTGCAGCACCATCGCGTCGCGATAGATCGAGAAGAGGTCCATCAGCGACCTGTCGATGACGTCCCTGGTGAACCGGGTGGCCCGCGTCTTCTGATCCCTCTCCAGGGCAGAGACCTGGGCGCGGACGTGCGGCGGTTGAGTGCGTGCGGAGGTGTCGGCGCCCAGGGTCTCCATCAGCCGGGCCTTCTCCCCGGCGTCACGCTCGGTCGAGGCCGCCTCCGCCTCTTCTTTCGCGATGGAGCTCAGGTCGGCTGCAGCGCCCACGGCGTCGCCGACGCTGCGGATCTTGGCCGCCAGCGAAATGACGTCATGTCGCCTGATCCGGGCACCCTCGTTTCGGGCAAGCCTGCGAGCGAGCCCCACATGGCACTGAGCCGCGCGGGCGGCAAAGGTCGCCATGGCGGGGTCGATGCCGTCTCGGCGGACCAGCAGCTCGGCCACTGCTTCCACCGGCGGCGTGCGAAGCCGGACATGCCGCGAGCGCGAGCGGATCGTGATGATGACGTCCTCGAGCGACGGAGCACACAGGATCCAGACGGTTCGGGGAACCGGTTCCTCCAGCGCCTTGAGCAACGCGTCGGCGGCTCGCTCGTGAAGCCGATCAGCATCCTCGATGACGATCACCCTCCACTGCCCGACGGAGGGACGGCGCGCCGCCAGCTGGACGAGGTCCCGGGCGAGCTCCACCTTCAGGGTGAGACCCTCGGTGGCGATGACGTCGACGTCGGCGTGAGTGCCCTCGAGCGCGGTCCGGCACTCACGGCAGGTGCCACAGCCGTCGTCGGGGCACATCAATGCGGCCGCAAACGCTTTGGCCGCGACGGATCTGCCCGATCCAGGAGGGCCGGTGAGGAGCCAGGCGTGGGTCATCGCAGCGGGGTCGGTCACCGCCCGACGCAGGGTGGTGACGGCGGACTCCTGGCCGATGACGTCGTCCCACACGCTCACCGCTGCACCAACAGCCCCTGGACAAGCTGCGCCACCCTGTCCCGGACGAGCAGGTGGATCTGCTCGGGGGCCAGCTCGCCATCGACGACGAGGTACCGATCGGGATCGGCGCGGGCGAGGTCCAGGAAGAGGTCGCGGACGGTGTCATGGAAGTCGGCAGGCTCGGACTCGAGGCGGTCGTGAACCCCGCCCCGGCGGACCCGGCCAACGTCGGCCGGCAGGTCGATCAGCACCGTGAGCGTGGGCACCAGGCCGCCGGTGGCCCACAGGTTGAGCTGGCGGACCTCATCGACGCCCAGGTCGCGCCCGGCTCCCTGGTAGGCGATGGAGGAGTCCATGTAGCGATCGGTGATGACCACCTCACCGCGCCCGAGGGCTGGAAGGATCTTGGTCTCGACGTGATGGGCCCGGTCCGCGGCGAACAGCAGGGCCTCGGCGCGCGGGGCCACGTGGTCACCGTGCAGAACCAGCTCGCGAACAGTGCGGCCGAACGCCGTGCCGCCGGGCTCTCGCGTGACGACGACCGTGTGACCGAGCTCCTCGAGCCAGTCGCACAGCAGCCGGGCCTGGGTGGACTTGCCCGCTCCGTCACCACCCTCGAAGGCGATGAAGGCCCCACGCAAGGGCAAGGACTGCTCCGGCTTGGTCACCCGACCGAGCCTATGCCAGTCCACCCACAGGCGTGTGCCATGGAGGCTCGTGGCCGGCGGGTCACTGACCTCGGGCTGGCCTGAGGCCCAGTCGCGTGCATCGCTGACGTCAGCCTGGTCGGCGTCTAAGGCTGCAAGCCGGCGGAACGTGCAGCCAGGGCTGCTCTGTCCGCGTTGGCGTGGATTGCGTCACGGACGTACTGCGCCAGCCCGGGAGCGAGGTTCTCGTAGTTCTTCATGAACCGCGGGTCCGTGACGTACCTGTCGCCCAGGTTGCGGTGCAGCTCTGGGGTGATGTCAAAGAACCACCTCTGGACGTGCAGGCGGTGCTGCTCGGCGGCATCCATGGCCGTCGCGCTCGTGGCCGGCAGCCCAGCCCCCAACGCTGCCACGAATGCAGCGTTGGACTCCTCCACCTCGGCCTGGATCCGCGTCCAGTCCTTCTTGGTGCGCTCCGACATCCGGTTCTGCGAGTCCTGCCAGGGCTCGGACTCGTCCCGTCCCTGCTCGGCCTCCTCGGCGTGCTCATCGAAGAAACCCCCGCCGAACAGCCCGCTCTGCGCTTCCTTGGTCAACGTGTTACCTGACATCTCTCTCGGGTGGACTTGCCCGCTCCGTCGCGCCCCCTGGGCGGTGAACACCCACGTGACGACGAGGACGGCTCCTGCTGAGCCACGCCTCTGAGCCTATGTCAGGGCACTCGCAGACCCTCATTCGCACAGGGGCCATGGCCTCGTGCCCACCACGCTGGGCGACCCCCACCGCTTGCGGCAGGGTCACTCTTGCGTGGGTGTTCCCCACTGCGCGGGTATGCCGTGCCGGTGCACTCAGAGGTGCGCAGACACGGCGTACTCCCCTGCTAGGACTGGGTGCCGGTGGCGCGTGCTGCCTGGGCTGCCCTGTCGGCGTTCGCGTGGATCGCATCGCGGACGTACTTCGCCAGCCCCGCGGCGATGTCCTCGTAGTTCTTCGTGAACCGCGGGTCCGCAAGGTACATGTCCCCGAGGTTGCGATGGAACTCGGGTGACAGGTCGTAGAAGCGGTTGTGGATGTGCAGCCGGTGCTGCTCCGCGGCATCCATGGCCCGCTCGCTGGTCGGCGGCTCTCCATCAGCCAGGGCGGAGGCGAACGCCGCGTTGTTCGCGTCCATCTCCGACTTCACCTCGACCCAGTCGGCCTTGGTGTACTTCGACGTCCGACCCTGCGACTGCTTCCAGGCCTCGGTCTGGCCCCAGCGCTGTTCGGCCTCCTGGGCATAGTCCTCCGAGAACCCGTCGCCGAACAGCGCCTTCTGCTCTTCGGTGGTCATCTTGCTGCCTGACATCTCTTTCTCCAATGCTCGGTCGATGGCCGTCACGAGCTCACTCATCTCGTCCAGCCGGGACATGACCGCAGCGCGTTGACGACGCAGGTGCTCGCTCACGTCGGCAGATGGCTCGTCGAGAAGGAGGGCGATCTCCGCCAGCGGAAACCCGAGCCGGCGATAGACGACCACGTTCTGCAGTCGGGTGATGTCGACGGCGGTGTAGAGCCGGTAGCCGGCAGGCGTGCGCTCGCTGGGTACCAGCAGTCCGATCTCGTCGTAGTGGTGCAGCGTGCGCACCGTGACGCCGAGCTGCCCGGCCACCTGACCCACCGTCAACCCGGTGAGCGCCCGCCCGTTCTCTGTCGTCATTGCGGTCATGTCCCCTACCGTGCGGCCTCACGTCGCGTGAGGGTCAAGCCCAGCTCTCACCAGTATGCCGGGTCCGCTCAGCCAGTCCTTGAGTCCAAGGTCCTCAGCTCCGGCCCTGAAGTTCTCAGTGCCAGCCCTGCGGGTCGACGCCACCGGGGACGTCAGCCGACGGGTCGTAGGGGGTCCGGGTGAACCGGAACGAGCCGACGTCAAGGTGACTGAGGCGACCGGAGCCGTCGCGCACCATCGTGAGCGTCTCCCCCGAGTAGTACCCGTCCAGGCCGGTCCAGCCACCCGATACCGGTGTGAACCGGCAGCCCCGCCCTGCACCCGGCTCGCCCAGGACGAGGTATCCGCCCCGACTGGCCGACATGGTGAATGCCGTTGTGCCCCAATACCATTCGCCGGTCAGCTCCAGGACGCTCGCCTGTTCAGGATCCGCTGACCAGGGGATGGGCTCTATCGGCTCCCGGTCGGCGAGCAGAGCCATCAGATCGGTGCTGACAGCACCGAGGCCGGCTGTCGCATTCGCGAAGACCACACAGCCGTCTCCGGTCTCGATGTTGACCCGCACCCCGGCCAGGAACCCGGGCATGGAGCCTCCGTGGCCGGCATACCGTGCGCCTTCGATGTTCCAGAGCTGGCAGCCGAGACCGTACGCACCTGTCCACGCCGCCCCCGCCTTGTCATCGAGCGCGATGGGCGAGCGCATCTCCTCGAGGGTGTCCGCTGCGAGCAGGCCCCCGGTCTCCCCCGCCAGGAACACAGCCCAGCGGGACAGGTCCGGCACCGTGGACCAGAGCTGGCCGGCCGGAGCCATGGCATGTGCATCATGCTCCGGCTCGACGTGCAGGAGGTCAACGAGGGGGTGCACGCCGAGGCCGTGAGCGGCGGAGTCGGCCGGGCGGGCACCGGTGTGCAGCATTCCCAACGGCGCCAACAGGTCCCGGCCCACCACGCGGCCCCACGGTTGGCCGCGCAGTCTTGCGATCAGCTCACCCAGCACGGCGAACCCCACGTTGGAGTAGTGGAACTTCGCGCCTGGCCTGAAAATGAGGGCGGGCTTGCCTGCCATCAGCTCCGCCCAGGTCCCGCCGGCGGTTCTCTCCCACCAGGGCCCGTTGGTCTCGGCCTGAAGGCCGGACGTGTGCGAGAGAAGCTGGGCGATCGTGACGTGGCCGAACGGGGTGTCTTCGAGGTGCCGCCCGATGGGGTCGTTCAGGTCCAGCAGACCCTCGTCGCGCATCCGCAGCACCTCGACCGCTACGAAGGTCTTGGTGATCGAACCGAGGCGGTACTGCGTCTGGGCCGTCGCGGCCACCCCGTCGGAGCGACCGTCGATCGTGCCGACCGCGTCAGACCAGACCAGCTCGCCACCTCGCACGAGTCCGGCGGCCACAGAGGGCAGCCGACAGTCCGACTGCTCAGCTGCCAGACGGTGCGAGAGTGCCCGCGCTGTGGCCGGGTCGATGCCGGACATCACGACTTCTTTGCCGCGGACTTCTCGGTGACCGACTTCTTCGTCGCAGTCTTCTTCGCGGTCGTCTTCTTGGCCGCCTTCTTGGTGGCGGCCTTCTTCGTGGAGGTCTTCTTGGCGGCCCGCTTTCGGGTCACCGGACCCCGGGCGCGCTTCTCGGCCAACAGCTCTGCGCCCCGTTCGGGCGTGATCGTCTCCGGCTCGTCATCCTTGCGCAGGGTTGCGTTGGTCTCCCCGTCGGTGACGTAGGCGCCGAACCGGCCCTCCTTGACCACCATCGGCTTGCCTGACACCGGGTCGTCGCCGAGCTCCTTGAGCGGTGCTGCGGCGGCCCTTCCGCGCTCCTTGGGCTTGGCGTAGATCTCCAGCGCCTCGGCCAGGGTGATCGTGAACAGCTGGGACTCGGTCTGGATGGAGCGCGAGTCGGTGCCCTTCTTCAGGTATGGGCCGTACCGGCCGTTCTGGGCCGTGATGACCTCGCCATCCTCTCCCTCGGCCGGGTCCTTTCCAATGGCCCGCGGCAGGGTGAGCAGCTGCAGCGCCGTGTCGATGTCCAGGGTGGCGAGGTCCATGTCCTTGAACAGGCTGGCTGTCCGGGGCTTGACCTTGGACTTGCCCTTGAGCGCGGCGACCTCCTCCGGCAGAACCTCGGCGACATAGGGGCCGTAACGACCGGCCTTGGCCACGATGTCGCGCCCGGTCTCCGGGTCCTGGCCAAGGACGCGACCGTCATCGGCGGCCGCCTCGAGCAGCTCGCGGGCGATGGCCACCGTCATCTCGTCAGGGGCGACGTCATCCTTGATCGTGGCGCGACGGACCTGGCCGGTCGCGCCTTCGGCGATCTCCCCGGTGGCCTCGTCGACCCCTGCCGGGAGGGTCTCCTCGACGTAGGGGCCGTAACGACCGACCCGCACGACGATGCCATCGCCGATCGGGATGGTGGAGATCTCCCTGGCATCGATCTCACCGAGGTCGTCCACCAGGTGCCGCAGGCCCTCGATCGAGTTGGCCTCCTCGCCGAAGTAGAAGCGCTTGAGCCAGTTGGAGCGCTGTTCCTCGCCGTTGGCGATGCGGTCGAGGTCCTCCTCCATGGAGGCGGTGAAGTCGTAGTCGACGAGCTTGGTGAAGTGCTCCTCGAGCAACCGGGTCACGGCGAACGCCAGCCAGGTCGGGATCAGGGCCGTCCCGCGCTTGTTGACGTAGCCGCGGTCCTGGATCGTGCCAACGGTCGACGCGTACGTCGACGGGCGGCCAATCCCCTTCTCCTCCATGGCTTTCACCAGCGTTGCCTCGGTATAACGAGCCGGGGGCGACGTCTCGTGCCCACCCGCCTGCGCCCGCAGCATGTCGAGCAGCACACCGACGGAGAGCTTCGGCAGACGGCGCTCCTGGTCTGCAGCCTGGGCGCGCGCGGTCGCGTCGTCGTCGCGGCCCTCCTCGTAGGCCGCCAGAAAGCCCCTGAACGTGATGACGGTGCCACTGGCGGAGAACTCAACCACCCGGGAGCCCTGCGCAAGGGCGAGCGTGGCACCGAGCTTGACGGTGGCGGTGGACCCGCGGGCGTCGGCCATCTGCGAGGCCACGGTGCGTTTCCAGATCAGCTCGTACAGCGCGAACTCGTCACCGCGCAGCTCGCCGGCCACCTGCGCCGGGGTACGGAAGCGGTCACCGGCGGGGCGGATCGCCTCGTGGGCCTCCTGCGCGTTCTTGACCTTCTTCTCGTAACGGCGGGGCGAGTCCGGCACGTACTCGGCGCCATACATGTCTCTGGCCTGGCCGCGGGCCGCGGTCAGCGCGGCCTCCGACAGCGTGGTCGAGTCAGTTCGCATATAGGTGATGTAGCCGTTCTCATAGAGGCGCTGGGCGACCCGCATGGCGTTCTTGCTAGACAGGCGCAGCTTGCGGCTGGCCTCCTGCTGCAGCGTCGACGTCGTGAACGGCGCGTAGGGGCGGCGGGTGTACGGCTTCTCGGTGACATCGGTGACCGTGAAACGGCTGTCGTCCATCGCGGCATTGGCGATGAGGCTGGCCGTGGCCTCGTCGAGGTGGACCACGTTGGAGCCCTTGAGGATCCCGTCGTCGCCGAAGTCCCGGCCGGTGGCAACCCGCTGGCCGTCGACCATGCTCAGCCGGGCGGTGAAGGCCTGATTCGCAGCGGAGTCCGGCGCGAAGTCGCCTTCGACATCCCAGTACGACGCGGCGCGGAAGGCCATCCGCTCACGCTCACGCTCAACCACGATGCGGGTCGTGACGGACTGCACGCGGCCGGCCGAGAGGCCCTGACGAACCTTGCGCCACAGCACCGGCGACACCTCGTACCCATAGAGCCGGTCCAGGATGCGGCGGGTCTCCTGGGCGTCCACCAGACGGGTGTCAAGCTGGCGGGTCTCGTTGGCGGCCCGAATGATCGCCTCTTTGGTGATCTCGTGGAACACCATCCGGCGAACCGGGACCTTGGGCTTGAGAACCTCCAGGAGGTGCCACGCGATGGCCTCGCCCTCGCGGTCCTCATCAGTTGCCAGCAGGAGCTCGTCGGCGTTCTTGAGCAGGCGCTTGAGCTCGGCAACTTTCTTGCGCTTGTCGGGGTCGACCACGTAGTAGGCGTCGAAACCGTTGTCGACGTCGACCGCGAACTTGGCGTAGGGCCCCTTCTTCATGTCCGCCGGCATGTCTCTCGGGCTGGGCAGGTCCCGGATGTGCCCGACGCTGGCGTCCACGTCGTATCCCTTGCCGAGGTACTCGCCGATCTTCTTGGCCTTGGCCGGTGACTCGACGATCACGAGAGTGCGTCCGCTGATCTTGGATGCGGAGGTTCCGCTCCCAGAGGTACTGCCCACGTTCAATCCTCACTTCCCATCGCCACGTGCAGCGGATTCGTCGCTGCTCCGACATGGCAATGCGCATAGACCGTAGCCCCTCCTGACCCGTTGACGGCAACCTGAGGGGCGGTTGGTGTCCAGAACACAACACGAAATGTAGTTGAATATTGAACTTGTCGGGTGTTATCGTCGCGTTATGACCACCACAGGAGACCCCGCGGCCCACCCGACCCGGATGCCCGTTCTCTACCTGAGCCACGGCGCTCCCCCGCTCGCGGACGACCGCACCTGGACCGAGGAGCTCGCTTCCTGGTCGGCCGAGCTACCACGTCCCGAGAGCATCCTGATGATCTCCGCCCACTGGGAACAGGCTCCGCTGGCCCTTTCGGCAACCAGGAGCGTTCCGCTGATCTATGACTTCTGGGGCTTCCCACAGCGGTATTACGAGGTCACCTATGACGCCCCGGCAGCTCCCGGGCTCGCCGAGGACATCACGAAGCTGTTGAGCACACCGGGAACACCGGTGCATCAGGACCAGGCCCGCGGCCTCGACCACGGCGCCTACATCCCGCTCGTCGAGATGTTTCCGCAGGCCGATGTCCCGGTCCTGCAGATGTCGATGCCTACCCTGCACCCCCAGAAGCTGTTCGAGATCGGCGCCAAGATCGCTCCGCTTCGCGACCAGGGCACGCTGATCGTCGGGTCGGGCTTCACCACCCACAACCTGCGCTGGTTCAACCCCGGCGCCGATTCGGACGCTCCCGCTCCCGCCGCCTCTTCCGAGTTCGACGCCTGGGCCCGCGAGGCGATGGCGTCAGCCGACGTCGACTCGATGCTGGACTTCCTGGCCAAGGCGCCGGCGGCTCACGAGGCCCATCCACGAACGGAGCACTTCGCCCCCTTGTTCGTGGCCCTGGGCGCAGCCTACGAGAGCGGCGACCTGTCGAGCCGCAGCGTTATCGACGGGTTCTGGTACGGCCTGTCAAAACGGTCCTGGCAGTTCGGCTGAACCCCGGGCACAGTGACCCGGCGCAGGATGTCCGCGCTCAGACAGACCGGTGGCCGGTCACCTCATCCGAGGTGACCGGCCACCGGTCTTGGATCGATACGCCAGAGTGCGCTCAGACTGACGCGGGCTCGACGGCTACGTTGTCGTCGTCGCTGTCGACGCCGATACCGATCTCGCGACTGCGGCTGATCATCACTGCGACCACCACGATCGCAAGGGAGGCCCCGGCGATGCTGTAGCGGATGAGCCCGTTCGCGCCTGAGCCGATGGTGAGGGTGACGATCGCGGGAGCAATCAGCACCGACACCAGGTTCATGACCTTGAGCAGCGGGTTGATCGCCGGTCCTGCGGTGTCCTTGAACGGGTCTCCGACAGTGTCGCCGATGACCGTCGCCTCGTGGGCTGGGGAGCCCTTGCCGCCGTGAGCACCGTCCTCGACGATCTTCTTGGCGTTGTCCCACGCACCACCTGCGTTGGCCAGGAACACGGCCATCAGGGCGCCGGTGCCGATCGCGCCGGCCAGGAACCCGGCGAGCGGGCCGATGCCCAGGCCGAAGCCCACCACGACGGGCATGAGGGCTGCCAGCAGACCTGGCGTTGCGAGCTCACGCAGCGAGTCCTTCGTGCAGATGTCCACCACGCGGCCGTACTCGGGCTTCTCGGTGTAGTCCATGATCCCCGGGTGCTCGCGGAACTGACGTCGTACCTCGAAGACGATGGCACCGGCCGCGCGGGTCACCGCGTTGATGGCCAGGCCGGAGAAGAGGAAGACGACCGAGGATCCGATCAGCAGCCCCACCAGCGTGCTCGGGGTGACAACCTGCAGGTCGAACTGCGACTTGACGTAGTCGCTGGGGAAGGCCTGGAGCTTCTCATCGGTGGCGATCTTGGTGAGCGCCGCCTGCCACGCGTCGGTGTACGACCCGAAGAGAGCGGTGGCAGCCAGCACGGCCGTGGCGATCGCGATGCCCTTGGTGATGGCCTTGGTGGTGTTGCCGACCGCGTCGAGCTCGGTCAGGACCTGGACGCCGTCGCCGTGGACGTCACCGGACATCTCGGCGATGCCCTGGGCGTTGTCCGAGACCGGGCCGAAGGTGTCCATCGCGACGATGACGCCGACCGTGGTCAGCAGACCACAACCCGCGAGGGCGACCAGGAACAGGGACAGGATGACGGATCCACCACCGAGCACGAAGGCCAGATAGACCGCCGCCGCGATGATGACCGTGGTGTAGACCGCGGACTCGAGGCCCACGCCGATGCCGGACAGCACGACCGTGGCCGCTCCGGTCAGCGAGGTGCGGGCAACGTCCATCGTCGGGCGCTTGTCCGTTCCGGTGAAGTGTCCGGTCAGCATGAGGATGACCGCAGCGAGCGCGATGCCGATGAAGACCGCCAGTGTTGCCACGATGCGCGGGTTCAACGTCAGGAAGAGCACACTCGTGCCGTCGATCTTGGCCACCGTCTGCGCCACCAGGGGGTCGGCGAACTTAAGACCGGAGAACTTGGCCGGCAGGTACACATAGGCAGCAACTGCGGAGAGCACCGCAGAGACCGCAGCCGAGATGAAGAAGCCGCGGTTGATCGCCTTGAGGCCGCTCTCGCCCTGACGAGGCTTGGTGATGAACACACCCAGGATCGCGGTCAGGGCGCCGATCGCGGGCACGATCAGCGGGAACACCAGACCCTGCTCGCCGAAGGCGGCCTTGCCCAGGATGAGCGCGGCGACCAGCGTGACCGCATACGACTCGAAGAGGTCCGCGGCCATGCCTGCACAGTCACCGACGTTGTCTCCGACGTTGTCGGCAATCGTCGCCGCGTTGCGCGGGTCGTCCTCGGGGATGCCTGCCTCGACCTTGCCCACGAGGTCGGCGCCGACGTCAGCGGCCTTGGTGAAGATACCGCCGCCGACCCGCATGAACATGGCCAGCAGAGCCGCACCGAACCCGAAGCCCTCGAGAACCGTTGGCGCGTCGCCCTTGTAGATCAGCACCACCGAAGCCGCACCCAGCAAGCCGAGGCCGACGGTCAGCATGCCGACCGTGCCACCGGTTCGGAAGGCGATACGCATCCCGACGTCGCGGCCGGAGTCGTTCGCGGCCGCAGCGACGCGCACGTTGGCCTTGACCGCCAGGCTCATACCGAAGTACCCGACCGAGGCCGAGAACAGGGCACCGAGGATGAAGAAGCCTGAGCGCCCCCACCGAATCCCTGCAGAGTCCGCAGGCAGGACCAGAAGCAGGAAGAAGACGATGCCCACGAAGAAGGACAGCGTCTTGAACTGACGCGCAAGATAGGCGTGGGCGCCCTCTTCGACGGCATCCCCGATCTCTTGCATCTTTGCGGTGCCGGGGTCAGCAGCGAGAACCTGCTGACGGAACACGACACCCATGGCCAATGCCACGACTGCGATGACGGCAACAACGATCACCAAGGTGAGGTTCGTGCCTGTCAAAGACAGCGTGGTCGGGCCAACGGCTGGGATAAGGCCTGGCATTCAATCCTCCTGTAAGGAACAAGCGGGAGATGACACTCGAGCTTGCGCACAACGGACTCGTGAGTTGTGTAAGCAGTAAGTCCCCATCGTGACGCGGCAACTCAGCCGCCGGGGCGGTTTTGGTGCGGGTTTGGTGCGGGTTTGGTGCGGGTTAGTGTAACCCGCAGAGGTGTTCCACCCGTCGCCGGCGGGCAGGCCTCAAGCAGGGCTGTGCGCGACGGGCGGTCGAGTCGTGCGTCAGGCGGTCGAGGCCCTGGCCGCCAGGGCGTCATCGACGCTCGGAAAGATCTGGAAAACCTTGTCGAGGCCTGTGATCGAGAACACACTCAGAATGCGCGCGCTGGAGCACACCAGGCGCAACGTTCCATTGGCCGCGCGCACCAGCTTGAGGCGCCCGACGAGCACCCCGAGTCCAGTCGAGGCCATGAACGAGACACCCCCGAGATCGACCACGAGATCGTGTCGCCCTGCCGCGATGTGCTCATCCAGACGCTCACGCAACATGGGCGCGGTGTAGACGTCGATCTCCCCGGCCACGTGCACGACAGTTGTCTCGCCGCGAACTTCGCTGGAGATGGACAGATCCACGTCGCGCTCCTCTCGTCGTCATCGGAACGGTCACTCAGACGTCACCCTAGCCCCGTCGGGCAAACGGAGGCATACGGTTTGTTGATGCCAAGCGATCCGCCTCCGGTGAACCGCCGGGACTTCAACCCCCCGGAGACGCTCTCCCGGCTGTCTGCCGGGCGGCGCGCCGACAGGCTGTTGCATGTCCATGAGGTCCCCGCCCGCCGTGAACAGGTTGCTCCCTGGCCCGACTGGGTGGCCCCGGCTGTCTACTCGGCATTCACCATGTCCGGGATCACGAACCTGTGGTCCCATCAGCGTGAGGCCGCGGACCTTGCCCATGAAGGCACCCATGTCGTCATCTCCACAGGCACAGCGTCGGGCAAGAGCCTCGGCTACCTGCTTCCGGTCCTGTCTGACGTCGTCGACGGTTCGACTGCCCCGTCCGGACGTGGCGTCACCGCCCTCTATCTGAGCCCGACCAAGGCACTGGCCTCTGATCAGCAGGCCCGGCTGCGCGCCTTGGCCATCCCAGGTCTCCGATCAGCGACCTACGACGGTGATACCGCGCCCGACGAGCGCCGCTGGATCCGCGACCACAGCCAGTACGTCCTGACCAATCCCGATCTCGTGCATCACTCCCTGCTCCCCGGCCATCCGCGATGGGCTCCTTTCCTGAGGTCCCTGAAGTACGTCGTGATCGATGAATGTCACGTCTACCGAGGGGTGTTCGGCTCGCACCTTGCAGCGCTGCTGCGGCGGCTGCGGCGGGTTGCAGCACACTATGGCGCCTACCCCACATTTGTTCTGGCCAGCGCGACGGTCGCGGACCCCGAGAACCAGGCCAGCGCCCTGATCGGTATGCCGGTCCGTCCTGTCCTCCTCGATGGGTCGCCACGGGAGGCGATGACCTTCGGCCTATGGGAGCCCGGCCTGGTCCCACGCGCGGGTGGCGGCAGCGGTAGCGGTGTCGGTGGCGATGGAGGTAGCGACGTAGACGCTGACAGTGGCGTTGGCGTTGGCGTTGAAGTCACCAGACGCGATGCGCCACATCGGCGCAGCGCCGTCGCTGAGACAGCGGATCTTCTGGCGGACCTGGTGATCGACGGAGTCCAGACCGTGGCATTCGGTCGCTCCCGGGCCGGCGTCGAGGCGGTCGCATCGAGCGCGCGACGATCTCTGCGCGAAGTGAGCCCGACGCTTGGAGCCTCCGTCGCGGCATACCGTGGCGGATATCTCCCCGAGGAGCGGCGGGAGCTGGAGAAACGGCTCCGGTCAGGCGAGCTGCGCGGTCTGGCAGCCACCAATGCCCTGGAGCTGGGGATCGACGTGAGCGGGCTTGATGCGGTGCTGATGGCGGGCTGGCCGGGAACCTTTGCGTCCCTCTGGCAACAGGCCGGTCGTGCCGGGCGTTCCGGATCTGCGTCCCTCGCGGTCCTGATCGCCGGCGACGACCCGTTGGACACCTACCTGGTCCACCACCCCGGGGCGTTGTTCGACCGACCGGTGGAGGCCGCGGTCCTGGATCCGGAGAACCCGTACGTCCTGGCCCCTCATCTGGCCGCCGCGGCAGCCGAGCTGCCCCTGACCGCCGCCGATGCGCAGGTGTTCGGGCCCACGATGGCGGGCCTGCTCGAGGTCCTGGTGGCGCGCGGGCTACTGCGGCGACGGCCGGGGGGGTGGTTCTGGACCCGACCCGAACGAGCCACCGACCACATCTCGCTGCGTGGCACCGGCGAGACCGTGAGAATCGTCGAGTGGTCGACAGGACGTGTGCTGGGCACCGTCGACGGCCAGGCGGCACATTCCAGCGTCCACACGGGCGCTGTGTACGTGCACCAGGGCCAGCCCTACGTGGTAGCCCACTACGACGTCCCGGACGCCCATGCGGTCGTCGTGGCCGGGGACCCGGGGTGGTCCACCCGAGCACGGTCCGTGAGCGCGTTCGACATCGGTCAGATCGAGCGCTCCCGGACCTGGGGGCCCGTCGAGCTACATTTCGGCAGCGTCGAGGTGCGCTCCCAGGTGACGTCCTTCCTGCGCGTACTGCCCGGAGGCGAGGTCCTGGGTGAGCACCTGCTCAACCTGCCGGAACGGACGCTGCACACAAAAGGGGTCTGGTGGACCATGACAGAGCAGATGCTGGACGAAGCAGGAGTCTGCGAGGTCAACATCGCGGGGGCAGCCCACGCTGCCGAACATGCCGCTATCGGCATGTTGCCCCTGGTGGCCACCTCGGATCGCTGGGACATCGGCGGCGTCTCGACCGCGCTTCACCCGGACACCGGCCGACCCACGATCCTGGTGTATGACGGTCATCCCGGGGGCGCGGGGTTTGCCGAGCGAGGGTTCCGTGCGGCCCGAATCTGGCTGACCGCGACACGCGACGCGATCGTGGCGTGCGAATGCGCCTCCGGCTGCCCCTCCTGCGTGCAGTCCCCCAAGTGCGGTAACGGCAACAACCCCCTCGACAAGCCTGGTGCCATCTCCTTGCTGACCGCCGTTCTGGCCGGCTCGCCCGACCCTGCCAAGGGATCGCCAGACCTCGGGGAAGTAGTCGAAGCTTCAGCGAATGGGTATCATCACCACCCACCACGACGGCCGCTCGGCCGATGAGGCTGATCAGCCCATCCAGCTGCCCAGCCGGTGAGTGACAGGAGGATTCTCGTGATTGCGCTCGGTTTGGCACTAACCCTGGTCGCCGCTGGCGTCACCTTGTTTGCCGTGATCGCCACGGCGACGACGTCGACGACGATCACCTTGACGGCACTGGGGGTCACCATCTCGGCTTCACCCCTGGCCCTGTTCATTGCGGGTGCCCTCTCGGTGATCCTGCTCGTCCTCGGGTTCACCCTGATCAGCCGCGGAACACGCCGCACGGCAAGAACGCACAAGGAGCTCAGGTCACTGCGCAAGGACAAGGCCAACGCCGCAGCGAAGACAGCGGAAGACCATGACGACCGGAGCGGGGACGACCACGCGGACGATGGCAGCCCCAGCACGCGTCGTCCGGGCGGGGCGGACAGTAGCGACAGCAGCGACAGCACTTCGGATAAAACATAGAAAGGCAAGGAAGCGCCCCGGGCCATGAGCCAGTGAGGCTGGTCATGGCCGGGGGTCCACCTCGGTGACAAGCGGGAGCTCCGCGGACTCGATCACTTCGAGAGGCTGATCCGAAATCTGAACCAGCCCGGAATCTGACCGATGGTGTTCGCAGACTATGGAGGCTGAGCTTCGAGAGGACGGGCTGTGGCCGCCCCGCTGCGGTCCGGCCCGGCCCGAGACCTCGCGGTGGCCGCCCGGAAGCCTTTCAGCCCTGCCGGGACGGCAACGCTGATCCGCACCTCCATTCCAACCGCAACGCACCGCTGCAACCGTCCGTGATTGACAGAGGCCACCATCTCGGCTGACTGACAGGCTGCCGCAGATGGTTCACCGTTCAGCAGCGCACCTGCTGCGGACAGCGCCGCCAGATCCGCCGCCGCCCGGGCTCGGTGACTTGCCAGCACAGCGCTGGACAGAAGGAGCCCCGAGACCGTCAGTGTCAGCACCGTCACGATGACGGCGAGCATCACCACGGTGACCGACCCGCGCTCGTCATCGGAACCTCGTCGGTTGACACCCATCACCCGAGTCACGGTTGGGGGTCCGAGGGCTCGAGAGCGGCCGAGGCCGTTGATCTGGCGGTCAGCCACACGGGGAGCAAGCTCCCCGTCACCCGAGGTCGGGACACCACCGAGACCTGCACCAGGGCACCGGAGGTTCGGATCGAGATCAGGGCCGAAGGTGGGGCAGCCCTGCGGGCAACGAGCATCACCGCGGCATAGCTGTCCCCTCGGGCTGCGGCGCGAGCACCCGCACGCGCCCCGTCCACGCATCTGACCTGGTCCAGAGCCAGCCCCAGAGCGCCGAGTGACAGGGCCAGCACAAAGACGACGGCGGGCAGGACGACCGCAAACTCAGCCGTGACCATGCCCTGCTGACGCGAGCCAGAGTGTCGCCATAACTCAGACATCAGGAGGCGATCGACAGCGCAGACGTGATCAGGTTGGAGAGTGCGGACTTGATCGCGCCGGAGCGCACGATGGCCAGCAACGTCGCTGCGAAAGCGCAGGCCGCGAGAGTGCCCACCGCGTATTCGGCGGTGGTCATTCCAGCCTGAGCCTGATGCCTCAACCCGTCGAGCAAGCTGTTCAGTGGCAACAAAAAGCTACGAAGCTGATTCTTTACGTGGAACATCTTGCTCATGGGAATCTCCTTGGTTGAGGCCGGACCGTGATGGCCCGACCGCTGATGGCCCGACCGCTGATGGCCCGACCGCTGATGGCCCGACCGCTGA
>JBDTWH010000029.1:0-12484 GCA_040006795.1 Actinomycetota bacterium | reverse complement strand
AGCTGCTGGGCCTGGCCGACGAGGTCGTCGAGGTCACCGTCACTCCCGACCGCGGATACTGCCTCAGCATGCGGGGGATGGCGCGTGAGTACGCCCACGCCACCGGCGGTTCTTTCCGCGACCCCGCGGCACTCGAGTCCGCGGCAGCCAATACCAGCGGGTTTGCCGTGCAGCTCCGCGACGAGGCACCGTTGAACGGCCGCGCAGGGTGCGACCGGTATGTGGCACGGGTCGTCCGTGGGGTCAGGGCGTCGTCGGCTTCGCCTGCGTGGATGCAGAAGCGGCTCACCCAGATGGGGATGAGACCCATCTCGCTGGCCGTTGACGTCACCAACTACGTGATGCTCGCGCTGGGGCAGCCGCTGCACGCCTTCGACGTCTCGGCCCTGCGGGGGCCGATCGTGGTGCGCCGCGCGGCTGCCGGTGAGACGCTGACAACCCTCGATGACGTGCAGCGGACGCTGTACCCGGAGGACCTGCTGATCACCGACGGTGGCGCGGCGGTGCTGGCCATCGCCGGAGTGATGGGCGGTGCCACCTCGGAGGTTGGACCCGCCACCACGGACGTGCTGGTGGAGGCCGCCCACTTCGACCCCACCACGGTGGCGCGATCCTCACGCCGGCACAGACTGATCACCGAGGCCTCCAAGCGATTCGAGCGGGGGGTGGACCCGGACATCACGGGCATCGCCGCCCAGCTCGCGGTCAACCTGCTCGTCGAGTTCGGCGGGGGAACCGCGGATGCCGGTGTCACGGATGTCGACCATCGTCCGGCGCGTTCGCGCATCGACCTCGACCCCGGCCTGCCAGCCCGGCTGATCGGCCTGCCCTACAGCCACCAGGATGTCATCGGGACGCTCCGCGAGATCGGTTGCGACGTCGTTGAGCCGGAAGGATCCACGTCCGGAACCGACGCCGGACCGGGTTCTCTTCCAGCATCCCTGTCGGTACTGCCGCCGTCGTGGCGTCCAGACCTGAACAATGGACCGGACTTCGCCGAGGAGGTCGCACGACTTCGCGGCTACGACAGGATCCCTTCAGTTCTGCCGCGGGCCGGCGCTGGGCGTGGCCTGACCCACGGCCAACGGGTGCGCCGGGTCCTGGCCAACACCCTTGCCGGGCAAGGCTTCGTCGAGGTGCTCACCTATCCGTTCGTGTCCGCGAAGAACCATGACGACCTCGGCCTGGAGGTCAACGACCCACGTCGCACGACCGTGCGCGTCGCCAATCCGCTTTCGGACGAGGCGCCCCTGATGCGCACCTCCGTGCTCTCGACGATGGTCGAGGCGTTGCGGCGCAACGTGTCCAGAGGTGCGCGCGATGTCGCCGTCTTCGAGATGGGACTGGTCACCCGCCCGCTCTGGGAACCACACGCAGCGCCGGTGCCCGGAACCGATGAACGTCCGGATGACGTGACCCTTGCGCAGATCATGGCGGCCGTTCCACCGCAGCCGCGCAGACTCGCCTTCGCCCTCAGCGGTGACTCCGACCTTGCTGGGTGGTGGGGACCTGGGCATCGTGCTGACTGGACTGACGCAGTCGGCGCCTCCAGGGCACTGGCGTTCGCGCTCGCCGTGGACCTCGTGGTCACCGCCGATGACCACGCGCCGTGGCACCCCGGACGCTGTGCACGACTGGAGCTGACCGACGGGACGCTCGTCGGTCACGCAGGGGAGCTGCATCCCAAGGCCATCGCGGCCCTCGGACTGCCTTCGCGTACCTGCGCCGCCGAGCTGGACGTCGATGTCCTCACGATCGCCAGCGAGGTCACGGTCCAGGCCCACGAGCTGTCGACATATCCGGTGGCGCAGTCTGATGTGGCTCTCGTCGTCGACGAGCAGGTCCACGCGGGCGCCCTGGAGTCGGCGTTGCGGCTGGGTGCCGGCGAGATGCTCGAGTCGGTCTCGCTCATGGACATCTACCGGGGGGACCAGATCGGGCCCGGCCGCAAGTCCCTGGCGTACCGTCTGGTCTTCCGTGCTCCTGAGCGGACCTTGACGACCAAGGAGGTCAACGGCTTCCGGGACCGTGCGACCGCCGCCGCGGCAGCTGCCGTCGGGGCGATTCAGCGTGGTGCCTAGGTGGCCCTCGCCTGAGTTCTTGCCCCAGCCCCAGCCCTAGCCCCAGCGCCGAGGCGTTGGCTGACCGTCGCCTGAGCACTCGGTTGGGCCCGGGGGTTGGTCTGCATACATTCCCAACGTCATGTATAGTCATGCGCATGATCAGGGCAGCGATAGCGGGAGCCAGCGGCTACGCCGGTGGCGAGATCGCCCGGCTGCTGCTGGGACACCCCGACATCGAGCTGGGAGCCCTCACCGCGGCCTCCAGCTCAGGCACACGGCTGGGTGACATTCACCCGCACCTGACGCCTCTTGCGGACCGGGTGCTCGTCGGGACGAATGCCGAGACCCTGGCCGGGCATCAGGTCGTGTTCCTTGCTCTTCCCCACGGCGCGTCGGCCGCGATCGTGGACCAGCTGGCGCAGGACGTGATCGTGATCGACTGCGGCGCGGACTTTCGGCTCTCGGACGAGCTGGAGTGGAAACGTTTCTACGGGAGCAGCCATGCGGGCACCTGGCCCTACGGGCTGCCGGAGCTTGCGCTGCCCGGTGGGCACAAGGGTCGCGAGGCACTCCTCGGGGTGCGCCGGATCGCAGTCCCCGGCTGCTACCCGACGGCGTGCACCCTGGCACTCGCGCCGGGGTTCGTCGCAGGGCTCCTGGCGGCCGATGACGTCGTCATCGTGGCTGCCAGCGGAGTCTCCGGTGCGGGCAAGTCTCTCAAACCGCATCTGCTGGGTGCAGAGACGATGAGCTCTATGTCGCCCTACGGGGTCGGCGGCACGCACCGTCACACTCCCGAGATCGAGCAGAATCTCAGTGCCTCGGCCGACCAGCGCGTGACCGTGTCCTTCACGCCGACCCTGGCTCCGATGCCCCGGGGGATTCTCGCCACCTGCACCGCGAGGGTCAAGCCGGGCGTGCAGGCGGCGGCCGTGCGGGCAGCCTGGGAGGCCGCCTACGTCGACGAGCCGTTCGTCCATCTCCTGCCTGCGGGGCAGTGGCCACGCACTGCGGACGTGCTGGGAAGCAACAACGCCCACGTCCAGGTCGCCTTTGACGAGCGCAGCGGACGGGCCGTTGCCGTTGCCGCTATCGACAACCTGACGAAGGGCACCGCGGGCGCGGCGGTGCAGTGCGCCAACCTGGCCCTGGGCCTGCCGGAGACCACCGCACTTCCCACGGCAGGAGTTGCACCGTGAGTATCACGACGCCCGCCGGATTCCGCGCTGCCGGCGTGACTGCCGGCCTCAAGCCCAGCGGCACCCCTGACCTGGCCGTCGTGGTGAACGACGGCCCGCACCACCATGCTGCGGCGGTGTTCACCCGTAACCGGGTCGAGGCGGCGCCGGTGACCTGGAGCCGTCAGGTGCTGACCGACGGCCGGGTCGACGCGGTCGTCCTCAACTCGGGAGGCGCTAATGCCTGCACCGGGGCCGCCGGGTTCGCCGACACCCACCGCAGCGCCGAGCACCTCGCCGCGGTGCTGGGACTTTCATCAGGGGACGTTGCCGTCGCCTCTACCGGCCTGATCGGCGAGCTGTTGCCGATGGACAAGCTCATCACCGGGATTGACGCCGCCGTCGCGACGCTGTCGGCCACCGGGGGTGGTGACGCGGCCACCGCGATCATGACGACCGACACGGTCGACAAGCAGGCGCTGGTGGCCGGCGACGGCTGGTCGGTCGGCGGGATGGCCAAGGGTGCCGGAATGCTCGCGCCCGCCCTGGCCACCATGCTCGTCGTGATCACCACGGATGCCGTCGCAGACCCCGGCGTCCTGGACACCGCTCTTCGCGCCGCCGCCGAGACGACGTTTGACCGGATCGACTCCGATGGCTGCATGTCGACCAACGACACCGTCCTGCTCATGTCTTCGGGAGCGTCGGGTGTCACGCCCTCGGGCGCGGATCTCACCGCGGCGCTCACGTCGGTCTGTGCGGATCTTGCCCGGCAGCTCATCGCCGATGCCGAGGGCGCCCAGCATGACATCGAGATCGAGATCCGTTCTGCGGCGAGTGTCCCGGACGCCCTGGAAGTGGCTCGCGCGATCGCCCGCAACAACCTGTTCAAGTGCGCGGTCTTCGGTGGCGACCCGAACTGGGGACGCGTCCTGGCCGCGGTTGGTACCACGCAAGCCGTGTTTGACCCCGGCACGCTGGACGTGAGCATGAACGGTATCCAGGTCTGCCGTGCCGGCGGGGTCGGCGAGGACCGGGGCCTCATCGACATGGGAGCCCGGCGGGTGCACGTCGTGGTGGAGCTGCACGCAGGAGCACAGGTGGCGACCATCTGGACGAACGATCTGACCCACGACTACGTCCACGAGAACTCGGCCTACTCGACATGAGGAGAGACCGGCTGGCGGCTGCGGCCTCCAAGGCGCAGATCCTGGTCCAGGCTCTGCCCTGGCTCGAACGGTTCCGGGGCGCGCTCGTCGTGATCAAGTACGGCGGCAACGCCATGCTCGATGACGAGCTCAAGGCGGCCTTCGCCCAGGACATCATGTTCCTTCGCTATGCCGGTCTGCGCCCGGTGGTCGTCCACGGCGGCGGCCCGCAGATCGCGGCCATGCTGGAGCGGGTCGGCCTGACCAGCGAGTTCAGGGGCGGCCTGCGCGTGACCACCCCTGAGGTCATGGATGTCGTCCGTATGGTGCTGACCGGCCAGGTGGGCCGCGAGCTCGTCGGGCTGCTCAACCAGCACGGGCCTCTGGCGGTGGGGCTGTCCGGTGAGGATGCCGCACTCTTCGGTGCGCGCAAGAGAGACCTCGTGATCGACGGCATCCCGGTGGACCTCGGTCTGGTCGGCGACGTGGAGAGCGTGAATCCTTCTGCGGTCATGGACATCCTGGATGCAGGACGGATCCCCGTGGTCTCGACCGTGGCACCCGACCTGGACGTCGAGGGGCAGGTTCTCAATGTCAACGCGGACACCGCCGCCTCGGCGCTCGCCGTCGCCCTTGGCGCCCACAAGCTCGTGGTGCTGACCGATGTCGAGGGCGTCTACGCCAGCTGGCCCGACCCGGACACCCTGCTCTCGCAGCTGTCTGTCAGCGCTGCGGCGGATCTGCTGACCAGGGTCGACGCCGGGATGAAGCCCAAGCTGGAGGCGTGTGTGCGGGCGGTGACCAACGGAGTGCCACAGGCGCACATCATCGATGGCCGCCAGCTCCACTCCCTGCTTCTCGAGGTCTTCACCAGCGAGGGCATCGGCACCATGATCGTCCCGGACGCCGAGGCTGACCGGGTCGCCCGGCTGCGCGCCGAGGACGAGGACGACGCTGCCGACAAGGGTGACGACGATGGCCATCTCCCCGGTGACGTGGCTCCTGGGGGCGGTGAGGCCTGATGCCGGCGCTCGACAACGCGACATACCTCGACCGGTACGCCCGCTCGCTGATGGGTGTGTACGGTCGCCCGAAGGCCGTCCTGACCCGCGGCGACGGTTGCTACGTCTGGGATGCCGACGGCAACCGCTACCTCGATCTGCTTGCCGGGATCGCCGTCAATGCGCTGGGTCATGGACACCCGGCTGTGGTTGACGCGCTGTGCCGGCAGGGTGCCTCTTTGATTCACGTGTCCAACTTCTTCGCCTCACCGCCCCAGATCGAGCTGGCAGAGCGGCTGCTGGGGCTCGCAGGCGCTCCCAGAGGTTCGGCCGTGTTCTTCGCCAACTCCGGGACCGAGGCGATCGAGGCGGCCATCAAGCTGAGCCGCCGCACGGGTCGCAGCGGGCTGGTCGCCGCTGAGGCGGCCTTCCACGGCCGCACCACCGGGGCCTTGGCACTGACTCACAAGCAGGCCTATCGCGAGCCTTTCGAGCCTCTCCTCCCGTCCGTGGTCCACATCCCGCTGAATGACGAGGCGGCGCTGCGCGCGGCCGTCGGCGGAGACGTCGCGGCTCTGTTCCTGGAGCCCATCCAGGGAGAGGCCGGCGTCGTTGCGGCCGACCCGGCATACCTGCGTCTGGCTCGTGAGCTGACCACGGCCAGCGGGACGTTGCTCATCATCGACGAGGTTCAGACCGGCGTGGGCCGCACCGGGACCTGGTTCGCTTTCCAGCAGGCCGGAATCGTCCCCGACGCCATCACCGTCGCCAAGGGACTCGGCGCGGGAGTGCCGATCGGCGCGCTGATCACCTTTGGCCCCGGTGTCAGCGGGCTGCTCACGGCGGGTCAGCACGGCACGACCTTCGGTGGCAACCCGCTGGCAGCCTCGGTGGGACTGGCCGTCCTGGACACGATCGAGACGGAGGGCCTTCTCACGCACGCCACCACCGTGGGCGACCATCTCGAGGACTCGGTAACGGCGCTCGGCCATCCCATGGTTCGCGGGGTTCGCGGCTCAGGCCTGCTGCGAGCCATAGAGCTGTCTGCCGATGTGGCGGCGGTGGTCGCCGACCGCGGGCTCGCCGCAGGTTTCATCATCAATGCGCCGACGCCGGATGTGCTCAGGCTCGCCCCTCCACTGGTCATCTCGAATGCGCAGATCGACTCCTTCGTGACGGCGCTGCCGGCTCTGCTCGAGGGACTGGAGCCCACGTCGTGATTCCGCAGACCCTGGCCGGGCGACGTCAGCTGATCCTGGACATTCTCGGGCGCCGGAGTGTCCGATCCCAGGGCGAGCTGCTGGAGATCCTTGCGCGCGACGGATTTGCCGTGACCCAGGCGACCTTGTCGCGGGATCTTGTCGAGCTGGGCGCAGTGAAGGTGCGCGAGGGCAAGACCCTGGTGTATGCCGTGCCGGGTGAAGGCGGCGACCGCACAGCCCGGGTGGCGCCGGGGCGTGACGAGGTGAGCTCACGGCTGAGGCGACAGTGCGAGGAGCTCCTGGTCACCGCAAGGGTCTCGGCCAACCTCGTGGTCGTGCGCACCCCCTCAGGCGCAGCCAACTACCTGGCGTCCGCTCTCGACCATGCTGACGAGACGGACGTCCTGGGCACCATCGCCGGCGACGACACCATCATGATCATCACCGGTGGAGAGCCGCAGAGCCGAGCCCTGGCGAACAGGCTGCTGGCCCTGGCCGGTCGAGAGCACGCTGAGCCGTTCCAGGGCCCGAACGACGTCTCCAGCACAAACCCGAACGGCGGCCTGAGCGGCGTCTCGACCGACGACCTGCACGACATCTCGAGTGAGCACACCCATGACCCCGCAGACCCCATAAGTCGTCATACAGACGATGACACCAACTAGGAGTACCGATGACTGACCGCGTTGTTCTCGCATATTCCGGAGGTCTCGACACCTCCGTCGCCATCGGCTGGATCTCTGACGCTATCGGCGCCGAGGTCATTGCCGTCGCCGTCGACCTGGGTCAGGGCGGGGAGGACCTTGACGTCATCCGCAAGCGCGCGCTCGACTGTGGCGCCGTCGAGGCCTACGTGGCAGACGCTCGCGAGGAGTTCGCCGACGAGTACTGCCTGCCGGCCATCCAGGCGAACGCCCTCTACATGGACCGCTACCCGCTGGTCTCGGCGCTGAGCCGTCCCCTGATCGTCAAGCACCTGGTCAAGGCCGCCAAGCAGCACGGCGCCACCGTCGTCGGCCACGGCTGCACCGGCAAGGGCAACGACCAGGTCCGCTTCGAGGTCGGCATCTCCTCCCTTGCCCCCGATCTCACGTGCATTGCGCCGGTTCGCGACCTGGCCCTGACCCGCGACAAGGCGATCGACTATGCCGAGGCGCACAACCTGCCGATCGAGACCACCAAGAAGAACCCCTACTCGATCGACCAGAACGTCTTCGGGCGCGCGGTCGAGACCGGCTTCCTCGAGGACATCTGGAACGCACCTGTCGAGGACCTCTACACCTACACCCAGGACCCGGCCGGCCCGCACGAGCCCGACGAGGTCATCATCACCTTCGAAGCCGGTGTCCCCGTTGCCATCGACGGTGCGAAGTGCAGCGTTCTGCAGGCGATCTCGCAGCTCAACGCGCGGGCCGGCGCCGCCGGTATCGGCCGACTCGACCTGGTCGAAGATCGTCTGGTCGGCATCAAGAGCCGTGAGATCTACGAGGCACCCGGCGCGCTCACCCTGATCACTGCCCACCAGGAGCTTGAGAACGTCACGATCGAGCGCGAGCTGGGCCGCTACAAGCGTGGCGTCGAGCAGAAGTGGGGCGAGCTCACCTACGACGGCCTGTGGTACAGCCCCTTGAAGCGCTCGCTCGACGCGTTCGTGGCATCGACCCAGGAGAACGTCTCGGGCGACATCCGGATGACGTTGCACGGCGGGCGCGCGGTCGTCACCGGGCGACGCTCCGAGACCAGCCTCTACGACTTCGGCCTGGCCACCTATGACGAGGGAGATACCTTCGACCAGAGCCAGGCCAAGGGCTTCATCCACCTGCATGGCCTGTCCAGCAAGATCGCCTCCGGTCGTGACCAGCGGCTGGGTAAGTGAGTGAAGGAGAACCCTTCAGGTATGACGGGTGCTGGCCTGCCGGACGCCGGGCGGGCTGGCAGGGTCAGCCTGTGGGGTGGACGGTTCGCCGGAGGTCCTGCCGATGCACTGGCTGAGCTGTCCCGGTCGACCCACTTCGACTGGCGGCTGGCCCCGTACGACATCGCGGGGTCCCGGGCGCACGCCCGGGTGCTGCATTCAGCCGGACTGCTGGACGACGCCGGCCTCGAGGCGATGCTGGCCGGGCTCGGGCAGCTGCTGGCCGACGTCACGTCGGGGTCCTTCGGCCCCGACGTGGACGACGAGGACGTGCACACGGCCCTCGAACGTGGCCTGATACAGCGGGTCGGTGCTGACGTCGGCGGTCGGCTGCGGGCCGGGCGCTCGCGAAACGACCAGGTGTCAGCTCTTTTCAGGATGTACCTGCGCGACCATGCCCGGAGCGTGAGCGCTCGCGTTCTCGACGTCGTGGATGCGCTGGTCGGTCAGGCTGATCAGCACATCGACGTGGCGATGCCTGGTCGCACCCACCTGCAGCACGCTCAGCCCGTGTTGCTGGCCCATCACCTGCTTGCCCATGCGTGGGCCTTGCTACGTGACGTCGATCGCTGGCAGGACTGGGATCGCCGAACGTCCCTGTCCCCGTATGGTTCGGGGGCGCTGGCGGGCAGCTCGCTCGGGCTTGACCCCGAGGCCATCGCGGCGGACCTTGGCTTCGCCGGTGCGGTCGAGAACTCCATCGACGGGACCTCCAGCCGTGACTTCGCCGCCGAGTTCGCCTTCGTGAGCGCGATGGCTGCGGTGGACGTCTCCAGGCTTGCTGAGGAGATCGTGCTCTGGGCCACCAAGGAGTTCTCCTTCATCACCCTGGACGATGCCTACTCGACGGGGTCGAGCATCATGCCGCAGAAGAAGAACCCCGATGTCGCCGAGCTCGCCCGGGGCAAGGCCGGGAGGCTGGTCGGGGACCTGGCCGGGTTGCTGACCACCCTCAAGGGTCTGCCCCTGGCCTACAACCGCGATCTGCAGGAGGACAAGGAGCCGGTATTCGACGGTATCGACACCCTTGAGGTGCTGCTGCCTGCATTCGCCGGCATGGTCGCGACCATGCGGTTCAACACCGAGCGGCTGGAGTCGCTGGCGCCGCAGGGGTTCTCGCTGGCCACCGATGTCGCCGAGTGGCTGGTACGCCAGGGTGTCTCGTTCCGCATCGCCCACGAGATCTCGGGTTCCTGTGTCCGTGAGTGTGAGCGTCGTGGGATCGAGCTCTGGGACCTGTCCGACGACGACCTGGCCGCGATATCGCCCCACCTCACGCCGGCCGTACGAGGCGTGCTCAGCGTGCGCGGATCGCTGGAGTCCCGCGACTCCAAGGGTGGTACGGCGCCGGTAAGAGTTCGTGAGCAGCTCGAGCTTGTGCGTCAGCAGGTCATCGAGGCAAGGGCATTCACCGCGGGCGAGACGACCATGGCACAGTGACAGTCGGCAACGAGACCTGATGTCGTCGCCCAGACTCACTCGCGCCTTCTTCGCCCGGCCCGTTCTCGAAGTGGCGCCCGAGCTGCTCGGGTGCACGGTCTCCCACGCCGGAGTGACGCTGCGGCTCACCGAGGTCGAGGCGTATGACGGTGCGAACGACCCCGGGTCGCACGCCTTCAGAGGTCAGACACCGCGCACGCGGGTGATGTTCGGCGAGCCGGGCGGGCTCTACGTCTACTTCACCTACGGGATGCACTGGTGCGCGAACCTGGTCTGCGGTTCGGCCGGGGTCCCCAGTGCGGTACTGATGCGCGCAGGCGAGGTTGTCGGCGGGCTGGAGACGGCACGTGCGCGCCGGGTGGGCGTCACCGACCGGGATCTGGCGCGCGGTCCTGCCCGGCTCACGATGACCCTGGCACTGAGCCGTGACCAGAACGGGCTGGACACCACCGCGACGGACAGCCCCCTGGTGCTGCGGACCTCACCCGGGGGGTTGCCCGGAAGAGCTGAGATGCCAGAGCTGTCACAACGTTCGCCCGGGCCGCGGCCCGGCTCGTTCCGCGGGCCTGGGCAGGCCGGCGGCGTGCTCTCCGGGCCCCGCGTCGGGGTCAGTGGTCCGGGAGGGGACGCCACGGCATACCCCTGGCGGTTCTGGCTCGAGGGCGAGGCGACGGTCTCGCCATACCGGCCGGGTAAGGCCCGTCCAGCCAAACCGGCTGCCGGTTCCCAGAGCCTGTAGGGCAGTCTGTGGGGTGACCATGTGGGCCATCGAAGGGAACGAACCGCCGTGAGCGACATCCTCGAAGAGATGCAGTGGCGTGGGCTGGTGGCGCAGACCACCGACGAGCCGGCGCTGCGTGAGGCGCTCGCCGGCGGACCCATCACGTTCTACTGCGGATTCGACCCCACCGCACCCAGCCTGCACATGGGCAACCTCGTCCAGCTGATCCTGATGCGCCATCTGCAGCGGGCCGGTCATCGGGCGCTTTGCCTCGTCGGCGGTTCCACCGGGCTGATTGGTGACCCCAAGGCGACGGGCGAGCGTACCCTCAACTCCCCTGAGACGGTGGCGGCCTGGGTGACCACCATCCAGGCGCAGGTGCAGCCGTTCCTGAACTTCGAGGGCGACAACCCCGCGATCATGGTCAACAACCTCGACTGGACGGCGCCGATGTCGGCGCTGGACTTCCTGCGTGACGTCGGCAGGCACTTCAGGGTCAACGCGATGATCAAGAAGGACGCCATCGCCACTCGTCTGGCAAGCCAGGACGGGATCTCCTACACCGAGTTCAGCTACCAGCTTCTGCAGGGACTGGACTACCTGCATCTCTACCGCGACTACGGCTGCACGTTGCAGACCGGCGGGGCGGACCAGTGGGGCAACCTGACTGCCGGCTCCGATCTGATCAACCGCACGGAGCACGTGTCGGTGCATCTGATGACCACACCCCTGGTCACCAAGGCGGATGGCACCAAGTTCGGCAAGACTGAAGGGGGGACCGTCTGGCTCGACGCCGAGATGATGTCGCCCTACGCCTTCTACCAGTTCTGGATCAACGCCGACGACGCGTCCGTGATCGGGTACCTCAAGATCTTCACCGACCGCAGTCGCGAGGAGATCAAGGTCTTGGAGACGTCGCTAGCCCAGACGCCCTTCAAACGTGAGGCGCAGCGCACCCTGGCTGCCGACGTGACGACCCTGGTGCACGGTGCATCTGACACGTCCGCTGTACAGGCCGCCAGCGAGGCGTTGTTCGGCAAAGGCGACCCAGCCGCCCTGGACGCCCGCACGCTTCGTGACGCGACCGCTGAGCTGCCCGGGGGAGAGGTCTCACCAGGGGACTCGGTGGTGGACGCCCTGGTCGCCACCGGACTGGTGGACAGCCGCAACGCCGCACGAAGGGTCCTGCGCGATGGGGGCGCATCGGTCAACAACGTGAAGGTGACCGATCTCGACGCGGTTCTGACCGAATCGGACTTCCTTCATGGTCAGGTGGCACTGGTCCGCCGTGGACGCAAGTCTCTGGCCGCTGCGCGCAGGCCATCCTGATCAGGGCTCGACAGCGATCGAATGCTCCCCAGCCCAGAGGCCCCCGGCCGACGGGCTCAGGATGGCTCGAAGGCCGTTCGAAGCAGGCCTCTGAGCAGCGGATTTGTGTTTGTCCGTGGGGACGTTCTAAAGTTCTGCACGTCAGCCCGACAGGGAGGAACGGACACCACTGCTCCAGGTGCGCAAGCGCCGTGCGAAGTGGCCGGTCCCGCGGGTTGGCAGCACACATATCAGAGGCGTGGAACTCACCCTTCTCGTGTGTGTCAACCACAGAAAAGGACCCCGGTTCGCCGGTGTCGCCAGGTTCCCGCAAGGGGATCATGGAGCGGGCTTAGGCCTGTTACAGTGGATACTCGCCAAAGCCTCACAGGGTGCAACGATCGTAGGATCGGCCCGATTATGTGAGTGACCTTCTGGCAAGTAATATCTAACGAGTAAGTTTGTATGGTTGCCCCGATGTGGTGCCGTGAGGTGTTGTGTTGGTGTG
>JBDTWH010000028.1:0-41408 GCA_040006795.1 Actinomycetota bacterium | reverse complement strand
TCATGACCACGGCCAAGATGGAGGACGACGTCCCGATCGAGTCCAAGATGGTCTCACGCTCGATCCAGAGTGCCCAGACCCAGGTCGAGGCTCGAAACGCCGAGATCCGCAAGAATGTGCTGAAGTACGACGATGTCCTCAACCGCCAGCGTGAGGTGATCTACGGCGAGCGACTTCGCGTGCTCCAGGGTGAGGACCTGCACGAGCAGATCCGGCATTTCATGAATGACGTCGTTGAGGGCTATGTCACCTCGGCCACCTCCGAGGGGTTTGTCGACGACTGGGACCTCGAGCAGCTCTGGATCGCGCTCAAGACCCTCTACCCCGTCTCGATCAGCATCGCTGAGGTCGAGGAGGCAGCCGGTGGCCACGGCAGCATCAGTGCCGAGATGTTGAGGGTGGAGCTCACCTCTGACATCCACCACGCCTATGACGCGCGAGAGCTTGCACTCGGTGAAGACGTGGCCCGAGAGGTGGAGCGGCGGGTCGTGCTGTCCGTCCTTGACCGAAAGTGGCGCGAGCACCTGTACGAGATGGACTATCTGCAGGAGGGGATCGGCCTGCGTGCCATGGCACAGCGTGACCCGCTCGTGGAGTACCAGCGTGAGGGCTTCCTGCTCTTCGAGGCGATGAACGAGGCGATCAAGGAAGAGTCCATCGGCTACCTCTTCAACGTCGAGGTTGAGGTCAACCCCGACCAGGTGCATGACGTTCAGGATGATGTGGCTGTCCCGCCGATCGACGGTTTCGAGGCGGCCAAGGCCATTCGGGCCAAGGGCCTGGAGACCCCGAAGGCTCCGGCGCAGCTGCACTACTCCGCCCCCAGCGACGATGGCTCCGTGCAGGAACGCGACCAGGTCAGCCAGGAGACACGGTCCTCGCGCAAGGCCTCCGACCCGCGTGGCGGCAGCAAGAAGAGCCGGGCGAAAAACAGGAACAAGAGCCGCTGACCCCAGGTCAGCCGACTTGCAGGGCGCTGACCACCCAACGGCGGTCGACGCCGGTCAGGCGCATGGCCAGCGCCCTGACCCGGCCGTTGTCCACGACGATGGCGCATGCCTCGACCACGCCGTCGGCCGGCTCGCAGATCCTGACCCGGCGAACGATCGCCGGGCGGGCGACCACCGTGTGCCGGGCGGAGGCAGCATTGCGCCGGGCGACCACCGAGTAGACCTCGGGGGTGGTCCAGCGGATCACCTGGGGAGCCGGGCGAGCTCCGGACATCACCTCAACGAGGGCCTGGGCCATGGAGGTCACCCATACCTGTGGGTCTGGCAGGTCTCTCGAAAAGGTGTGCTGGGGTCCGAAGTACGCAAGGGTTCGAGGGTCCGAGGCGGCGTCGTAACGGTCCCTGAAGCTGATCGCAAGGGTCCCTTGTACGTAGGGGCTCAGCTCCAGCACCTCGGCTGCGCGCGAGTCGATGAACGGCGGCGAGATGTCGGGGATTGATCGCACGCGGAGGCGTACTGGCGGTGCCACGACGGGCATGCCCGCCGGCGCGCAGGCGGATGTGTCGACCGAAGTACTGCTGTCCGGCCTGCTGGAGCTGGTGCTGATGTTGCTCTTCACGATCCTTCTCCCTTGGGGGGAGGTGGGGTCAGAAGCTGTCCGGGAAGGATGAGGTCGGCGTCATCGCCGATCACGTCACGGTTGGTGGCAAGCCAGCGGTGCCACTCGACCTCGATGGCTGCCGCGCCGGCCGCGGGACCGAGGTGTCTTGCTGCTATGGACCACAACGTGTCGCCGCGAAGAACGACGACGGTGCTTGTCCCGGCATCTGAGTCAGCACGAGGTGCCGGGCGCAGTCGCGATACTGCTCGCTCCGGGGACCACCTGGGCGATGGTGCCGCATCAGTGCTCTCCAGCAGAGCCGGTGCGGCATGTCTGGCCGGCACGGCCGGCCCTGACACGACAGATACCTCTTGCGCGGCGATAGCCGGGTGGCCCGCCGAGGCGCCGTTGACAAAGCGGAAAGGGGCGTCCGGCGCGGCAATCGCGACCGCGCTGGTGGTGGGAGGCCTTGCCTCGTACGCGGTGGCGACAACCGCCCCACGGGCAGTCTCAGGCCCGATGCCGGCGATGGCGGTCCCCGGCACCAGCGCAGCGGTAAGCGTTGTTCCGAGCAGGAACGCAACCACCTTGCGCACCGCCACAGGGGCCACCCGGCCGGCCAGACGCCTGCAGAGGAGACCAAGCTCGCCCGGGAGGGCAGACAACGCCGAGAGCGTCATCCCCAGACCCAGCCAGAGCGACAGGAACGTGCCGCCGAGTCCGGTCATCAGGAGGATGCCGTCGGCTGGGCCCGCGGGTCCCGGGGCAACGACTGTCGCCCACGCGTCGAGCGAGGTTCTCAGGAAGATGGACCCGAGTGCCGCCGCGGCTATGAGACTGGTGCCGGCCAGCGTGATGGCCGCAACCGGCCTCAGTCGCCCGTGGCTGAGCTGATCCGACATGCCTGCTCCTAGTTGCTTTTGGTGGTGTTCGATGCAGGTTAGTGCAGTTTGCCTGTGTTTGCCAATAATGCTCGACCCCCCATGAGGATCGGAGTGGACATGCGGCGGGCAAACGGGATGTGATCGACCCAGGCGACGAAGCTGGAGGCACCATGCGTTGGGACCGTCTGTTCGACGACCTGCAAGCACAGCTGGATGCCGATTCTCAGCGTGAGCTCCAGCTGGAGGTCTCGGATCGCACCCGGCGAGAGCGCGCTCAGGTGGGGTTGCACGAGCGCCTCATCGCGCACAAGGGACTGGAGATCGAGCTGCGACTGCTCGCCGGGGTCGTGGTGTCAGGCACAGTGGCAGACGCAGGCCTGGACTGGCTCCTGGTTCATGAACGTGGTGACCGGGGGAGCCTCGTCCCGTTTGCCTCGATCGTCGCGATCAACGGGCTGGGAGTGCGCGCGGCGGTCGGCCCGGGTACGGCAACGGCGAAGAGATTCGGCCTGGGCTATGCCCTGCGTGGGCTCAGCCGCGACAGGTCCGTGGTGTCACTGGCTGATGTCAACGGCTCCGTAACGACGGGAACCGTTGATGGCGTGGGCGCTGACGCGGTCGACCTCAGCGAGCATCCAGCTGACGTGGCGCGGCGCCCGGAGAACATCGTCGCGCGTCGGGTGATCCCGTTCGCTGCGATCGTGGTCGTCCGTCACGGGTGAGGAAAGCGCTGGCCTCACCACCGGGACCGGCTGGGTCCAGGGTCCAGACCAGGCGACAGGTGCCTGCTTCAGGCGTTCTCTGCCGGGCTACCGAAAGGGTGTGCCGCGACAAAGGTCTTGGTCTCGGAGTACATCCGCTGGATGTAGTTCTCGAGCTCGGCGGTCTCGACCCGCCATTGGCCACGACCGCCGACCTTGATGGCGGCGAGCTCGCCGGAACGCACCAGTGCGTAAGCCTGTGTCGAGGAGATATCGAGAATCTCGGACACTTCAGACAGCTGGATGAAGCGCTGGGCCACGGATCGCACCTTAGGTCGCTCGGGGATTCTTGCCACACATGTCTACCACAGAGGTTGGAGCGTTGTGAATGCTCAAGCATGCATCATGACTCGACCATTTGCCTAGGGTGACCTGGGTTTGTCTGGCTGTGCACAGGATGCGGCCCGGTTCACCACCATGCGTCATGATGTCTCCGCAAGGCTTCGCCGACAGGGGTCCTTGATATCCCTGGACGGCGGCACACGAACAGCACTGAGAACGCCACTGCACGCTGAGGAGAGATGGTCATGGCCGAGCTGCCCAAGCCGACCGCAACGCGCCTGCAGAAACCGTCATGGCGCGACAGCCGACTCGTTATCGGCGTGGTGCTCGTGCTGTTGTCCATGACGGTGGGCGCCAAGGCCATCGCAGCAGCCGATGACACGATTCCGATGTACGCGGCGGCGACCAGCCTGGTCCCGGGGCAGCCGGTGAGGCAGAGCGACGTCAGGCGAGTCGATGTGCAGCTCGGCGCCGACCGTCACTCGTACGTGGCCGCCGATCACGACATCGCGCCGAACACCTTCGCTCTTCGAGACGTTCGGCCAGGTGAGCTGTTGCCGGCGTCGGCCCTGGGCAACCGGCAGGCAGTCGACCTCAAGCCCGTCTCCGTGCCGGTGGACGGCGGCGGCGCCGGGCAGCTGGCCGCGGGCTCGGTCGTTGATGTCTGGGTCAATGCGAAGGACCCCTCGGCGGCCGGGGAGAAGTATGGCAAGCCGGTCAAGACCATCGAGGCCACCCCGGTGGTTCGCACTCCAGACACCAGCGGGGGCGGCCTGGGCGCGGTCTCGGGCCTGACCGCGGTTCAGATCATGGTTCCGGAGGTGCGGGTTCAGGCGCTGATCGCTGCCATCGACCAGGGCGCCAAGATCACGTTGGTCCCGGTGCCGGGTTCGCTCACTCGGGCCGGCGCATGAGTCGCTCCGTCGTCACGGCGGTCAGCGATCGCTGGGAGAGCGCACTGGTCACAACCTTGGAACGCGGCACGGACGCGCGGATCGCCCGGCGGTGCCCCGACCTCGCAGATCTCCTGGCCGTGGCGGGGTCGGGTCTGGCTGAGGTCGCGATGGTCTCGGCTGACCTTCGCGGCCTCGACCGCAGCGCGCTGGACGATCTGCGGGAGTGCCAGGTGACCGTCGTCGGGATCTACCCGCCTGGTGACGAGATCGCTGAGCTACACCTTCGTCAGCTCGGGGTGTCCACCCTCATCCCTGCGGACGCCAGTGGTGAGGTCATCCAGGGGGCTCTCGATGCCCTGGATGGTCATCACGTCCCGGAAGGCCTGACCGGGTCACGGCCGCAGGCGGCATGGTTCACGCAAGGATCCGGGTCAGCAGACGGGCCCGGGCCCGATGGCTGGCAGGACTCCTCGCAGGGCGGTGGCGCAGCAGCAGGAGCCGCTGGTCGGGATTCCTACGACGGGTCTGACAGCGTGGGGAGCATCATCGCCGTGTGGGGCCCGGCCGGTGCCCCCGGGCGAACCACCATCGCGCTCAACCTCGCAAGTGAGCTTGCGCACCTCGGCCAGCCCACCCTTCTGGTCGATGCCGACACCTATGGCGGGTGCATCGCGCAGTCGCTCTCGCTTCTTGACGAGGCACCGGGTCTTGCCGCGGCAACCAGGTCGGCAGACCAGGGGAGCCTCGATCTGGCCGTGCTGGCCCGGCTCGCTCCAGAGGTCAGCCCAGGGTTGCGAGTTCTCACCGGCATCCCCAAGGCCGAGAGGTGGCCGGAGCTTCGCGCGGCTCCCCTGGAGCACGTGCTCACCCTCACCCGACGCCTTGCGCGGTTCACCGTTATCGACTGCGGGTTCAGCCTCGAGGATGACGAAGAGCTGAGCTACGACACCCTTGCCCCCCGACGCAATGCCGCGACCCTCACCTCGCTGGCCGTTGCCGACCGGGTTCTGGCCGTTGGTGCCGGGGACCCGATCGGCCTACAGCGGCTGGTCCGCGGGCTGCAGGAGCTGGGCACCATCTCAAGTCCCGTTCCTACCGTCGTGATCAACAGGGTGCGGGCTTCGGCGGTGGGTCCGCGACCGGAGCGGAGCATCCGTGACGCGCTCACCCGCTTCGCCGGGATCGACGACCTCCGCTTCATCCCCGATGACCCGGCCACCCTGGACGATGCGTTGCTGACGGGCCGCCTGCTGGCCGAGTCGGCGCCCGAATCGGTCCTGCGTCAGTCCATGGTGGGACTCGCCAGCGAGATCTGCGGGGTGCCCGCGCCACCTGCCGGCCACCGAAGGCGTGGCCCCCGGAATAAAGTGACCGCGCCCCACAGCGCCCGACAGGAGAGTGCATGATGCAAGGGCTGATCGTGGACTGGGGTGGCGTTCTCACCATGCCCATCCACGCCGCGATAGAGCGCTGGCTCGAGGCCACCGGTGTCAACCACAACCACTATGGCGAAGTCGTGCGCCGCTGGGTCGAACCACTGCCGGGCGAGAGCTCTCCGGTCCACCGGCTGGAACGTGGTGAGCTCGCGGTCGAGGACTTCGAGCGCCTGTTGTCAGCAGCCCTGGCACGCGAGGGCTCCCCGGTCGAGGCGCAAGGTCTGATCGGCAGGATGTTCGCCGACCTGGCCATCTATGAGGAATCCATGACGTCGCTGGTCACCCGTGCGCGGGCGGCCGGGGTCCGCACCGCGCTCCTGTCGAACTCGTGGGGCAACGAGTATGACCGCAGCGACTGGCAGGAGATGTTCGACGCTGTGGTCATCTCGGGTGAGGTCGGCATGCGCAAGCCTGAACCCGCCATCTTCGAGCTTGCGCTGGGTCGCATCGGCCTTCCGGCAGACGAATGTGTCTTCGTCGACGACATGGCCCACAACATCGCGGCGGCGCAGCAGGCTGGCCTCGCGGGCATCGTTCACCGAACCTTCGACCAGACGGCCGCGGAGCTCGAAGCTCATTTCCCAGGCGCCGGCTGGATACACCAGAGACTGGGCTGATGTGGTTCGTCCCGGTCTGACACGATGTGAGAGTGTCCGACCGACTGACCGCCCTCGATGCGTCCTTCCTCTATATGGAGGAGTCGACCACGCCCATGCACGTCGGCTCTCTGATGGTCTTCCAGCCGCAGAGAAGGGGGTTCGACTACGACCGCCTGGTGTCGTTGATCTCGAACAGAATCTCCTTCGTGCCGCGCTATCGGCAATGTGTCCGCGAGGTCCCCGGGAGGCTCGCCAACCCGGTCTGGGTCGACGACGAGGACTTCGACGTGAGCTATCACGTCCGCCGTTCGGCCCTGCCCCAACCCGGCAGCGATGACCAGCTGCAGGAGTTCGTGGCCCGGATCCAGTCCAGGCGCCTCGACCGTCGCCGACCGCTGTGGGAGGTCTACCTGATCGAAGGCCTTGCCGGGGGTCGCTTCGCCGTGGTGACCAAGTGCCACCAGGCTCTCGTCGACGGCATCAACGCCCTGGACATCGCTCACGTCATCGTTGACAGGTCGGACGGTGGTGAGGATGGATCGGAGCGTGACGAGCCGGTCCAGCAAACCTGGCGGCCGGCCCGCGAGCCGAGCGATGTCGAGCTGTTGGCGTCCGCCGTAGCCGACGTCGTGCGTCGCCCGAGTGAGATCGCTGACACGGTCCGGGGTGCCATGACCGATGTCAAGGCCATCACCCGGCCGGTGTTCTCGGCAGTGGGCGCCGTGGTCTCAACCGTTGCAAGAACCGCCGTACGCCCCGCGCCGGCCAGCCCCCTCAACGCCGAGATCGGTGAGGCACGGCGATACGTCATCGTCGGGACGGATCTTGCTGACTACCGCACCGTGCGTAGCCGCCTTGCCCTCGGCCACTACGCGGATGAGGTGACGATCAACGACGTCATCCTCGCCACGATCTCAGGAGCGCTACGGGCCTGGTTGCTCACCCGCGGCGAGGCGGTCCACAATGCGACGACGGTCCGCGCCATGGTTCCCATCAGCGTGTACGACCTTGACGACAACGACTCCGTCGACACCGGCAGGCTCGGCGAGAGCGTCACCGCCTGCTTCGTGGATCTGCCCGTGGGGGAGCCGGCCGCCTCCATGCGACTGCATCAGATCGCCTTTGCCATGCGGCTCCAGATTGAGGGTGGCCGGGCTGTCGGTGCCGAGTCCATCGCAGGTCTCGCCGGATTCGCGTCACCGACGTTGCACTCCATGGGGGCACGACTGGGCAGCGCGATGTCCCGTCGGCTGTTCAACCTGATCATCACCAACGTGCCCGGTCCGCAACAACCCCTGTACGTCGGGAGCGCCCGAATGCTCTCGGCCTACCCGGTGATCCCGCTGGCACGCGGGCAGGCAGTCTCCATCGGACTGACGTCCTACGACGGCGGTGTCTACTACGGGCTGAACGGTGACCGGGACGCCATGCCCGACCTGGATCTCCTCGGGCAGTGCATGGTCGACTCCCTGGCCGACCTCGTCGAGATCAGGGACGCTCGCAGATGAGCGGGGCCACCCGGCGAGGCCTCGTGCTCGGTGGTGGCGGAGTGCTCGGCGCAGCCTGGATGGTCGGGGCCCTTCAGGCCCTCCAGGACGAGACCGGGGTCGATGTTCGCGACTTCGAGGCGTTCGTCGGCACCTCCGCGGGATCGATCCTGGCAGCACTGCTTGGCGCGGGGGTGAGCGTGACCGATCTCGTGAACCATCAGCGCGGGGACCAGGCCGAGTCCGGGCGCCTGGCCGGGTTCCGTTTCGACTACGCCGAGGCCACCGGGGGCGACCGGCCGACGCGGTCGCGACCCGGCCTCGGCTCGCGAGAGCTGTTGATTCGCAATGCCCGTCAGCTGCATCAGCTGCCACCTACTGCAGTCCTGTCCGCTTTCCTGCCGGAGGGCCGGGGCAACCTCAGCGCTGTCGGGGCACTGATAGCCCATGTTGTTCCGGATGGCTGGGTGAAGCGCGACGGGCTGACCGTCGTGGCACTCGAGTACGACACCGGCAAGCGAGTGCCGTTCGGGCGGCCAGGTGTGTCGCCTGTCACGCTCCCGGAGGCGGTGATGGCGTCATGCGCGATACCGGGGTGGTACCAGCCGGTCAGGATCGGCGAGCACCGGTTCATCGACGGAGGCGCGTGGTCCTCCACGAACCTCGACCTACTCGCGGATCAGGGTCTGGACGAGGTGTTCGTGCTTGCTCCGCAAGCCAGCTTTGACTCCGACGCACCTACCCAGTGGGCGACCCGGCTGGAGCGGCAGTGGCGCAACCGGGTGACCCGCAGGGTCCTGAGAGAGGCGACCACCGTTCATCGTCACGGCACGGAGGTCACCGTTCTCGGCCCTGGGCGGGAAGACCTCGAGGCCATGGGTGGCAACCTCATGGACCTGTCCCGTCGTCCCGCGGTGATAGAGACCTCGCTTCGCACCTCGGCGGTTGCCCTGCGCGACCCCGACCCCCTTCCCGTCCGCCACAAGAATGAAGGAAGCAGGCCTGCCTTGACCCGGATCTACATACCACTGAACGCTGCCGGGCTGCGTAGTCTCAGCACCGATGGCGCCGTGAATGGGGCGCCGTTCACTGCCCATGCCGTTACCGCGGCTCTGCGGGAGTCCGCCCCGACGGCACCCGAGGACGAATGGGAGTACGAGGCGCTGAACGATGCAGCCCAGACCTCGGGTGCGATACTCGAGGCCGGAGAGAGCCGTCGCATCGTGGCAGCGGCCGACGTCTCCTCGGACTGTGTTGGCGCGGCCGAGTCCGGCGACTCCGACGTCGAGTCGGCAGTGACGATCACCGACTCCGTCGAGCTCAAACGGATTGCGTCCCTCCACGTGGATGGCGACGCGTCCCAGGACGACGACGACCTGCTGTGGTACGACGTAACTGAGCTGCCCGTCGTACTTGCCCTTCTGTGATGCGTGACACGATAGGCGGCGACCTCAACGCCGAGGGCCTTACGAGATGCGATGGAGATGTTCCCGTCAATGGACGCTGTGACCCAGGTTCCCGCCCCAGTCAACGAGCCGGTTCTGGACTATGCGCCGGGCAGTCCCGAGCGCGCTGAGCTTCAGCTGGCTCTCGACGAGCTGGGCGGCAAACCGATAGACCTGCCGCACGTCATCGGTGGCAAGCGGGTCACCGGTACCGGCAAGAAGATCGACGTACGCCAGCCGCACGCCCACAAGAAGGTCCTCGGGACGATGCACGAGGCGAGCGAGGCCGACGCTGAGGCTGCCGTTGCAGCTGCCATGGCTGCGGCACCTGCCTGGCGTGCCCTGTCCTTCGATGACCGCGCGGCCATCATCCTCAAGGCGGCCGACCTGCTCGCGGGGCCCTGGCGGGCCAGAATCGTCGCCGCAACGATGCTGGGCCAGTCCAAGACCTGCTACCAGGCCGAGATCGACGGCGCCTGCGAGCTGATCGACTTCTGGCGCTTCAACGCTCACTTCGCTCAGCGGATCCTGGCTGACCAGCCTGTCGCGAACTCCAAGGGCATCTGGAACCGCGTCGACTATCGCTCGCTCGAGGGCTTCGTCTACGCGATCACGCCGTTCAACTTCACCGCCATCGCCGGCAACCTGCCAACCGCCCCAGCCCTGATGGGCAACACCGTGGTCTGGAAGCCCTCGTCGAGCCAGCAGCTCGCTGCCACCCTGACCATGGACCTGCTCGAAGAGGCCGGGATGCCGCCGGGCGTCATCAACATGGTGACCGGTCACGGCGTCAACGTCTCCAAGGTGACGCTGAGCTCGCCCGATCTGGCCGGCATCCACTTCACCGGCTCCACCGCGCTCTTCCAGTCCCTCTGGCAGCAGGTCGGCGCCAACCTGAAGAAGTACAAGACATATCCCCGCCTGGTCGGTGAAACAGGCGGCAAGGACTTCATCGTGGCCCATCCCTCCGCCGACCCGGATGTGTTGCGAACCGCTATGATTCGCGGCGCGTTCGAGTACCAGGGTCAGAAGTGTTCTGCCGCTTCGCGCGCCTATGTGCCGCGCAGCCTGTGGAAGGTCATCAAGGCCGATCTCGCCCGGATTACCGATGGCCTCGGCCAGGGCGACATCACGGACCTGTCCCACTTCATGGGCGCCGTCATTGATGAGCGCGCGTTCGGCAAGCACCGCGACCTCCTCGACAAAGTTCAGGCAGACAAGGGCGTCAAGGTCATCGCCGGTGGCACCTATGACGACTCGGTGGGCTATTTCGTCCGCCCCACGATCCTGGAGATCGATGACCCTGCCCACGAGGTCTTCAGCACTGAGTACTTCGGCCCCATCCTCGCCGTACACGTGTATGCCGACAGGAACTACGACAAGATGCTCGACCAGATGGAGTCGGCGGCGCCCTATGCACTGACCGGGTCGATCATTGCCCAGGACCGCGGCGTCATAGCCGATGCCATGGAGCGGCTGCGGTTCGCCGCGGGCAACTTCTACATCAACGACAAGCCCACGGGGGCAGTCGTGGGCCAGCAGCCGTTCGGTGGCGGTCGCGCGTCGGGCACCAACGACAAGGCCGGCTCCATGCAGAACCTTCTTCGCTGGACCAGCGCACGCTCCATCAAGGAGACGTTTGTGCCGGCGAAGACGCATGAGTACCCGCACATGGGCTGAGCACAGCGAACAGCAGAGAGGGTATGACGATCGCGTCGTACCCTCTCTGCTTGTCGCCAGCCACAACATCTGGCTGGCTGCGCGCTCGCTCCGAGCCTCGCTGCGCTCACTTCTGTTCGAAGACTCAGGTCACTCCCTGCTCGCCAGCCAGGCCATTCCCGTCTCGCCCTCGACCCTGATCGCGGACTGGATGGCCGGAGCGGCCGACTCCTCGATCTTGTTGCCGAGCAACGGGATCCGTGCCTTGAGGTCACCCTCGATGGTCTCGACCGTGCCCTGGCCGCCCGATGCCAGGGAGAGCGCCGCATGGAGAGAGACCGGCGCACCGGCGATCTCGACCGCGAGCCTGCCGTGGCGAACACCATCGGTGCCGGACGGGCCCCAGTCCTGGGTCTCGGTCACCGCCAGCGTCTCGCCGACCATGCTCTTGACGAAGGAGGGAAAACCTGATGATGGCATGTCGCGGGTGCTGACGATGACGGTCCGGTCGCCGCGAGCCGTGATGGACACCGTGTGGCGGATGGCCCCGGTGGCGACGCACTTGCGGTTCTGGAACTCCTCGTCCGCAAACATGGCGAAGACTTCCGCAGGGGGTGCGGCGAACTCGATGATGTCACTGATCTTCATGGTGCAAACCTATGTTGGCCCGCTCCGGCGCCCCGGCAGAGGTGCTCGCCGAGCGGACTGTACGTTCCGCGAGTGCGCCGAGAAGCGGTCGGTGAGCCGGGTCATCTCGCGCTGCAGCCGACCCCGGGCGCGGCCGACGTGGGCAGTCGCCAGGTCGATCCTCGACTGGACGTCGGGCACCTGGGCGCGCCTGCGCTCGGCCTCCCGGGCACTTGCCAGACCCCATGGCTCGGTCACCCTCGTTCCCTCGAGCAGCAGCCCCGCTGCTGCGACCCGCCGCTCAGCACGCCGTCCGAGCTCATGGCCCTCAGCAAGGTCGGTGGCATAACGCTGCAGGGCGGCCCCGGCCTCGTCAAGGTCATCGGCCGTGGCTTGCATCGCTCGCAGAGTCATGGCAACGCTCGCGGTGGCTTCAAAGACTTCGGGGGGGCCGTGTGCCCCAGGCCCCGCTGACGACGAGATCTCGCTGAGCGCTTCGGCCAAAGACAGCGCCTGCTGACGCAACCGTGAAGACTCACGGCGCATGGCCCCGCCGACCCGCGAGCAGGAGACGTGGTCGCCGCGCACAAGGCTCTCGGTCATGCTCAGCGCCCGCGCCCGGGACCCGGCCGGACCGAGAGCCTATCGGACGATCTGTGTCCCGGCCCGGCTGGCTGTGCCGGAGCCAACGCCGTCGCGACTGCCGCGAGCTCGCCCGATATGTCGGCGAGCGAGTCGGTGAGCGCCCGGAGAGCGTCTGCGGCGTGGTCGATCAAGGTGTCCACCGCACGCTGCGTCGGCCCGTCACCGGTGTCGCTGTAGTGGGCCAGCAGCTCATGGGAGGCCTCCAGCGCCGCCGTGCTGGACCGCTTCAACACCGCGGCGACGGCGTCGAGCATCGCTGGGTCGAGGCGTTGCGCGGGTGGCATGCTGACAGCCTATGGCTGCGGCGCCGGCGGATCGAGAAGTTACGCACAACGGGACACGGCGCACGAAACCTCGATCCCAACCCACTCGTTCGTGATCTCACAGCAGCGATAGGCTCCACTGGTGCACAAAGGCGTGCATCACGGCATACCTTTTGTGAGGATCTCAGCCCATGTCGGCGTTGCTTGAGCAGTCTCGTTCGCAGGTCATCCATTCCACAGCAGAGCTGGCTCTCAGAGCTGGCGGTGAGACGCTTGAGCCCTTCCTGGGCTTCTACTACCGGCACATGGCCACCGAGGACCTGCTCGCGCGTCGCGCCGAGGACCTCCTTGGGGCCGCCCTGTCGCACAGGGACATGGCCCAGAGTCGTCCGGTGGGCACAGCCAACGTGCGCGTCTTCACCCCGACGGTCGAGGAGGACGGCTGGTCGTGCGGCCATACCGTCATCGAGATCGTCACTGACGACATGCAGTTCCTCGTGGACTCGGTGCTCTCCGAGCTCTCACGCCAGGATCGCGCCGTCCACCTGGTCGTCCACCCGCAGCTCGTGGTTCGTCGTGATGCGGTCGGTCAGCTGCAGGAGATCCTCGACGTCGATGCGCGGACTGACACCACTGCCCTCAAGAAGGCGGAGTTCGGCGCAGGCATCGAGTCCTGGATCCATGTGGAGATCGATCGTCAGGGTGGCGAAGCCGAGCAGCAGGCGTTGACGAAGGGGCTTCAGCGTGTGCTCTCAGATGTGCGTGAGTCGGTCGAGGACTGGCCCAAGATGCAGCTCGACTGCAAGCAAATTGCCGCTGACCTGGAGACCAACCCGCCCAAGACGGTAGATCCCGAGGAGGTTGTCCAGACCAGACGCCTGCTGCTCTGGCTGGCCGACCACCACTTCACCTTCCTGGGCTACCGCGAGTACACCCTGGACACCCGGGACGGCGAGGATGTCCTGCGGGCGATCCCCGGCACCGGCCTGGGACTTCTGCGCTACGACCAGCCTCACTCGGGCAGCTTCGGGCGTCTGAGTCCCCAGGGCCGGGCCAAGGCCCGCGAGCCTCACCTGCTGATTCTCACCAAGGCCAACGCCCGGGCGACGGTGCACCGCTCAACCCATCTGGACTATGTGGGCATCAAGGTGTTCGACGCCAACGGCGAGGTCATCGGCGAGAAGCGCTTCCTCGGGCTGTTCACGGCGAGCGCGTACACCGAGTCGGTGCTGCGCGTTCCCATCATCGACACCAAGGTCCGGAAGGTTCTGACGACCAGCGGATTCACCGCCGACAGCCATTCGGGCAAGGACCTGCTCGAGATACTCGAGACCTACCCGCGCGACGAGCTCTTCCAGACCTCCGCAGAGGATCTCTACGACATCGCGACGACGGTGCTGCACCTGCAGGAGCGTCGAAAGAGCCAGCTGTTCTTGCGCACGGACGAGTACGGCCGGTTCGTCTCGTGCTTGATCTACATCCCCCGTGACCGGTACACCACCGCCGTACGCCTGAAGATGGAGTCGATCCTGCGCAATGCCTTCCACGGTGCGAGCGTGGACTATACGACAAGGGTGTCGGAGTCGGTGCTCGCCCGCCTCCACTTCGTGGTTCGGGTCGCGCCGGGCGAGGTCATCCCGGTTGTTGACGAGAAAGATCTGCAGCAGCGTCTGATCGAGGCCACCCGTACGTGGGACGAGGACCTTACCGAGGTCGCGCGTCTCGAGTACGGCGAGGAGGCCGGGGCCCGCCTCGTCGGGCTTTACGGGAAGGCGTTCCCGGAGGCTTACAAGGAGGACTTCAGCCCCCGGGTCGGCGTCGTGGACCTGCGCCAGTTCGAGCTCTTGGAGGACAGCGACTCGACCCGGCTGAACCTCTATCACGAGCCTGGCAGCCCATCTGCAGAACGCCGGTTCAAGCTGTATCGGCGGGGTCGCCTTTCGCTGACGGCCGTCCTTCCGCTGTTCACCCATTTCGGCCTCGAGGTCATCGATGAGCACCCGTACCAGATCGACCGCGCTGACGGTGTTGTGGTGCATGTCTACGACTTCGGACTCAAGGGCTCGGGGCCCGAGGCCTGGGTCGGCACCCGCCGTGAGGGGCTGCGGGAGCTGTTCCAGAACGCCTTCTCTGCCGTCTGGGAGGGCCGCGCCGAAAGCGACGGTTTCAACGCCCTGGTCCTGGGCGGCGAGCTGACCTGGTGTCAGGTCGTGATCCTGCGGGCCGTGGCCAAGTACCTCCGCCAGACCGGGTCGACCTTCTCCCAGGCGTATGTCGAGGCCACGCTGGTCGCGAACGTCTCCCTGGCGGCGCAGCTGGTTCAGCTGTTCGAGACGCGGCTCGACCCCGACCACCCATCGGCGGTGGCCGGCACCGAGGCCGCCGACGACACCGGACGAGCAGCCGCCGCGGCCCAGATCGTGGAGGCGATCACCAGCGGCCTGGAGAATGTCGCCAGCCTCGACCACGACCGGATCATCCGCGGCTTCCTCGGCGTCATCGGGGCCACGGTGCGCACCAACTACTACCAGCGCGTCGGCACGAAAGCGGGGGACGACCCCGGTTCCCCCGCTGGCGGCGGGTCCGGGCACAAGTCGTACCTGTCGATCAAGCTCGACCCGTCGAAGGTGCCGGATCTGCCGGCGCCGCGCCCGATGTTCGAGATCTGGGTCTACAGCCCCCGGGTCGAGGGCGTGCACCTGCGGTTCGGCAAGGTTGCCCGCGGCGGTCTCCGGTGGAGTGATCGGCGCGAGGACTTCCGAACCGAGGTCCTCGGCCTGGGCAAGGCGCAGATGGTCAAGAACGCCGTCATCGTGCCCACCGGCTCCAAGGGCGGGTTCTTCCCCAAGGCACTTCCCGACCCCGCGATCGACCGTGATGCCTGGCTGGCTGAGGGCATCGCCTCCTACAAGCTGTTCATCTCGGGCCTGCTGGACGTCACCGACAACCGGATCGGCACCGAGGTCGTCGCCCCCGACTCGGTCGTGCGCTGGGACGGGGACGACTCCTACCTCGTGGTCGCAGCAGACAAGGGCACGGCAACCTTCTCCGACATCGCCAACGGGGTCGCACAGTCCTATGGGTACTGGCTCGACGACGCGTTCGCCTCAGGCGGTTCGGTCGGATACGACCACAAGGTCATGGGCATCACGGCGCGCGGGGCCTGGGAGTCGGTCAAGCGGCACTTCCGCGAGACCGGGGTCGACATCCAGACGACGGACTTCACCGCGGTCGGGGTCGGTGACATGTCTGGTGACGTCTTCGGAAACGGCATGCTGCTGTCCAGGCACATCAGGCTGGTCGCAGCGTTTGACCATCGCCACATCTTCCTTGATCCCAACCCGGTTGCAGCAACCTCCTTCCTGGAGCGCAAGCGGCTGTTCGAGCTGCCCCGATCGTCTTGGGCGGACTACGACAAGTCCCTGATCAGCGAGGGCGGCGCCGTTATCGCGAGGTCGGCCAAGTCCGTGCGAGTCACTTCACAGGTTGCGTCCGTGCTTGGCCTGCCCCCCGGCACCAGGTCGATGACGCCTGCTCAGCTGATGAAGTCCATCCTGGCGGCGCCGGTCGATCTGCTCTGGAACGGTGGCATCGGCACCTACGTCAAGGCCTCGTTCGAGGTGGACAGTGAGGTCGGGGACCGCGCCAACGATGCCATTCGCATCGACGGAAATGCCCTGCGCGCCACCGTGATCGGCGAGGGCGGCAACCTCGGCTGCACCCAGCTCGGACGCATCGAGGCCTCAATGCTGGGCGTTCATGTCAACACCGACGCCATCGACAACTCCGCAGGGGTGGACACCTCCGACCACGAGGTGAACATCAAGATCCTGCTGACCTCCATGACCCGTGACGGCGACATGACGTTGAAGCAGCGCAACGCCCTGCTGGCCTCGATGACCGAGGACATCGCGCGCCAGGTCCTGCGTGACAACTATGAGCAGAACACCCTGCTCGGAAACGCCCGGGCTCAGGAGCACGCGATGCTGCCGGTGCATCGTCGCCTCATTCACTGGCTCGAAGACCGCGGCGACCTCGATCCGGCACTGGAGTTCCTGCCCAGCGACGCCGAGATCGAGCGTCGCTTCGACGCTGGTCTGGGACTGACAAGCCCCGAGTTCTCGGTGCTGGTGGCCTACGCCAAGCTCGCCCTGAAGAAGGACCTCCTCAAGAGCGCGCTGCCCGACGAACCGTGGTTCCAGGCAACGCTGACCAAGTACTTCCCGAACCCCATCCGCGAGCAGTACCAGGACAAGCTCGCGAGCCATCCGCTAAGGCGCGAGATCATCACCAACGGGGTGGTCAACTCCATGGTCAACCGCGGTGGCATGTCGTTCGCCTTCCGTGCTTCCGAAGAGACGGGCGCGACGGCCGAGCAGGTGACCCGGGCGTTCGTCGTCTGCCGTGAGGTGTTCGACATGGTGGGCTTTGTCGGGGCCGTCGAACAGCTGGACAACGTCGTCTCGACCGAGATCCAGACGGCGCTGTACCTCGAGTTCCGCCGGTTGTTGGACCGCGCTGTTCGCTGGTTCCTGGTGAACCGTCCGTCCACGATCAACGTCTCCTCCGAGGTTGAGCGCTTCAGCAAGGTTGTCGCCGAGCTGGGGCCGCAGATGTCCTCTCTGTTGCAGGGCGCCGAGCGCAAGCGCTTCGAGGGCCGCACCCAGGAGCTGGAAGAGCTGGGCGCGCCGAAGGAGATGGCCCTTCGCGCTGCCGGGCTCCTGGACCTGTTCTCGCTGCTGGACATCGTTGAGATCAGCGTTGACAGCGAACGTGAGGCCACCGAGGTCGCGCCGGTCTACTTCGCGACCTCTGAGCAGTTCGGCATCGACGTGATGCTGACCCGGGTGACCAAGCTGCCGCGGGATGACCGCTGGGACTCGCTGGCTCGTGGTGCGCTGCGCTACGACCTGTATGCGGTGCTCAAGGCCCTCACCACCGCCGTGCTGGACAGCAGCACCGCCGACATCGCTCCCAAGGAACGCACCCTGGCCTGGTCGGAGACGAACGCCGAGTCCCTCGCCCGGGCAAACGCGGCGCTCGCCGGGATCCAGCGACTCGACAACCCCGGGATCTCCGCCCTCTCTGTCGCTCTTCGCATCTTGCGTGGGGTGATCCGCAGCGGGTCGGCCACGATCTGAGAGGGGGTCGCACCAGTCTGAGACCGTCGACTCAGCCGAGCGGAGATCTGCCCGTACCGCGCGCCCGCGCAACCGCTGACGTCACGTGAACAGGGGGGTCGAAGCTCGGATACGGAGGCGGACTACGCTCGGCGCTGTGCCCTCGCTGAACGACGTGCTTCGTGAGCAGACCGACCTGGACGCCGCCGACGTTGAGTGGTTGCACCTGCTCCTCAGTGACTGGCAGCTGCTGTCGGACCTGTCCTTCGCGGACCTGGTCCTGTGGGTTCCCGCCGGCGCCGGTAGATGGTACGCGGGGGCGCACATCAGGCCCACGACCGGACCGATGGTCTTCTTCGATGACGTCGTGGGCAGGCTCGTCGACGAAGGACATCGCCCGTTGCTGGACCAGGCCTTCAGCGAGCTGAGGATCGTGAGGGGTCGTGACCCCGAGTGGCGTGACGACACCCCGATACGGGAGGAAGCCATTCCCGTCGTGAGCGAGGGGCGCGTGCTCGCGGTGCTCACCCGACATACCAACCTGGCGACACTTCGCACCCCGAGCCGTCTTGAGCTGACCTACCTGGCGAGCGCGGACGCCCTGGCCCGGATGATTGCCTCGGGGGAGTTCCCCACGATGGGCGCTCCGACGGGCCAGCGTCGGGGCGCGCCCCGGGTTGGTGACGGCGTGATCCGCCTCCACTCGGACGGGACGGTCAACTACGCCAGCCCGAACGCGGTCTCAGCCATTCACCGGCTCGGACATGTGGGCGATGTCACCGGCACCTCGCTGAGCCGGATCACCGGCGAGATCCTGCGCGACGAAGGGCCCGTGGACGAGCGGCTCGCCCTGGTCGTGACAGGGCGGGCCCCGTGGCGCACAGAGGTGGAGGCGCGCGGCACGAGCGTGTCCATGCGTGCCATCCCGCTCACCGAGGGTGGTCATCGCACCGGTGCGATCCTGTTGCTGCGCGACGTCAGCGAGCTCCGCCGGCGTGAACGCGAGCTCCTCACCAGGGATGCGACCATCCGTGAGATCCACCACCGGGTCAAGAACAACCTGCAGACGGTGGCGGCTCTGCTCCGGATGCAGTCACGGCGGCTTCCCGAAGGTCAGGCACGGGCCGCGCTCGATGAGGCGGTACGGCGGGTTGGCACCATCGCGCTTGTTCACGAGACCCTGAGCCAGGGCATCGACGAGACGGTCGACTTCGACGAGATCGTGAGCCGGGGCCTGACCGACATGGTCGAGGTCGCCACCCGTGATGTGCCTGTGCGCGCCGAGCGAAGCGGGTCCTTCGGCCGGCTTCGGTCTGAGGATGCCACTGCGCTGGCCATGGTGGTCACCGAGCTCGTGCACAACGCGATCAAGCATGGGCTGGCGCGTACCGGTGGACTTGTCACCGTCAGCGCGATGCGGAGCCGCGATGCGCATGACGAGCTCCTGACCGTCACGGTCACCGATGACGGGTCAGGTCTGCCTGAGGGGTTCGACCCGGCCGCATCCAGCCTGGGTACCCAGATCGTGACCTCGCTGGTTCAGGACCTGCGCGGACGAATCACCTGGGGCAGCGCGAAGCCGCACGGAACCACTGTCAGGTTCGTCGCGCGGCTTCGGTCGATCAAGTCCGTCGAGTCAGCCGAGTCTCCAAGAGACAGGGCGTAGCTATCCGGCCCGACGGGCCCGGGCATTGCGCCGCTTGAGGGCGCGACGTTCGTCCTCGGACAGTCCGCCCCAGACTCCGGCGTCCTGGCCGGACTCGATGGCCCATTTCAGGCAGGTCTCAACGACCGCGCATCGACGGCATACGGCTTTGGCTTCTTCTATCTGGAGGAGTGCGGGGCCGGTGTTCCCAATGGGGAAGAACAGCTCGGGGTCTTCGTCCAGGCAGGCAGCGCGGTTGCGCCAGGTCATCAGATTGGACTCCTTGGGTCAGAGTTCTGGGGATCAGTATCAGGTGCTAGTGCCGCAGCGATCTTGTCTGCCTCGCTGTCGCTGTCGTGGTTCGCAGGTGGTGGTGCAGGTTCGCAGGTGGTGGTCGCAGGTGGTGGTCGCAGGTTCGCAGTGGCGGGGCAGACTTCTGGCTTCTTATACGTTCAACCTCTTAAGCATGAGAATCGTACTCACTGTTCGTCGTGGGCGCGCGCCCAACCAGGAACAGCGGGTCGGACTTGCGCTTGAACGACCATGTCTCGGCACCCGTGTTCCAATTCTCACAGATCGGAACAGATCCGGACTATGGAATCAGGCGATCTCGGGACCTTACGTTTTGACAAGTTTGTCACATGCGTCAAGGGGCGGCAGAGATTTGTGACCCATCCGGCAGAGGCCTGACTCGCCGAGAGTGCGGCCACTGGCCCGACCGTGTGCGGCGTTGCCGTCGAGACCAGCCGCTCGCGGAGGATGGCGGTGAACCGGCCGGCGGGACATGTTCTGCCTCGGATTGCCGGGCTTCGTGTGGGGGCAACGGCTTCCGTCGCCGCCATGGGCTCCTGAGCTCGCCGGTTATCCACAGCGTTGCCCCGAAGGGTAAGAAGGCGCCTTGGGAGGCCGTATTCTCGTTGCAGATCTTCCGACTGACGTGACTTGTCAATGCAGGTTCCAGCAGCTGTCGCGGTCGGTCTGATGATCAGGCAGAGGTGGGTCGATGGACGCCGTACGCACCGTCGAGAATGAGGTGCGCGAGCTTGTCCGGCGCTCCCAGCTGGATCCCACTCGTGACCTTCAGGAGATGCGCCAGCTTGTTCACGACGCTGTGGCCGACTATGACGAGCGCTCCCTGCACGGCGGGCTCCCGGCATTGGCGGACTTGGACGAGGCGACCAAGAGTGTGCTTGATGCCGTCGCGGGCTTTGGACCGCTGCAGCCCTACCTCGATGACAACGAGATCGAGGAGATCTGGATCAACGAGCCGAGCAAGGTCTTCGTTGCCCGGGGTGGCACCGCTGAGCTGACCAGTACGATCCTGACCGCCGACGAGGTGCGCGACCTGGTCGAACGGATGCTCAAGTCATCGGGTCGACGGGTCGACCTCTCCTCACCCTTCGTGGATGCGACGTTGCCGGACGGCTCGCGGTTGCACGTCGTGATCCCCGACATCACCCGTGAGCACTGGGTTGTGAATATTCGAAAGTTCGTCGTGAAGGCGGACCATCTGGAGGACCTCGTACGCCTGGGAACCCTTACTCGCGGTGCCGCGAGATTCCTGTCCGCCTCGGTCGTCGCCGGCCTGAACATCCTCGTGGCGGGCGGTACGCAGGCGGGCAAGACGACGATGCTCAACTGCCTGTCCTCGGCAATCCCCTCGCGTGAACGGGTGGTCACCTGCGAGGAAGTGTTCGAGCTCAAGATCCCACTGCGGGATGTGGCTTCGATGCAGTGCCGTCAGCCGAGCCTCGAGGGCACCGGCGAGGTTCCTTTGCGTCGCCTGGTCAAGGAGGCGCTGCGGATGCGCCCCTCACGCATCATCGTTGGCGAGGTGCGTCAGGCCGAGAGCCTCGATCTCCTCATCGCGCTCAACAGCGGCCTGCCAGGGATGTGCACGCTGCACGCAAACAGTGCGCGAGAGGCAGTCACCAAAATGTGCACATTGCCACTTCTGGCAGGCGAGAACGTCGGAAGCCGATTTGTGGTGCCGACCGTCGCCGGCTCTATCGACCTGATCATTCAGATCGCGCTCGAACGAGATGGCGTTCGCCGCGTGCGTGAGATCGTGGCTGTGCCGGGACGGGTCGAGGGCGACGTGATCGAGATTGCCGACATCTTCACGTCGCAGGGCGGGCGGCTGGTCCGGGCAGACGGATTCCCACCCCATGTGGACCGTTTCGAGCGTGCCGGGTATGACATCGCCGCACTGCTGGCCCAGGACTGAGCCATGATCGGAGTGGGTGTTGGCCTCGTCCTGGGCATCGGGCTCTTCTGTGTCTGGTGGTCCTTCTGGCCGCGACAGGAGTCCTCTGCCGCGCCTCGTAGGGCTGGAATGGTCACCCGGCTATCAGATGAGCTCGCCCAGGCGGGTTACGAGGCGGTGACACCGCACAGTCTTCTGGGCGCATGTTTCATCGCCTTCGTCCTGATCTTCCTGGCTTTCGCCGCCACGACCAGGGTCCTGCCGATTGCCCTCTGCTTCGCCGCCATGGCCGCATACGCGCCAATCATGTTGGTACGTATGCGAGCACGCAAGAGGCGTGCGGTCATGCGTGATCTTTGGCCTGACGTTGTCGACAACATCGGCTCCGCCGTACGGGCGGGGCTCGCGCTGCCTGAGGCCCTGAGCCAGCTGACGATCCGTGGGCCCGAGGAGCTGCGGCCTGCCTTTGCCGCATTCGCCGAGGACTATCGAGCCACGGGCCGGTTCCAGGAGTGCCTGGACCGCCTCAAGGAGAGGCTCAGTGATCCCGTTGGTGATCGGCTGATCGAGTCTCTGCGGATCGCCAGAGAGGTCGGCGGCAGCGACCTCGGCCGACTCCTGCGCACCCTTTCGGGCTTCCTTCGTGAGGATGCCAGAACGCGCGCTGAGCTTGAGACGCGCCAGGGGTGGACGATCAACGCCGCCAGGTTGGCTGTGGCCGCACCGTGGATCGTTCTGGCGATGTTGTCCTCGCGTCCCGACTCGCTGCAGGCGTACAGTCGCCCAGCTGGGATCCTGGTGCTTGCCATCGGCGCAGCTCTGTCCTTCGTCGCCTATCGGGTGATGGTTCGGGTGGGGCGCCTGCCCGAAGAAGGCCGGGTCCTGCGATGACGCGCCTGATCGCGACCAGCCTGATGGCCGGCACCGGGTGGTCTTGGCTCGGAGCCTGGCTCGGCGCAATGCTCGCCGCGGGTTGCTGCCTCGTTTTCGTGGGCCTTCCGGTCAACCGGCGCCCCGGGCTCGAAGCCCGACTCGCTCCCTACCTGCGCGATACGGCCAGGCCGTCGCGACTGCTTGCCTTGGGCCGTGACACCGCAGGTCCCGGGTGGCTGCTGATCCTTGACCCGGTGATTCATGATCTCGGTCATGGCATGGAGCGGTTGCTGGGTGGGGCCACCTCGGTCCGCCGGAGGCTGCAACGCGCCGGTCGGCCTCCTGACGTGGAGGGCTTTCGCGCCGAGCAGGTCGTGTGGGGTGTTGCCGGCGGTGTTATCGGAGTGCTGCTGGCCACGCTGATGTGGCTGAAGAACGGCACCTCCGTGGTCATCCTCGTACTCCTTGTCTTCACTTCTGTCGGCATCGGGGTCGTCGCGCGGGACCAGATGCTGACGATGTGGGCCACCAAGCGTGAGCGGCAGATGCTCGCCGAGTTTCCGACAATCGCCGAGCTGCTGGCGCTGGCTGTTGGCGCGGGTGAGGGTGCCACCGGGGCACTCGAACGCGTGTGCCGGCTTTCGCATGGGCAGCTGGCGGCTGAGCTGCGTCAGTGCCTCGCCGATGCCCGCGCCGGCGCCAACCTCCCGATTGCCCTCCAGGGGCTTGCCGACCGCACGGGGCTGGTCAGCCTGGCTCGATTCGTCGACGGCATCGTGGTCGCGGTCGAACGCGGTACACCCCTGGCCGACGTCCTGCGCTCGCAGGCTCAGGACGTTCGCGAGGCCGGTCGTCGATCGGTCATGGAGGAGGGCGGCAAGAAGGAGATTGCCATGATGGTTCCGGTGGTCTTCCTCGTGCTGCCGGTGACCGTGCTGTTCGCCATCTACCCCGGCGTTGCTTTCCTGAAGTTCTCGATCTGACCCCAAATGACGATCTGACCCCTAAATGACGCATTCTGAACCATCACACAAGGGACTCGCATGAATCTCATCCAGTCACTGGCCACCAACGGCTCCACCGGCGCCGTCATCGTCCTCAACGGTCTCGAGAGGCGATTGACCAACCGGGAGCGGGGGGATGTCCCTGGCTGGGTGCTCATCACCCTGATGACTGCAGGTCTGGTCACCATCTTGTGGTCGCTCGCCGCCACCCAGCTGACAGCCCTGTTCACCCAGGCCATGACCAGCGTCACCGGTCCCTGACCCGCGAACCTCCGCCGTGACCCAGCCAGCCCGGATGTTCCCGCGGCCCCCGCACGCGGCGGCTGAGGATGAGTCGGGGTCGGCAGTGGCTGACTTTGCCATGGTGGCCGGGCTTCTCAGCCTTCTGTTCCTGGCCATCTTCCAGCTCGGTATGGCCCTGCACATTCGCAACACCCTGATCGCCTGCGCGGCCGAGGGCGCGCGGTACGGGGCTCGTGCCGACGCCACGCCGAATGATGGAGTGGCCCGAGCCCGCGAGCTTATCGGCGCCAGCCTCTCGAGCCGGTACGCCGACCACATCACTTCCGAGACCGCCACGGTCAAGGGGATCACGGTGGTGGTCCTGAAGGTCGACGCGCCTCTGCCGGTCATCGGGCCGCTCGGACCAGACCGCCTCCTGCGGATTCAGGCCCGAGCCTTCTCAGAAAGCCAATGACCGTGCAACACGCCGGACATAGGGGTTGCTGGTTGATCGACCGGGTTCGGACTCGTCTGCATCAGATCGGAGATTCCGGACCCGGCGCCCAGGGCGGGAGCGCCATCGTCGAGTTCGTCTTCCTCGCCGTGCTCATGATTGTCCCGTTGTTCTATCTCGTGATGGTGCTCGCCCGTCTGCAGGCAGGGGCATTTGGCGTGAGCGCCGCCGCTCGTGAGGCAGGCCGGGCTTATGTCACGGCGCAGGCGCAGGGTGAGGCTCGGACGCGGGCGGAGTCGGCCGCCGGGCTGGCCTTTGCCGACCAGGGCTTCAGTGACCAGGAGGGCAGTATCACGATCAGGTGCCGTCTCGAGCCGTGCCTTCGTCCCGAAGGTCGCATCACGGTGACGGCAACGGTCTGGGTGCCGATGCCGCTGGTTCCGGCCTTTTTCTCCGGGGTCGTGTCGACGCAGGTGCCGGTGACTGCGACCCACGTCGAGACCGTCGACCGGTTCGGTGGCCAGTGAGACAGACGCTGGGGGGCAGGCTGCGCAGGCTGGGACTCGCCGAGACCACGGGGAAGGGTCCCGTCGCTCCTGGGGACGAAAAGGCCCTGGACACGGATGGCGACGGTGGTCAGATCACCCTCCTCATCATCGGGTTCACCATCATCGCGCTGATGCTCATCATCGGAGCCGTCGACGTGACTGCGGTCCAGCTGGCTCGAGTCCGCCTTTTCGACGCCGCAGACGGCGCGGCCCTGGATGCCTCCGACTCGCTCGACAACGGCTCGGCATACGAGGCAGGACTGCGGTTGGACGCGATCCGGATATCAGATGGCACGGTACGTCAGTCGGCGACCGAGTACCTTGCGGCGCAGCCCCGGCCGCACGGCATCTCGTCGTGGGTTCTGGCCAACGGCACGGGTAGCACGGACGGACAGACTGCGGTCATCGTGCTTCGCGGCGTCGTCGACATCCCGATTGCCGCGTCGGTCCTGTCGGCGTTCGGTGGCTCGGTGCAGATCACCGTCGAGTCACGTGCTCGGTCGGACCTGCTCTAGCGGTCGCGTAGTCTCACTGCTGATGGCTGTCGACTTTGCACAAGAGCTCAAGGACCTGCGCGCGACCATGGAGTCAGTGCGGCAGGTGACCGATCTGGACTCACTGCGTACCAGGATCACCGAGCTCGAGGAGCAGTCCGGGGCGCCTGACCTGTGGGATGATCCCGAGTCGGCCCAGGAGGTCACCAGCAGGCTGTCACGGGCCAACTCCGAGCTGGAGCGGATCACCGGGCTGGACGGCCGGATCGACGACCTCGAGCTCATGGTCCAGCTTGGCACCGAGGAGTCCGACGCGGACACCATGACGGACGCCGAGGCCGAGCTGGCCAGCGTGAGGAAGGCTGTGGGCGAGCTCGAGGTCCAGACCCTGCTCAACGGTGAGTGGGACAAGCGTGAGGCCGTGATATCGATCCGGTCGGGTGCCGGGGGCGTCGACGCAGCCGACTTCGCCGAGATGCTCATGCGGATGTATCTGCGCTGGGCGGAGCGGCACGGCTACCCGGTTGCGGTGCTTGACACGTCTTACGCTGAGGAGGCCGGCCTCAAGTCGGCCACCTTCGAGGTCAAGGTGCCGTACGCCTACGGCACGCTTGCCGTCGAGGCAGGCACCCACCGGCTCGTGCGCATCTCGCCCTTCGACAACCAGGGCCGACGGCAGACCTCGTTCGCCGCGGTCGAGGTCATTCCGCTGATCGAGCCGACGGACACCATCGAGATCCCCGACAACGAGATCAAGGTCGATGTATTCCGCTCCAGCGGCCCCGGTGGCCAGTCGGTCAACACCACGGACTCGGCCGTCCGGATGACGCACCTGCCAACGGGCATCGTCGTCTCGATGCAGAACGAGAAGTCCCAGATCCAGAACCGGGCGGCTGCCCTGCGAGTCCTGAAGTCCCGCCTGCTGCTGCAGCGTCAGGCCGAGGAGCATGCCCAGAAGAAGGCCATGGCCGGGGACGTCAAGGCAAGCTGGGGCGACCAGATGCGCTCCTATGTGCTGAACCCGTACCAGATGGTCAAGGACCTGCGCACGGAGCACGAGGTCGGAAATACCAGCGGGGTGTTCGATGGTGACATCGACGGCTTCATCGAGGCGGGGATCCGTTGGAAACGTAGCGCCGAACGTGAGGACGCGTGAGCCCTGCCGCGACCTGAGTGAGGCGGAGGGTGTCAGATCGAGGAACGCCACGGTTGGCTCGGCGCTCCAGGAAGCCTTCGGACGCAACGCCGGGGGACTGCCCAGTCCGCAGATGTCCGCACGACCCGTCGTAGGCTGACCATGCACCTGCGGCGCCGTTCTCCTGGCCGCAGGCAGTGCCCCGCTCGCGGGGAGGTCCTGTCCCCAAGATGCAGAGGCGTGCGGCTCGCATGATTCGCTTCGAGAACGTCAGCAAGAACTATGGGCGCTCGAGTGAACCGGCGCTGTCCGGGATCACTCTTGAGGTCGACCGAGGCGAGTTCGTGTTCGTCGTGGGTCAGTCCGGTTCGGGCAAGTCCACCCTGCTGCGCCTGATCATGTGCGAAGAGGCTTCAACCTCCGGCAACGTGCTCGTGGCCGGCCGCGAGCTCTCGCGGCTGCCCAGACGCAAGGTGCCGGCTTTACGTCGCGAGATCGGGTGCGTCTTTCAGGACTTCCGGCTGCTGCCCAACAAGGATGTCTTCCAGAATGTCGCTTTCGCCCTCCAGATCCTGGGCAAGTCGCGTCAGACTATCCGCGCTGTCGTGCCCGAGACCCTCGAGATGGTCGGGTTGACCGGCAAGGAGCGGCGGCTGCCCCACCAGCTCTCCGGTGGTGAGCAGCAACGGGTGGCGATAGCCCGCGCAGTTGTCAACAAGCCCCCCATCCTGCTGGCCGACGAGCCCACGGGCAACCTCGACCCGACCACCAGCCTGGATATCGTTCGCCTGCTGGACCGGATCAACCGCAGCGGCACCACGATCGTGATGGCAACCCATGACAACGGAATCGTCGACCAGCTGCGCAAGCGGGTCCTCGAGCTCGATGACGGCGCGCTCGTCCGCGACCAGGTGAAGGGCGTGTACACAGGTCAGCTCTAGGCATGACACGCAAGATATTGCCGAACCAAGGACAGGAAGAGAGCCATGCGCCCGCAGTTCGTCCTCAGTGAGATCTGGGTAGCCCTGCGCCGGAACCTGTCGATGTCGATCTCGGTCGCGCTCGTCACGATGGTTTCGGTGCTGTTTCTGGGTCTGGGGGTCCTGGCCCAGCGGCAGGTCGACACGATGAAGGACTACTGGTACGACCGTGTCCAGGTCTCGATCTTCCTGTGCACTGACAAGTCTGACCTGCCGAACTGTTCCGCCGGCGCCGTGACCGACGCCCAGCGCACGCAGGTCCGCAGCCAGCTTGACGCGATGAAGCCCCTGGTCAGAAACGTCTTTCCAGAGTCACAGCAACAGGCATTCGACCGCATGAAGGCGCAGACGAAGGACAGCACGACCTACAGCGAGATCACGCCCGACCAGATGCCAGAGAGCTTCCGGGTGCAGCTGTCGGACCCGACCAAGTACGACGTGATCACCAGTGCGTTCATCGGTGCGCCCGGGGTGGGTGATGTCCAGGACCAGCAACGGATCCTCGACCCCTTGTTCAACGTGCTGAGGGGTCTGTCCCTCGGTGCTCTGGGCCTGGCCGCGCTGATGGTGTTGTGCTCGGTCCTGCTGGTCGCCACGACCATTCGCCAGACGGCATTCAGCCGTCGCCGGGAGACCGGCATCATGCGACTGGTCGGCGCCTCCGCGTTCAACATCCAGCTTCCGTTCATCCTCGAGACCCTGATCGCGACGGTCGTCGGTGCGGCCCTTGCGATCGGCGTCCTGTGGGCCATGGTCCGATATGGCGTTGGATATCTGGGCAAGAAGCTGCCCATCAACTTCATCGGAACGGCGGACCTTGTGTCGGTGACCCCCTGGCTCGTGGGGGCAGCCGCCGGTTTGGCGATGGTGACCGCGTGGCTCACGCTTCGTCGCTATCTGAGGGTCTAGGCCGCGTTGTGAGGATGTGAAGGGGCACTTTCGGACGTTCCCTTCGCTTTCGAGAATTCTCTTTGTCTCTGCGATATTCCCGCATTTTCGGACGCTCGTCGCTTAGTTCTCGAAGCGTCTTCTGGGCTTCGGATACGCCGTTGAGGCTTTCGGACACACCGTTTATCGCGGGACGAATGTCCCTCATCCGCCAAAGCGCCTGTGATACCAATGAAACAATGAGGCAGATCATGACCGTGTCACGACTTGGCCGCCGGCGCACCCAGGTGCGGATGGTGGGTCTTTGTCTTGCCGTCGCGGCTGTCCTCAACGTCGTCATCGTGCCTGTCAGCTCGGCCGACACCGCAGGGGACAAGCGGAATGTCGACGCCAATATCGCCCGCATGAGCGCGGCGATCGAAGGCACGTCAAAGGATCTGGCCAGAGCATCGCTGCTGCTGCAACGCACCAAGGCTGAACTGCCCGGCGCACTCAAGGCTCTCACCGCGGCGGAGGCGGCCCGGCTTGTGGCTGAGGCCGACAACCAGACACTGGCGACTGCGGTTGCGGTCGCCCAGGCAGACGAGGCCAAGGCCGCTGACGCCCTCGAGAAGATTGCTCTCGAAAACCAGGCTACCCGGGACCAGCTCGGCAACCTGGTCCGCAACAACTATCAGAAGGGCGGTGTCACGGGTCTGTCCATCGCGCTCGAGGCCACCAGCCCCGAGGACTTCACCGACCGCATCCTCATGATGGACACCGTGATGCAGGTCCGCCGTACGACGCTGCGTGGGCTCGACGCCATGCGGGCGCAGGGCCTGGCCGGACAGTCTCACCTGCTGGCGGTGCGCCGGCGGGTGGCGGCCCTGAAGATCGAGGCGGAGGCCGCGCTGGTCCGGGCAACCGCGGCCCGCAAGGCTGCGGCGGCCGCCAAGACAAAGCTCGATCTCCTGTATGCCGACCAAGCCGAGTACGAGGCAACGGTTGCCGCCAAGAAGGCTGCGGAGGTCACGAAGCTCAACACGCTGCAGGCTGAGTCGGACTCCCTGACGCGTCTGCTGGCGGCCCACGCCAAGGCGGCACGAGAGGCTGCAGCCCGGGCGGCTGCGGCGAGACGTGGGTCGCGGAGCGGCGGCGGAACATCCCGCCCGCCATTCCAGAGTCCGCCCGGCAACAGCGGAGGGTTCCTGAGCTTTCCGGTCAGCGGTCGCGTGTCCCAGGAGTTCCACCCGAGGGGTAGCTCTCTTGGCTATCACCCCGGCATTGACTTCGCCGTGAATCTGGGCACGCCGGTCTATGCTGCGGCGGCCGGTGAGGTCATCATCACGTCGCCCGATGCACTGTCGGGTGGATATGGCAACCGAGTGATCATCGACCATGGTTACGTGCGAGGCGTTGACCTGACCACGACCTACAACCACCTCACCAGATGGGTGGTCAGCTCTGGACACGTGGCCCGAGGCCAGATCGTGGGCTACTCGGGCAACACCGGGTTCTCGACCGGGCCCCACCTGCACTTCGAGGCCCGCGAGAACGGCGAGCCGGTGAACCCGCGCCTCTGGTTCTGACCAGCAGGTAGCGTAGGACCCTCAGGCGTACACCGTCGCCCGCTCGTGGGGCGGAACAACCGACCACGACGGCTGGCTCAGTCGTGCGGCATCTACGCGACCTGACGAAGGGATGACGAGGGTGGCCAAGGAGAAGGGCCTTAAGGTCGTTGCGCGCAACCGCAAGGCTTATCACGACTACCTCATCGAGGACACCTTCGAGGCCGGCATGGTTCTTAGCGGCACCGAGGTCAAGGCGCTGCGTGCAGGCAGGGCATCGCTGGTGGACGGTTTCGCCACGGTGCGCGAGGGGGAGATCTGGCTCGAGGGAGTTCACATCCCCGAGTACACCGAGGCCACCTGGAACAACCACACACCGCGCCGGCGCCGCAAGCTGTTGCTGAACAAGGCGGAGATCCTCAAGCTGGTCCAGAAGGACAAGGAGAGCGGGTACACCATCGTGCCGCTGTCCCTGTACTTCAAGGACGGCTACGCAAAGGTCGAGATCGCTCTTGCCAAAGGCAAGCGCACCTATGACAAACGGCAGACGCTGCGCGCGCAGCAGGATGAGCGCGAAGCCCAGCGGGCAGTCTCGGCCCGACGGCAGAGGTAGCCCGCTCACGCCATACCGTGACGACTCTGCGAAGTCTTCCCACGAAGTCAGAGAACCCGTCCATCGTCTCGCCGTAGGAGTCTGTGCCATGGCGATATGTTTGTCGGGCAGCCGGGGGCTCTGACCTGCCTCAGACGACGACGATGAGCAGGTCCCCGCCCTCGACCTGCTGCTGCGCCGCAATGGCCAGGCGTTGGACGATGCCACCCACGTGGCTGGTGATTGAAGCCTCCATCTTCATGGCTTCGATCGTGGCGATGACAGCTCCGGGGTCGATCTCCTGGCCGACGACGACCGCGAGTGAGACGACACCCGCGAACGGTGCTGCAACCTGACCGGGCTGTAGCACGTCCGCTTTCTCAGCCTGGCGGATGTCGACCGCAATCGACTCGTCGCGAACCTGCACGGGACGCAGCTGGCCGTTGACGGTGCACATGACCGTGCGCATGCCTCGTTCGTCGGGGTCGCTGATCGACTGGACGCCCAGCAGCAGGCGCTTGCCGGGCTCAAGGACCACCTCGTACTCATTGCCGACCTCAAGGCCGTGCAGGAAGTCACCAGTGCCGAGCACCGACAGGTCTGAGTACGATTCCCTGGAGCTGGCAAAGTCCTTGCTCGGTCCTGGAAAGAGCAAGCGGTTCAGGGTCTTTCGCGGATCCGAGGCCAGGGCTGCGGAGTCGTCGGCGGTGAGGTCGTTCACCGGTTGACGAGACCTGCGGCCCTGAAGTGCCTTGGTCCGGAACGGTTCCGGCCAGCCACCCGGCGGGTCGCCGAGCTCGCCGTGCAGGAATGCGATGACCGAGTCAGGTATGTCATATTCCGTGGGCGTCGACTCGAAGTCGGCAGGGTCGGCGTTGGCTCCGACCAGCGCCAGAGCCAGGTCGCCGACCGCCTTGGAGCTCGGGGTCACCTTCACGACGTTGCCCAGGATCTTGTTGGCTGCGGCGTACATGTCCTCGATCGACTCGAACCTGTCGCCAAGGCCCAGCGCGATCGCCTGCTGGCGCAGGTTGGACAGCTGGCCACCCGGGATCTCATGGGTGTAGACCCGGCCGGTGGGTGCCGGGAGCCCGGACTCGAACGGTGCGTACAACCGGCGCACACCCTCCCAGTACGGCTCGAGGTCGCACACTGCCCGAAGATCGAGACCGGTCTTGCGCTCCGTCCCGTCGGTGGCCGCGATGAGGGCCGACATCGAGGGCTGGCTGGTGGTGCCGGACATCGGTGCGCTTGCCACGTCGACCGCGTCGACGCCTGCGTTGATCGCCGAAAGCAGGGTCGCGAGCTGGCCGCCGGCGGTGTCGTGCGTGTGCAGGTGTACTGGCAGGTCAAAGCGACTGCGGAGCGCGAGCACCAGGGTTGCGGCCGCCGGGGCTCGCAGCAACCCGGCCATGTCCTTGATCGCAAGGACGTGAGCGCCGGCGTCGACGATACGGTCGGCGAGCCTGAGGTAGTAGTCCAGCGTGTAGAGCTTCTCGCCCGGGTCCTGCAGGTTGCCGGTGTAGCAAAGCGCCACCTCGGCCACTGCCGTACCGGTGGCGCGCACTGCCTGGATCGCCGGGCGCATCTGGCTGACGTCGTTGAGAGCGTCGAAGATCCGGAAGACGTCAACGCCTGTCCCCGCCGCCTCCTGCACGAACGCCTCGGTGACGGCGGTCGGGTACGGCGTGTAGCCGACGGTGTTGCGGCCGCGCAGCAGCATCTGCAGCGGCAGGTTCGGCATGGTGGCTCGGAGCAGCGCCAGCCGTTCCCAGGGGTCCTCGGACAGGAAGCGCAGGGCGACGTCATAGGTTGCACCGCCCCAGGCCTCGACGCTCAGGAGCTGGGGGGTCAGGCGTGCCACGTGGCCCGCGACGTACATGAGGTCACGGGTGCGGACTCGCGTGGCAAGCAGCGACTGGTGGGCGTCACGGAACGTCGTGTCGGTGACGCCGACGGCCGTCTGGGCGCGCAGGTCGCGGGCCCACTGCTCCGGGCCGACGCGCAGCAGGAGATCCCGTGCCCCTGGTGCCGGAGGTGCCTCGAGGTCGAGGGCCGGCAGTCGTCGGCGGGGAGAGATCGTCGTGACTCGTGGCCCGTAGGGCTTGTTGACCGACACCTCTGCCAGATAGGTCAACAGCTTGGTGCCGCGATCGGCTGGCTTACGGGAGGTGAGCAGACCGGGATGCTCCTCGATGAACGAGGTCGACAGGCGACCGGCGACGAAGTCGGGGTCGTCGAGCAGGGACTGAAGGAACGGGATGTTGGTTGCTACTCCGCGAATCCGGAACTCGGCGAGAACCCGACGGGAGCGCCGGACCGCCATGGCGAAGCTGCCTCCGCGACAGGTCACCTTGACCAGCAACGAGTCGAAGTGAGCGCCGATCTCGGCACCGACAAAGACGGTGCCGCCGTCCAGCCGCACCCCGGCGCCTCCGGCCGAGCGATACGCGGTGATTCGTCCGGTGTCGGGGCGGAAGCCGTTGGCAGGGTCCTCGGTGGTGATCCGGCACTGGATCGCGGCCCCGCGCAGATGGATCTGGTCCTGGCTCAGGCCGAGCTCGGGCAGCGTTGCGCCCGCGGCGATCCGTAGCTGGTTGGTGACGATGTCGACGTCGGTGACCTCTTCGGTGATCGTGTGCTCGACCTGGATGCGAGGGTTCATCTCGATGAAGACGTACCGGCCCTCAGGTGACAGCAGGAACTCGACGGTTCCTGCGTTCACGTAGCCGATCGCCCGGGTGAAGGCCACGGCCTGTGCGCACATCTCTTCACGCAGTGAGGGATCAAGATTGGGCGCCGGGGCGATCTCGACCACCTTCTGGTGCCGGCGCTGGACGGAGCAGTCGCGCTCGTACAGATGGATGACGTTGCCTGCGTTGTCGGCCAGGATCTGCACCTCGATGTGGCGTGGGTCAGTCACGGCCTCCTCCAGGAACACGGTCGCGTCGCCGAAGGCGGCCTCGGCCTCGCGCATTGCGGCCTGCAGTGAGTCCTCGAGGTCTTCCCGGCGTTCAACCCGCCGCATGCCCCGCCCGCCGCCCCCGGCAACGGCTTTGACGAACAGCGGGAAGCCGATCTCGTCGGCGGACGCAAGCACGGTGACGACATCGGCGCTGGGCTCGCTGCCTCGCAACGTCGGCAGCCCGGCGGCTCTGGCGGCTGCGATCGCGCGCGTCTTGTTGCCGGTAAGGTGCAGAACGTCCCCTGGCGGACCGACGAAGGTGATCCCGGCGGCCTCGCATGCCTCGGCCAGGAGGGGGTTCTCGGAGAGGAAGCCGTAGCCCGGGTAGATGGCGTCGGCCCCGGCCTCAACCGCCACCCGGGTGATCTCCGCCGCGTTGAGATAGTTCCGGACGGGATGGCCGGGCGTGCCGATCTCGTAGGCCTCGTCAGCCTTGAGCACGTGTTCGCTCTTGCGGTCCTCGTGCGGAAAGACGGCAACTGTCTGGGCCCCCAGCTCGGTTGCCGCGCGAAAGGCGCGGACGGCGATCTCACCACGGTTGGCTACGAGGACTTTGCGGAACATGATGCGCCTCCGGCGGCTGAATTCTGACGTCCAGGTCATATTCAGGGTATGGAAGCGACCAGGAAACGAGACCAGAGTCTTGTCATGCGGACCTCAGGGCACAGGGGGGAAACGGCCCGACCGCCGCGCGTCACAGTGGTCGGGCGAGCAGCAGGAGGTCGTCGCGCCAGCCGGGATCAGAGGCGGATGAGCATCTTGCCGGTGTTGGCGCCGGCCATCAGATCCCGGAAACCGTTGACAGCATTGTCGATGCCCTCAACAACGGTCTCGCGCCAGACGATCTTGCCCTCTGCCAGCCACTGCCCGACCTCGGCCTCGAACTGCGGACGAAGGTCCGCGTGGTCGAACACGATGAAGCCGCTCAGGGTCAGGCGCTTACCGATGATCATCGGCAAGTTCCGGGGACCGGGTGCGGGTTCGGTGGCGTTGTAGATCGAGATCATGCCGCAGATCGCGGCACGACCACGTGGGCGCAGGGCGGTGATCGCAGCCTCGAGATGGTCACCGCCGACGTTGTCGAAGTAGACGTCGATGCCCTCGGGTGCGGCTTGCGCCAGGCCCTTGCGGATCGGTGTCGCCTTGTAGTCGATGGCCGCGTCGAACCCCGCCTCGTCGAGCAGCCAGGAGGTCTTCTCCAGACCTCCGGCGCTGCCGACGACCCGAGATGCTCCCTTGAGCCGGGCGAGCTGGCCGACCAGCGAGCCGACCGCGCCGGCAGCGGCGGAGACGAAGACACGATCGCCTTCGACGAACTCACCGACCCGCAGCAGCCCGGCGTAGGCGGTCAGGCCCGGCATACCGAGAACGCCGAGGTAGGCCTGTGCCGGCGCCAGCCCGGTGTTCAGGACCCGGGCGGTCACCGCCGGGACCAGGGACCTCGTCCGCCAGCCCAACGCGTGGATCACCGTGTCGCCGACGGCGATCGGCGTGCCATCGCTGTCCGCGGCATCCGCTCCGACCTGCTCGACGACCCCGACGGCGGCACCGTCCATCGGCTGGTTCAACTGGAACGGCGGGACATAGGACTTTGCCTCGTTCATCCGGCCGCGCATGTAGGGGTCGACAGAGAGGAAGGTGTTGCGGACCAGGACCTCGCCGTGGGCCGGTGCCGGGAGCTCGACGTCTACGAGAGCGAAGTCCTCGTCCATCGGGACTCCGTGGGGACGATGGGTGAGGTGCCATTCGCGGCTTGCCGTCATCAGGGCTGTCGTCATCGGGGCCATCCTTGGGATCGTGGTGTGGCACGGTCCACGTCGGAGGGCGCCCAGTCAGGTAACGGGGCGTCTGCCTGCTTCATTCCGACATGAGCTGCTCGCCGCAAGGCCGTAGCGACGATCCGGAATGAGTTCGTACGCCACCGGGTTGGACCGATATGATGGAGTATGACTGACCGTCAGGTCAGTGTTGACAAGTGAACAGTGCGACGTGTGCCACCCCATGGGGGTGATCGGTTTCGACGTTGATCGTCATTCCAGGAGAAGCGGGTCGAGGACGCAGGGTTATCTCGTTAACGATCCTTGCAAAACAATAGGTGCCAATTCAAAAAGCACCGACTACGCCCTCGCCGTCTGAGCGAGCTCCGTGGTCCGTCAGCCTAGGCTTGCTTTCGGCCTAGTTCCTGGCGTCAGCTAGAAAGCTTGCTGGGCGCCCTTGTCGTGGGGGTTGCCCGGGACTCTTACACGACTGGGCCTGTCAGTGGACGTGTGCGTGCGAGCACTGGGGCCGAGAAAATCCATAGCGCACTGCACCCGGAGAAGTCCTGGTTTACCGTCAGCGGACGCGGGTTCGATTCCCGCCACCTCCACCACCATGGGCACGTCGCGCTTTCGCAGGACGAGAGGCCCGGTCATCTGATCGGGCCTCTCGTCATGGTGTTGATGAGGCCGATGAACCTGATCGACGCGGAATCCGTTTCCCCAGATAGTCCACCTGGGAGGTCTCTCCCAAGGCAGCGCACTGGGAGGTTCTCATGTCCCGCTCCGTCTTCACCGTCCGCCTGCTGGGAGCCGCCGCCACGCTCATGCTCGCGGCCGCGTGCGGTACCAGCACCACCACTTCCGCCAGCTCTGTCGCCGGCCCTGATGCCATCAAGGCCGCGGCTGGTGGCGTCCTGAGCGTTGCCACAACCTCACTGGGCCCTGTTCTCGTCGACAGCAAGGGTCTGACCGTCTACCTACTCACGGCTGACACTCCGGGGCACTCGACCTGCTCGGCACAGTGCCTTGCCTTCTGGCCCCCGGTGTCCTCGGCTGCCGGCTCGACGGTGCCCGCAATCCAGGGCGTCACTGCGCCACTGGCCGTCACGAAGACGACCAGCGGCGCTACCATGCTGACCGCCGGTGGGTGGCCGCTCTACACGTTCCTCCAGGACAAGGCACCTGGCGATGTCAACGGTCAGGGCAAGAAGTCCTTCGGCGGGACCTGGTATGCCGTATCGCCGTCCGGCACGGCAGTGACGGCCCCTGCCAAGGCTGCCGCGACCACCAGCAGCGGTGCGGGCGCCTACGGCTACTGACTGAGCGTGCAGCCGACCATCGTGCCAACGTGTGACCAGATCCGTGGATCAAGCAGTGGCTACACGCCGGCTGCGGTCACGATCGCGTCGGTGAAGAAGCCGGCAAGCAGACCCATGAGCAGCCCATAGGCCAGGACGTCCGGGCGTCGGGCCTTGGCCGCAACGGCGAGCAGCTGTGTCACGACATACAGCATCGAACCGGCGGCCAGGGTCAGGAACAGGACGTTGACGACCTCGCTGGTGAACTGATGGCCCACCAGAGTTCCAACGAAGGTCGGGCCGCCTCCTATCGCACCCAACGCCAGCAGGAATCCCCAGCTCGGCCGGCGGATGTTGCCGGCGGAGTCTGTGTCGCCGGCCAGCGGCGCGACGATGCCGAAGCCCTCCGTGGCGTTGTGCAGGCCAAATCCAATCACCAGCAGCAGCGCCAGAGCCAGCTCCCCGCTGGCGGCCGACTGGCCTATCGCCAGGCCTTCGGCGAAGTTGTGCAGGCCGATGCCCACCGCGATCAGCAGCGACAGCCGGCGAGCGGCCGACCAGGTGGCCATCCGGCTCGGACCTCGAGCCGAGACCTCGGCCACGCTCATGGCCCCGGGCCCCAGCCGACCCGCACCTCCAGGAGCTGTCGCGGGTGCCTGGATCTGCGAGACCTTCCGTCCCATCCACTTCTCGTAGTAGACCAGGGACAAGAGCCCGGCGGCCAGGCCCGCGGCGAAGAGCACGCCGTAGCCGGCAGCCACCCCCAGCCCGCCGTTTCCCTCGTGCGCTGAGGCCAGGGCGTCATCGATGGGAGCCCAGGCTGCGGAGAACACGTCCCAGACAAGAAAGAGGAGCACGCCAACGGCGGTCGCGTTGAGCAGCGCCCGCAGCGTCGGGGCGCTGCTGCGCAGCCGCCCGATCGGTAACCCCAGCAGGATGGTCACACCGGCGATGAAGCCAAGTAGCAGGGTTGACATCAGGCTCACGGAACTACCTCGACTCAGATGACGAACGAAGGCGGGACCGCCTCTAGCGCTTAAAGGTAAGGCTACCCTTACTTCAGGTCAAATCAGCCCGGTAGCCCCACCCGGAGGGTCACCTCGAGTCCCCGGGAGACGAGCGCGCGTGCCTCGTGCGCCCCGGCTCGGCCCCGGCGGACCCTGCTCAGGTCGTGAGCCGCAGGATCGTTCGCCCGCTCATGGTTCGGATCTCCACGGCGGCGATGTCCCGGCGAGACTGTGAGCTCGCACCCATCACCGTGAGCTCGCGGTTGGGCAGTGACGTCCAGGTCGCAACCTGGTCGGCGGTGCCATGGCGGTCGACGACGAACATCGCGTAAGGGATGGCTCTGGTCGGGTAGAGCCCTCCGCTGCGGTAGGCGCAGGTCAGGTCAATCCGGGTGCCCCACGCCATGTCGACCAGCCGTGCGCTGGCGGTGACCGGAGACGGAACCACGGCGGTGAAAGCCAGGTTTGCGGTGCCCGTGGGGGCCGAGGCGGTGACCGGTGGTCGGGCGGGGGAGTCCGGCCGGCTGATCGCCACCCCTCCCACGGCGATCAGACATGCCGCGGCGGCCGCTGCCGTCCCGACGATCAGGCTACGTTGCCTGCGCTCTCGTCGCACCGCTCGCGCCAGCGACGGAAGCAACGTCTCCGGCACAGGCTCGGCCTCAGCCGTGAGCTGATCGATCGGCACTCTGGATATCAAGCCGGGCAGACCAGCCAGCTCACTCACCGAGATGGCGCAGACAGGACAGATCGCGAGGTGGGCCTCAAAATCGCGCCGATCAGCCGGAGACAGGGCGCCCAGAACATACGCCGCGTCATACAGGGCAAACTCGTCGGTGGTCATGATCCCACGCCCATTTCCTCAAGTGCCAGGCGTAAAGCCCGCAGTGCATAGTGTGTCCGAGACTTGACCGTGCCCTCGGGGATGTCGAGCCGTCGCGCCGCCTCAGCGACCGAGCGCCCCTTGTAGTAGCACTCCACCAGGACCAGCCGGTGCTCGTTGGAAAGCCGGCTCAGGGCATCCGCGACGACCCATGACTGGAGCAGCTGGTCAGTCTCGTCGCCGACAGACACGCGTTCCGGCGGCTCGGCCGTGCTGACCTCGAGCCGGGCGCGGCGCGTGCGCCACTCGTCGATGACCAGGTTCCGCGCGACGGTGAAAAGCCAGGCCCGCGCCGAGCCCTGGGTCTGGTCGAGGATCTTGGGGTTGCGCCAGGCGCGCAGCAGCGTCTCCTGAACGACGTCCTGAGCACGTGGGCGATCGCCGTTGGTCAGACGCACGCAGTAGCCCCATAGAGCCGCCGCGTGCTCGTCGTGCAGCTCTCGCATGAGATCAGCCTGGCTGTTGGTCATTGGTCCTCCTGCCGGATGAAACGCCCATCAGGTGCAGATGGTTCACCTGACAGGTGTGCAGGCGCAAGCGCTGGCCTCTGGATACCAGGGCAGGCCGACGGGACGCCGGGCCGTGGGTGGATGGCACGCTGTGCCGATGGGCCAAGATCACGATGAGATCGCCGACTACTGGAACGACTACGCCGATGCCTACGACGACGAGCCCGACCACGGCCTGACTGACCCGGCGACACGCCAGGCGTGGCGCGAGCTGCTCGAGAGCTGGTTGCCGGCACAGTCGAGCGATGTCGTAGATCTCGCCTGCGGGACTGGTTCCCTGACTGTTCTGGCCGCCGGGCTGGGGCATCGGGTCGCGGGGGTTGACCTCGCCGGCAACATGGTGCAGCGGGCGAGGGCGAAGGCCCTGGACGTTGCCGGGCAGGTCAGCTTCACCCTGGGCGACGTCTCCGATCCGCCGATCGAGCCTGCGAGCGTTGACGTGATCCTCGCCCGGCACATCCTGTGGACCTTGCCCGACCCCTGGGCCGCGCTCGCGAGATGGCGTTCCCTGCTGCGTCCGGGTGGGCGGTTCCTGCTCGTCGAAGGCCGCTGGTGGTCCGTGGGCGACAAGGGCTACTCGGACGCAGGTCGGATGCCCTGGGCAGGCGGGGTGCGGGCTGTTGACCTTGTGGCAGCGATCGAGCCGCTGGTTCAACAGGTCGAGGTCGTGAGGCTGACGGATCCGGTGCTGTGGGGCAAAGAGGTCGCGGACGAGCGCTACCTGCTGGTCGCCGACCTCTGAGCTCTGGCCCACGGCTGCCTCATGGCGAGCACCTGCCCCGGATTCGGACCACCGGCAGACAGACGGGAGAATGGAGCCCATGAACATAGCCCCCTCAGTCTCGAACTCGATCACCGTCCGGATAGATCTGCCGGCCCGCGCCACCGCTGTCAGCGAGCTCACCACCGCGATCGAGACCACCGGCGGGCTGGTCACCGGTCTGGATGTCACGGCCTCCGGCCCGCGTCGGCTGCAGGTCGACGTGACCGTGGCCACGCGAGGAAGCGAGCACGTCGACCAGATCGTGGCCCAGATGCGCACGGTCGACGGGGTGGAGATCGTCAAGGTCAGTGACCGCACCTTCCTGATGCACCTTGGCGGCATGCTCAAGATCGAGTCCACGGTTCCGATCCGGACCCGTGACGACCTCTCGATGGTCTACACCCCGGGAGTCGCCCGGGTCTGCATGGCTATTGCCGAGAACCCGCAGGATGCGCGCAGGCTGACCATCAAGCGCAACACGGTCGCTGTGGTGACCGACGGAAGCGCTGTGCTGGGGCTTGGCAATATCGGCCCGCTCGCGGCGCTGCCGGTGATGGAGGGCAAGGCCGCCCTGTTCAAGCGGTTCGGTGATATCGACGCCTTCCCGATCTGTCTGGACACCCAGGACGTCGACGAGATCGTGGCTGCGGTCAAGGCCATTGCTCCCGTCTTTGCCGGGATCAACCTGGAGGACATCTCGGCCCCTCGCTGTTTCGAGGTTGAGGCCAGGCTGCGTGCCGAGCTGGACATCCCGGTCTTCCATGACGACCAGCACGGGACCGCGATCGTGGTCCTTGCGGCACTGCGCAATGCATTGCGAGTGGTCGGGAAGAGCCTGGCTGACGTCAAGATCGTCCAGAGCGGCGCAGGGGCTGCCGGCACCGCCATCCTGAGGCTGCTGATCAAGGCGGGCGCCACGGACATCGTGGTCTCCGATATCCATGGCGTGGTCCACGGGGCCCGCGAGGACATCGTCCGCGACGGTGCCGAGAACCTGGTCTGGCTCTCGGAGCGCACCAACAGGCGAGGGGTGACCGGCACGCTCAAGGAGGCGATCGCCGGTGCGGACGTCTTCATCGGGGTCTCGGCTCCCAACCTTCTGACCGGCGACGACATCGCCACGATGAACCACGACTCCATCGTGTTCGCCCTGGCCAATCCCACGCCGGAGGTGAACATCGCCGCGGCTTCCAAGCATGCGGCCGTCGTTGCATCCGGGCGTAGCGATGCCGCCAACCAGATCAACAACGTCCTGGTCTTTCCCGGCATCTTCCGGGGTCTGATCGATGCCGGGACCAACGAGGTGAGTGACGATGTCCTGGTCGCTGCCGCCATCGCCCTGGCGAACATCATCGGCAGGGAAGAGCTCAACCCCACCTACATCATCCCGAGCGTCTTCAACCCGGATGTCGCCAAAGTGGTGGCCGCTGCGGTTCAGGCCGCGGCCATTGCGGCCAAGGCGCCCTCGACGGTATGACCAGAGTCGCCGAGAGCACACCTGACGCAGCAGCCGATCCGTTTGTCCGAAAGTCGAATCGTCTGTGGCGAGTTGCTCTCTTTGTCGCCGTGGCCGTGCAGCTGATCGCCCTCTATCTGCCCCGGGCTCCGGCCGGCCCACCGGTCACCGGGCTCGACAAGGTTGTCCACATCTGTATTTTTGCCGCGCCTGCTCTGGCCGCATTGATGGCGGGTATCAGGGCCCGTTGGGTGCTTGGCATACTCGCCGTTCACGCACCCCTCGGCGAGCTCATCCAGCACTTTGCGCTGCCCCAGCGCAGCGGTGATGTGTTGGACGTGATGGCGGACTCTGCGGGGATCGCGCTCGGTTCGTTGGCGTACCTGGTCTGGAATCGTCGCCAGCCCTGATAAAGTTGCGGCATACCCGATGGCTACGGCGCGATCTAGCGTCACAGACAGAGCAGTTGAGAATCATCGGGCCCTGCCGGATAACGACCGTTATCGTCGGCCCGCCGGGCGCAG
>JBDTWH010000027.1:0-5796 GCA_040006795.1 Actinomycetota bacterium | reverse complement strand
GTCAGCGCCCGGCGCTCGATGATCGCCTCGGTGACCTTGGCCCGGAAGACGTACATCTCGTTGTAGGTCACGGCCCCGGCGTTCTCCATGGCGCCCATGTTGTACTCGGGTGTGAAGATCTGGTCGTACTTGCTGAACGGGTAGGCGCGGTCGAACTCGTTCTCGTAGAAGGTGAATCCGCGTTTCGTGACGTCGAAGACGTTGTCCGCGTCCAGGTGCGGTGTCAGCGACCGTCGGCACAGGATGCCCAGAGGTATGGTGCCGGCCCGGGTCTCGACCTGGTCACGGACCACGTCATACGGCCCGGCGATCAGTGCCGTGATGTAGCAGGAAATGCGCGGGGTGGGGGCAAAGGCCCAGATCGCAATGGCCGTCTCTGCGTTCTCGCCGCCGGGGACCGGCTGCGGGGTCGGCTCGTTGGAGACAACCTCCCAGTGCGCCGGGGCGGTGACGGTGAACCTGAAGGTTGCCTTGAGGTCGGGCTGTTCGAACACGGCGAACATTCGGCGGCAGTCGGCGACCTCGAACTGGGTGTACAGATAGACCTCGTCGTCCACGGGGTCCACGAATCGGTGCAGTCCCTCGCCGGTGTTCATGTACGAGCCGGTCGCATCGATCGTCAGGGTGTTAGCTCCGGCCCTCAGTGCCGGGAGCTCGACCCGTACCCCGTCGAAATGCGTTGCCGGGTCGAGGGACTCGCCGTTGAGGGTGATCTGCTCGACTGAGGCCGCGATCAGGTCGATGAAGGTGCCGGCACCCTCCTGGTCCGTCGTGAAGTCGACGGTTGACCGGGTCTGGAAGCTGACCGGTCCGGTGGTGAGGTCGAGGGCGACGTCGTAGGTCGCAACTGACAGCAGGGCAGCGCGTTCGCGGGCTTCGTCACGGGTCAGGTTCTTGCCGGGCACGGGTTCATCTCCTGTGGGACATGTCTTAGGGGTCACAACATCCTCACATGTTCGTCCGGGGACCGTCACCGGAAAGTCGGCGGGGATCGTCAGCCGGTGCGCCGTACGAGCGCCCGGCTGGCAGGATGGCAGCTGTGACTGTCAAAGCAGTGGAGATGTGGTTCGACCCGGTCTGTCCGTGGGCGTGGCTGACCTCGCGCTGGCTGATGGAGGTCGAGCAGGTGCGTGAGGTCGAGGTCACCTGGTCGGTGATGAGCCTGGCCGTCCTCAACGGCGGCCGTGAGCTGTCGCCCGGGTACGAGTCCATGATGGAGCGTTCCTGGGGCCCGGTCCGGGTCATCGTCGCCGCGGCCCGCGAGCATGGCGACACGGTGATCAAGCCTCTGTATGACGCGATGGGCACGCGTATCCACCTCGGAGGCGAGGAGGACTACCTCCGGGTCATCGCTGAGGCGCTGAAGGAGGTCGACCTGCCCGAGGAGCTGCTCCGGTTCGCCACCTCCGGCGAGGTCGACGATGATGTGCGGGCCAGCCACGGTCGCGCGATCGCGCTGGTGGGTGAGGAGGTGGGCACCCCGGTGATCGCGATGGACCAGTCCGGGTTCTTCGGCCCCGTCGTCACGCCTGCGCCCAGGGGCGAGGCGGCAGGCAGGCTCTGGGACGGCTGGGTCCTGATGGCCGGTACCCCGGGGTTCTTCGAGCTCAAGAGGACCCGCACCGAGAGCCCCGTCTTCGACTGATCGCCTCCCTGACCACCGCCTTCGACCTCGTTCCCCCAGACCTCGTTCCTCCCCACTCAAAGGAGTCGGACCCATGCGCGTTCACATCGGCGGCGACCACGCCGCATACGACCTGAAGTGCACCCTGGTGACCTTCCTGCAGGCAAAGGGGTATGACGTGGTCGATCATGGCCCCGAGTACCTGGACCCCGAGGATGACTACCCGGTTGCCGTGCTCCGTGCCGCGGAGGCCGTGTCCGGCGACGTCGGAGCATTCGGCATCGTGCTCGGGGGATCCGGCAATGGCGAGCAGATGGCTGCCAACAAGGTCCGGGGGATCCGTGCCGCGCTGGCCTACAACGTCGAGCTCGCCGGACTGGCACGCACGCACAACAACGCCCAGGTTCTGTCCATCGGGGCCCGGATGAACACGACCGACGAGGCAAAGGCCATGGCCGAGGCCTTCCTGACGACCGCGTTCAGCGGTGACGATCGGCATGCGCGACGTCTGGCCATGGTCGAGCGGTACGAGCAGCACGGCGAGCTGCCCCCCATTCCGGCGGCGGAGGGCTAGCCAACCGTGAGCACCCGCGCCCAACGGTTCGTCCGAAGGTGCCTGCTCACGGTCCAGCGGCTGTCGGGACGCCTCAGCGAGGTGGTGCGGCTGTTCCCGGGCTTGGCGGCGCTGGTCCTGATCCTGCTGGCCGTTCTGGTGGAAGCTCTGACGCTGGGCTGGCCGGCCGTCATGCCATGGTCGTCCTTCTTGCCTGTTGTCGTCCTGGCCGGGTTGTTTCTGCCGCCGAGATGGCTCGCAGTGGTCCTGCTCGTCATTACTGCCCTGCTGGCCTATGACGGGTGGGCACTGACGCCGAACCGGGACGACTACGCAGGCGCCATGATCGTGATCGTCGTCATGGCGGCCATCATGATCTGGCTGGCAGTCTCCAGAGCCCCGCTGGGTGTTCAGGGCACGTTGGGGGAGTCGATGCTGGTGGACCTGCGGGATCGGATTCGCGCACAGAGCGCGCTGCCGACGCTGCCCGAACCGTGGCACGCCGAGGTGGAGGTGGAACCTGCCCACTTCGAGCCCTTCGCCGGCGACTTCGCGGTCGCGAACCTCTCTGCGGCAGGTGACCGGTTTGAGGTTGTCCTGGTGGATGTCTCTGGCAAGGGCATCGACGCGGGGACGCGGGCGCTGCTCCTGTCGGGAGCCTTCGGCAGCCTGCTGGGTGCCATGGAACCGGTGGAGCTCCTCGGTGCGGCAAACTCCTACCTGCTTCGGCAGGACTGGAACGACGGCTTTGCCACCGCGATCCACGTGGAGCTCGAGCTCGACACCGGCAAGTTCTCGGTGGGCGGTGCAGGGCACCCGCCCGCGGTGAAGTACTGGGCTGGCTCAGGCCAGTGGCAGGTCATGGACGAGGCGAACGGTCCGCTGCTGGGCGTCCTGCCGGGTGCGGCCTACCCCCGGTCCTACGGCCACCTGCTGTCGGGCGACGCATTGCTGCTCTACACCGACGGTGTCATCGAGACCCGATCCCGTGATCTGACAGTGGGCATCGACCGGATGCTCGGCGAGGCGGAACGCCTCGTCGCGGGTGGCTTCACCGGCGGGGCGACCCGAATCTGCGCCGCTGGTCTGGCGGGGCGCAGCGACGACCGCGCAGTCGTCCTGATCTGGTGCAGCTGACGGGTCGCTGAAGGGTCAGGCGGTCCCGGTTGTCTTGGACACACGCAGGCTGATGTCGGCGCACTCCAGACAGATCTCCTTGGGCACCACGCCGAGCTTCATCAGGACGCCGAAGATCTTGCACCCCACGCAGATGCCGGCGATCGACTCAAGAGCGGGGAAGACCACCATGACGACTCCGATCACCACCACGACCATGGGCGCGACATCAGCAAGCCAGAGGATCGCGGCCACCGACGTCAGCACCGCGCCAATGCCTGCGGCGAAACGCTTGGGTGGCCCCGCGGTGGGTCGTTTTCGCGCCCTGACCGCCGGACGGATGAACCGCTGGACGACGAGAGCCAGGGGGCTGGCCTTGGGACCGAAGACTGTCCGCAGGGTGAAGTCGAGCGCCAGCACCGCGTAGATCCACCACTGCTGCAGATCGAGGGCGACAAGAGCCAGGACCAGCACGACTGCGGCGATCAGGCGGACGGTGACGTCATCGACGACACCGGGGAAGCGAGACTGAGAGCTCATGGACTTTGAACACCGGGCATGGCTGAGGTGTTCCGGACGGTTCAGCCGTGTCCGACGAGCCGAGGCAGGTGAACGCTTCGGCATACGAACGGGGGGTCTTTGAGAGACCATGGAAAGGTCATCAGGAATGCCCGGACAGGGGACGTTGGTCACACCAGACCCGGGTGTCGCGCGTGCTAACCTACGGTGACGTAAGTTACGTTTCCGTAAGTTGGAGGTTCTGCCCATGCCGCTGTCGCCCAGCGTTCGCCCCACCGCCGCGCGTCCGGCTGCGGATGGCCGCCTGCCCGTCGTCATTCAGGGCGGGATGGGTGTGGCGGTGTCCTCCTGGCAGCTTGCGCGCGCGGTCTCGAAGGCCGGGCAGCTCGGCGTCGTCTCGGGGACCGCGCTGGACGTGGTGATCGCCCGGCGGCTGCAGGATGGCGATGCGGGCGGGCATGTCCGACGTGCCCTGGACAGCTTTCCGATACCCGCCATGGCGGCGCGAATGCTGAGCACGTACTTCCTCGAAGGCGGCCGACCTGCTGGTCAGCCGTACCACCCCGTCCCGAAGCTGCGCATGGACACGCCGGTCCCGGGTCTGGAGCTGTCGATCGTGGCCAACTACGCCGAGGTGTGGCTGGCCAAAGAGGGTCACGACGGCCTGGTCGGGATCAACTTCCTGGAGAAGGTCCAGACGGCCACCCCGAGTGCGGCCTACGGCGCGATGCTGGCCGGCGTGGACTACGTGCTGATGGGCGCCGGCATTCCGGCGGAGATTCCCCAGATGCTGGATGCGTTGGCTGTTCACGAGCGGTGCTCGCTGGACCTGGACGTGGACGGCGCCACCATTGACTACAGCGTCGGGCTGGACCCGCAGGCCCTGACCGGGGGCGGCCTGGCGCCGCTCAAGCGACCCACGTTCCTGGCGATCGTGTCCGCGCACGTGCTGGCGGCCTACCTTGCCCGGGACGACGCGACCCGGCCGGACGGGTTCGTCGTCGAGGGTCCGAGGGCGGGCGGGCACAACGCCCCCGCGCGAGGACGTCCGGTGCTGGATGACGACGGGCAGCCGGTGTTCGGCCCCCGCGACGACGCGGACCTGGTCAAGGTTGCCGCCGTCGGGCTGCCGTTCTGGCTGGCTGGCGGCTACTCCACCGCCGCTCAGGTCGCCCAGGCCCTGGAAGCCGGTGCCGCAGGGGTTCAGGTGGGCACGTTGTTCGCGTTCTGCCAGGAGTCCGGGCTCGACCCCGCCATCCGCACGGAGCTGCTCAGCGAGCTCGGCGAGGGCAAGCTCGTGGTCCGCACCGATCCGCTGGCTTCCCCGACCGGGTTCCCGTTCAAGGTTGCGACACTGCTGGGGACCATGTCCCAGGCGGAGGAGTATGCCGCCCGGCCGCGCCTGTGCGACCTGAGCTACCTTCGCGTCCCCTACGAGCGCGAGCCCGGCCAGCTCGGCTACCGCTGCCCAGCTGAACCCGAGCACATGTACGTGAAGAAGGGCGGGAATCTCGCTGACACGGTCGGACGCAAGTGCCTGTGCAACGGGCTGACTGCCGGTATCGGGCTCGGCCAGAGTCGCCGTGACGGCTACGACGAGGTGCCCATCGTCACCCTCGGCGCAGACCTGGAAGGCGTGACCCAGATGCTGGCGGACCTGCCTGAGGGCTGGACCGCGGTGCAGGCCGTCGACCGCCTTCTGGGGAAGTGACGGCCGGGGATCTTCGTGCTGTGGAGCGGGCGACGAGAATCGAACTCGCGTTGTCAGTTTGGAAAACTGGGGCTCTACCATTGAGCTACGCCCGCGTGCTTTGCCTCATGTAAACGGTGGACCTGTCAACGGTAGGCGCTGCGAGGCGTTAGCCTAATGCCCGTTGTCCCTCGTTTCGAAATCGGGCTCGCGATAAGCGGGCCCGATGCGTGTGAAGCAGGGATCGGCGGGCTGTGGCGCAGCTTGGTAGCGCGCTTCGTTTGGGACGAAGAT
>JBDTWH010000026.1:0-6666 GCA_040006795.1 Actinomycetota bacterium | reverse complement strand
TGTCACGGTGCGTCAGCTTGAACCACGCCCGGGCGAAGGCGTCCGCGAGCTCGTCCGGGTGCTCGAGGAAGCGCCGCGAGATCGGCTCGTAGATCGGGTCCATCCTCAGGGCGAGGTCCGAGGTGAGCATCACCGGGGCCTGCGTCTTCGTCGGATCGTGGGGATCCGGCACGGCGTTCTTCGCGGCGGGATCAGTCGGAACCCACTGCCACGCACCGGCCGGGCTCTTCGTCAGATCCCACTCGTAGCCGAAGAGGGTCTCGAAGTAGCTGTTGTCCCACGTGGTGGGGGTGGGGGTCCAGGCGCCCTCCAGCCCGCTGCTGATCGTGTCGTTTCCGCTGCCGGTGCCGAAGCTGTTCTTCCAGCCGAGGCCCATGTCCTGCAGGGGGGCAGCCTCGGGCTCGGGGCCGATGTACTCGGTGGGCTCGGTCGCGCCGTGGGTCTTGCCGAACGTGTGGCCGCCGGCGATGAGGGCCACGGTCTCCTCATCGTTCATCGCCATCCGGGCGAATGTCTCCCGGATGTCCCGGGCTGAGCCAAGCGCACTCGGGTTACCGTCCGGCCCTTCCGGGTTGACGTAGATGAGGCCCATCTGAACGGCGCCAAGGGGGTTCGTGAGCTCCCGGTCGCCGGTGTAGCGCTCGTCGCCGAGCCACTCGGCCTCTTGACCCCAGTTGACGTCCTCGGGCTCCCAGACATCGCCGCGCCCGCCGCCGAAGCCGAACGTCGTGAAGCCCATCGACTCCAGCGCACAGTTGCCGGCGAGGATCATCAGGTCGGCCCAGGAGATCTTCCGACCGTACTTCTGCTTGACCGGCCAGAGCAGCCTGCGGGCCTTGTCCAGGTTCGCGTTGTCGGGCCAGCTGTTCAGCGGCGCGAACCGCTGGTTGCCGGTCCCCGCGCCACCACGACCGTCACTGATGCGGTAGGTGCCGGCGCTGTGCCACGCCATCCGGATGAAGAGCGGTCCGTAGTGGCCGTAGTCGGCCGGCCACCAGTCCTGCGACGACGTCATCAGGGCAACGAGGTCCTTCTTCACCGCACCGAGGTCAAGGGTCTTGAACTCCTCGGCGTAGTCGAACTCCTCGCTCATGGGATCGGACTTGGGGGAGTTCTGGTGGAGGGCGCCCACCTTCAGCTGATTCGGCCACCAGTCTCGGATCGATGTGCCCTGCGGGTCCCTGCGGGTCACTCCCGCGACCGGGCACGTGGCGTCGCGCTCCTCGTTCATCTCGCCGACGACTGCATCAGGACTGTCAGACATGGGGAATCCTTCCGGTTTTTAGGGTATTGGGCTCAGAAACTTGGTTCGGTGGAGCAGTCGAGGCACAGGCCCCAGTAGATGACCTCGGCCTCGTCGATCGCGAAGCCGTGGTCGTCGGACGCGGTCAGGCAGGGGGTGGTACCGACTGCGCAGTCGACGTCGGCGAGAAACCCGCACGACCGGCACACGACATGGTGGTGGTTGTCCCCGACCCGTGACTCGTAGCGCGCCACTGATCCGGACGGTTGTATGCGCCGTACCAGGCCCGCGGCGGTAAGCGCACGCAGCACGTCGTACACGGCCTGGTGGGAGACATCACCGAGATCCTTTCGCACGACACCGATGATCGAGTCCGTGTCGGCGTGGGGGTACTCGTACACCGCGGTCAGCACAGCCACCCGGGGACGGGTCACCCGCAGCGCAACCCCGCGCAACAGCTGCACAACATCCAAAGTCGTGGACACGATCCGAAGTGTGGCCCATTTTCTGGAATCAATCAAGAACCCAGGCTACGCCTTCGAGAGGGCCTGCCTGACGAGAGGTAGGCGAGCCGTTGGTCCGTTCCACAACGTCCACGCCGTGTCGCGGCGATGCGATCGGGGCGTTGCGGCAGCCGGTCTGACAACTGTGTAGCCTTGCCTGGGATCTCTCGTTCGGAGCCCTATGAGGAGCAGTTGGGATGGCTTCCCGCACCCTGACCCCTGATCAGGCACGCGCGTAGGCCTCTGTTGGGGTCTGACACATCAGAGAGCTGACGACCACTTTCTCTTCAGGACCAAACGTGAGAGGCGTTCAACGTGGAGACTCTGTCGGACTTCTTCGCGAGTGCCGTCGAGTTTCTCGTCGGCGGGGTCCTGTTCGTCATCTCGGTGGCCTTTCTCGTATCGGCGGGTTTCACGCCTCCAAACCTGACCGAGCTCCAGCGCGAGCTGCTGTCGGGGTACGAGACGCTCATCACGCTGGTCTTCGTGGCCCTTGCCTACGCCATGGGCGTCGTCGCCGAAAGTCTGGCAAGGAGCTCGTTTGAGTTCTTGCTCGACCGGGTCACGGTACGGACTGAGGCGTTCTTACCCGGTGGTGATGGGCCCGTCATCGCCCAGGGTTCCGTTCCCGTCAGGGGGAGCGCTTGGCGGAATCGGATCAACGCATGGTGGAAGTGGGTCATCGAGCTCGGCCTTGGTGGTGACTACACGGTCCACCACCGTTACCTGGCCCGTAAGGAGCGGGAAAGGCAACGCATGACGGTCATGACCCGTGAGACGCTTCACACTGAGGTCCAGGGTCAGCTCAAGCGGCTACGTCTGGAGCGTGTCTCCTCTCTGTGTTTTGCCATCGTCGCCTTCTCACTCATGTTCAGGGGCCAATGGCAGTACGCAGCACTCGTATCAGCCTGTACAGCAGGAATGATCTGGATTGTGAACTCAAGGTTTAGGCGCTTCTGTGGCGCAATAGTGCGCACCTACGACGTCGTCGCCCAGGAGAACCTCCAGCAGGTGCCTCAGGGACTGAGCGCGAATGGAGCCTAGAAGCATGAGTCGGGAAGGGCTGTGAGTGGCGTTCGTCCGGGGGTAGTTTTCGATCTCGACGGAACTCTCGTTGACTCAGAGCCTTACTGGGTCAGGGGATTCTCGGCTGGACTGGCGCAGATACTCAAAGAGCGCGGTCACGGGACACATGAGCTGGACCCGAGCCTCATGGGGAGGTTCCAGGGAGGGCGAGTCCCGGATACGGTCGCAGCGATCCTGGAGTGGCTCCACCTGGGGAGCGAGATCGATGCTCAAGAAGCGTCCGCCATCGTTGAGCAGGTCATCGCCTACGTGAACGCGGAGTTCGTGGCAGACCCGACTCCCATAGGAGAGGCCGTCTCTACGGTGCGAGTACTGCAGGAGGACGGAGTTCCTCTCGCGTTGGCGTCTTCGTCTGCACTGAGCTTTATCGATGCCGCACTCGGCGTTCTGGATCTCGCAGGGGCATTTCCGGTAAGGGTGTCGGCCATGGACGTCCCTGAGGGCAAACCGGATCCAGCGGTGTACCTGCGGGCACTTGACCAGCTGGGCCTGACGCCGCAGCTTTCCGTTGCGGTCGAGGACTCACGGGTGGGTGTTCTCGCAGCGGTGAACGCGCAGATGAGATGCGTCTGGTTCCTGCCGGGCCACGAGCCTGGCTCCATACAGGCCGAGATCAGTGACCTGTCGGCGCAGTCGGACAGCGGTGCTGACAATCCGTCAGACATCGCTCGGTTAGTGACCGGACATCAGCACTTGAGCCCAGAACTCCTCTTCGGGATTCTGGAAGAACTGGCATCGGAGCAAAGAGATAATGACCACTGAACACAGCCATCGCCATGCAGTAATTCTTGCCGGCGGGCGCGGCACACGGCTGTGGCCGATCAGCACGGCCGAGCAGCCGAAGCAGTTTCAGGCCCTTGGGGACTCGAGGTCATTGATCGCACAGACTTTCGACCGGCTGGCCAGCGTCATTGGCGATGAGCGCATCTTCGTCTCAACGACTGCGGGATACGTTGACGATGTCATCGCCGCCCTACCCCGTCTCAGTCGTGAGAATCTGATCGTCGAGCCGAGACCTGAGGGGAAGCCTGCCGCATTCCTCCTCATTGCCAACCGGATCTCCAGCAGGGACCCGCAGGCCATTGTTTTTAGCGCCGCCGCGGACAGTTCTGTCTCGCCGCTCTCGGTCTTTCAGGAGAGTTGCGCTCGTGCCTTCGAGTTCGTTGAGTCACACCCTTTCTGGACAACGATTCTCGGGATGAGGCCGACGCGGGCTGACTCCTCACTGGGGTACATTCGCGCACGCGGAGCAGCAATGGGTGTCAAAGGAATCTATGTTGCGCGTGACTTTGAGGAGAAGCCGACTCGAGAGTCGACTGAGTCTTTCGTTGCCGAGCCGGACTATTTCTGGAACTCCTCCCATTATTGCTTCTCGGTCTCGACATTGCTTGAAGCCTACAAACAGGCAGCGCCGGAGCTGTCCGCTGCTGTTGACTCCTATAACCGTACGGAGGTCGACGCGGAGTATGAGAGCAAGGATGCGCCGGGGCACGAGCTTCTGCCCCTGATCGACGGCGGCTGGCCGATCGGGGTGGTGGCCTGTGACTTCCGTTGGTACGACATCGGAACGTGGCCCTCGCTCTATCGCGCACTCCAGGACAGCCAGGGGACGAAGCTGATCACATCGGGAACCCACATCGACCTCGAAAGCGATGGCGGCCTGGTCGTGAACGACAGCTCGATGACGGTGGTGACGGCTGGGCTCAACGACCTTGCGGTCATCGTGTCCAACTCGGTGGTGCTGGTAGCACCGATCAGAAAGCTGGAAGACCAGCCCGGTACAATTGCGTACCTGCAGAGTAAGTATGCCGGTACTGCCGACCAGGGAGAAACGACGTGAGTAAGACCAGTCTAGAGATCGGATATTCACCAGCCGGTATCAAGAAGGAGGGGATCGAGTCCCTGCTGAGCCGGTATCGCGTTGATGAGCCCGTCCATGTGGTCTTCATCGGGACCAAGCCCGACATCATTAAGCAGTATCCGGTATATAAGGAGCTGACAGCACGGGGTCTGCAGGTCGTTGTCTGCCACAGCGGCCAGCACACCGACTTCGAGTACTCCGAAGGCATGCTGCTTGAGTTCGGGATGACTGTTGACGTGTTGTTCGTGATGGGTGACGGCCTGGACCTGGGGGCTCGTGTGGCCGCGTTGATCACCTCCGCGAACACGTTGTTCAGTGCCGCCAGTGAGACTGGCCATACGCTGATTCCTTATATCCATGGCGACACGGCGACGTCGATGGGCGTCTCGGTAGCGGCTTACATGAACCGGGTTGCCTGCGTTCATGTCGAAGCGGGGATCCGGACCATGACCCCGAGGCGTGAGTTCTTGATGCGCCACCTCGAGGCATTCGAGGCCGGGACCTTCGACTGGCCTTCGTACCTGGCCGGGCACCGCCTGGAGGAGACGTACGTGCTTGGCAGCATGGAGCCGTTCCCGGAACAGTTCAACACCAGGGTGTCCGACGCCGGCACGGGGTTCCACGCCGCAGCCGTGGAGCTGAATCGCCGGTTCCTGCAGGACGAGGGCTTTCCGCCTGACTCGATCGCGGTTGTGGGCAACACGGTTGTGGACGCCACCCTCGCTGCGCGTGAGCGCGCCGCGGGTTCGCAAATTCTGGAGAGGTTCCCACAGCTCAAGACCGGGAAGTTCATCCGCATGTGCATTCACAGGCGTGAGAACACGAGTGACCGTGCACGATTCACGTGCTACTTCGATGCGATCGAGAGTCTGCTCAGGAGAGGGCACAGCGTTCTCTGGGTCTCGTTGAAGGGTACTGAGTGGGCACTGGACAACTGGGGCCTTGCCGCGAAGCTTGAGTCCCTCGAGCTGGAGTTTCCCGAGACGCTGATTGTCACGTCCGTGTGGCCGGAGTACAGCGATGTTATCGCTGCCTTCCTCAACTGTGCGCTGCTGGCGACGGATTCCGGCAGCATTCAGGAAGAAGCCAATACGCTGGGAATCCCTTGCGTCACCCTGCGATTCGGTACAGATCGGGGAGAGTCGCTCCTGGCAGGGGGAAATGTCCTCGCCCCGCCCGTCTCCGCGGAGTTCGTCGCCGAAGTGATCGCGTCAGCCTTTACTGACCGGGCGAACCTTCGAGCCGAACCTGTGTATGGCACCGACTGCGCATCGAGGCTGGTGGACGAGGTGTTGGCTCGGGCGAAGGTCGGCAGTGGCCTCTTCAGAAGCGAAGAGGAGATTTTGCGCCTTCCAGGGACGGACTCGGACTGGCCCACGCTGCTGGTCCCGCAATCTGTCATGTAAGTGATTACGTAGCGCCTCACTTTCAGCTACGCGGTTCCCAGCTGAAGAACCGCAGCGTGACCAGCAGGGCACCAAGGCCCCACAAACCGACGACCAGCACATCACCCCAGTGGAACGCAGTGCCCAGGAAACCTGCCTGTATCCCGTCGGCGAAGTGCTTCACCGGGAAGATCCGGGCGACCCAGGTGATCCACGTCGGTGCGTTGTCTCCGATCGGGATGAAGATGCCTGACAGGAAGAGCAGCGGAAGGATCGTCGCGTTGACGATCGGCGCGGCTGCATCGGCGTTGGGAATCACCGTGGTGATGGCAAAGCCGAGCGCGCAGAAGCTTGTTGCACCAACGACGAGAATGACCAGGAACTGGACCAGAGATGCCCCGGTGGGAATCTCCGCGCTGTACAGGACCTTGCCGAAGGTTACGGTGATCGCTACCAGGAGCAGCGCAACGAGCATTGCGTGCACCACCTTGGCCCCGAAGAAGACGGCGCTGGGCAGTGGCGTGCCTCGGGTGCGCTTAAGCACACCCGAGTCGCGCTGGAACGACAATCCCATCGCGATGTTGTTGA
>JBDTWH010000025.1:0-14073 GCA_040006795.1 Actinomycetota bacterium | reverse complement strand
CCGGCATGTTCTTCATCATCAGCTGACGCTGAGTGGTGAACGTCGAGGCCGACATCAGCACGATCATCACCACACAGACGATCTTGGTGTTGAGGTCGGACGGCACAACCGTGATGACATCACCGACGACTTTGAGCATGTGCTGGAACGTGGCGGCGAGGGAGACACCACCAAAGATCGTGGAGGTGTTCGCCTGCAGGGCCAAAGTCTCGTCCAGCGGCCCGATCGGCACCTTCTTGCCGTTGGCAATGTCAGTGAGGCTGTTGAGCACCCGGAAGAGCGCAAAGAAGATCGGGGACTGCAACAGGATCGGCAGGCACGACGAGAACGGGTTGGTGCCCGTGCGCTTGTACAGACCCATCGTCTCCTGGGTCATCGCCTGCCGGGACTCAGGATCTGTCTTGCCCTTGTACTTCTTCTGGATCTTCTGCATCTCGGGCTGGATCAGCTGCATCCGTCGAGAGGCATGAATCTGCTTGACGAACAAGGGGATCAGGATGATCCGGATCACGACCACCAGGCCCACGATCGACAAGGCCCAGGTGAATCCTGAGGTAGCCGGCAGCCCGATCGCCGTAAAGATCTGGTGGAAGCCGACCATCAGCCAGGCGACGACCCACTCCAGTGGGTGGAGTACTGAATCAATCATCGCTTTTATCAGGTCCTCTGTCAGGGGGTGAGGTGGTCGCTCGCTGGCGGGCGGTGAAGGGGATCAACCGGTATCCCGGTCGGTCGCCGACCTGGTCAAGTCTGGTGGTCTGGGTGTTCGGACACATGTTCGATATCTCTGTCTGGAACGTGATCGACTCCGCCGGGGGTCCAGGGGTGGCAGCGCAACAGGCGGCGGACGGCCAGCCAGGAGCCGCGGAAGAGCCCGAACCGCTCGATTGCGGTCAGCGCATACGCCGAACATGAGGGGTAGAACCGGCAGGTCGGCGGCCGCATCGGTGACCAGATCATCTGGTAGGCCCTGATCAGCCAGATCACGGGCGCAGCGACCTTCGCGCTCAGGGGACGAGTTGCGCTCTGGGGACGAGTCGACATAAGGCCTCAGTACCCTCCCTGCGACGTAACCCGGCGCAGCACAATGGCCAACAGCCTGTCCAGATCCTGGGCCAGCGTGGCTGTCGGTGTGCCGGGGAGATCGGTCTTAGCGCGGATAACCACATCAACGCCTTGAGGCAGCCGATCGATCCGGCTACTCATGAGAGCTCGCAGGACCCGTTTGGTGCGGTTACGGACGACTGCGTTGCCCACGGCTTTGGAGACAACAAGACCGACCCGCGGCGGTTGACCCGCACGTGCGTCGGTCGAGTTGGCATGAACCACGATGAAACGGCTGCCCGAACGAGATCCGCCTGCTCCGCGTGCCCCACGAAATACTGCGGCGAAATCGGCGCTGGTTCGCAGACGATGACGCGCTGGCAGCACGCGTCGAGCCTCAGGCGGACAGTTCGGAGCGACCCTTGAGGCGTCGGGCAGCAAGGATGGCGCGGCCCGCGCGGGTGCGCATACGCAGGCGGAAGCCGTGGGTCTTGGCCCGCCGACGGTTGTTCGGCTGGAAGGTGCGCTTGCTCACGAAGTTCTCCGTTACTGCACAGCCATCGGGGGATCTGTGCTGAAGGTGGTGCGGGTGGGACGAAATTACTGGTGCGCCGGGGCATTACCCACGCGGCTTTCGCATGCTGATCGGCCACAATCGGAAACCCGCGGCCACGAAATACAGGGCGAAAGACACGGGCATGCGAAAAGGGCCCTCAACACAGGCACGCTCCAAGGTACGGGAGCCGGTACGGCACGGTCAAACTCGTGGGGTTTGCCCATCGTTGGACCACCGAAAATGTCGAAAGCAGCCTATGGTGGTCCGGCGGGGGTGTCCCTGTCAGGCAACGCGCCGGTTAACGCCCGGTTCTGTGAGTATGAACACGACAACTTGGATCCTCATGCGGCTCCCCGTGAGGGCGGAACACCGATGCGAATCGTCAGCCATACCCACTATCCACAGGATTTGCACAGTCTGTGGACAACGGTGTGGAAGAACCGACATACGATGCTTGGGCGTCAGGCGGAACGACGCCGCAGAATCATCACAACGGGAGTGGGGATGTACCGATCGTGACGGAAGTACAGGTTGATTTCGGCCACGTCTGGCACAACGCGTTGACGGCTCTGGACGCCAACGGGCTACCCCCGACCCAGCGTGCGTTCCTGCGACAGGCCAAGTTCGTGGGCTTGCTGGAAAAGACCGCGCTGCTGGCGGTGCCGGACGACTACACCAAGGAGATCGTCGAGACCCGGGTGCGCGAACAGGTCATGATGGCTCTGTCCAGTCAGCTCGGTATGGAGATCCGGCTCGCAGTCACGGTGGACCCGGCGCTACGCGCCGCTGAAGACATCCTTGAATCAGACGCCGTCACCGATCTGGCAAGCCTCACCGAGCTTGAGGCTGATGAGGTGCCGGACCTGACCTCGCCATTCAGCACGATCCGGACGACATCTGCGGGCGGCCTGACCAGCAGGCCACGGATCGCCGACCGTAATGCCACGGAGTTCGAGGCCACCAGGCTGAACCCCAAGTACACGTTCGACACCTTCGTCATCGGTGCCAGCAACCGCTTCGCCCACGCGGCGGCAGTGGCCGTGGCAGAAGCGCCGGCCAAGGCCTATAACCCGCTTTTCGTCTATGGCCAGTCCGGACTCGGCAAGACGCACCTGCTCCACGCGATCGGCCACTACGCGCGCAACCTGTACCCGAACGTGCGGGTGCGCTACGTGAACTCCGAGGAGTTCACCAACGACTTCATCAACAGCATCCGTGACGACAAGGCCTCGGCCTTCCAGAGCCGCTACCGCAACGTTGACGTCCTGCTCATCGACGACATTCAGTTCTTGCAGGGCAAGGTCCAGACCCAGGAGGAGTTCTTCCACACCTTCAATACCTTGCACAATGCGAACAAGCAGGTCGTGATCACCTCCGACCTGCCGCCCAAGCAGCTGGGCGGCTTCGAGGAGCGGATGCGCAGCCGTTTCGAGTGGGGTCTGCTCACCGATGTTCAGCCGCCCGACCTGGAGACCCGGATCGCCATTCTGCGCAAGAAGGCCATCCAGGAGAAGATGACCACCCCCGACGAGGTGCTGGAGTTCATCGCGAGCCGGATCACCACGAACATCCGTGAGCTCGAGGGTGCCCTCATCCGCGTCACGGCGTTCGCCAGCCTGAATCGGCAGTTCGTCGACCTCAACCTGGCCGAGATCGTGCTCAAGGACATCTTCCCGCAGGACCAGGGCAGCCAGATCACGTCCGCGACGATCATGGCGCAGACCGCCGTCTATTTTGATCTGACGATGGAGGACCTGTGTGGCGCCTCACGTTCCCGCGTCCTGGTCACAGCCCGGCAGATCGCGATGTATCTGTGTCGTGAGCTTACCGAGCTCTCGCTGCCCAAGATCGGACAGCTGTTCGGAGGTCGCGATCACACGACTGTCATGCACGCGGACCGCAAGATCCGTCAGCTGATGTCCGAACGCAGAGCCATCTACAACCAGGTCACAGAGCTGACCAACCGGATCCGTAACCAGTCCCGATAACAGCGGTTGTACCGCTGAAGCCATCCACAGGGTTATCCACAACCTTGTCGTATCTGGACCGTGCCACTGACAATCCGCAGCCCACACGTCATCTCGTCGTCCACAGCCTGGGGATAACTCTGTGGACGTTTGTTCTGAACCCCTCGTCCACAGACTGTGCGCCGACGGAGGACAACGTGTGGGTAACGCCACGTAATTTGTGGGTAACCCCACTCTCACCAAGCCCTCCCTGTGGACGGCTGATGACCGTGCACAGGAAGGCAGAGTTATCCACGATCCCCGTCCACGGGTCATCCACAGAGCACCGACCGCGCCGCCTGCGACAACATGGGTTGTCCACACAATCCACAGGCCCTATGACGATGACGAGACCAAGGAGATATGAGTTTGGCCCCGAGTACCTGGGGATGACGATCCTGGGGACGGCCGGCTCAAGATCAAGACAAACACCCATACCCCAAGGCCCACGAACCACCTCCAAATGCCACGTGTTGGCGAAGAGTCGCAGTGGCACTAGGGTCGATCCGCACCTCTCTACAAAGTATCGACGCAGAGTTGTCGCACTGCCGTGTGGCTGTGAGCACCCATGTTTACCGAAGGGGCGGGTTACCGATGAAGTTCCGGGTTGAACGCGATGTCCTCGCCGAAGCTGTGACCTGGGTCGCTCGTGGCCTTCCGAACCACCCTCCGGTCCCGGTGCTGGCCGGTGTCCTGATTGAGGCCAGCGACGAGGGAACCCTGACGCTCTCGGCCTTCGACTACGAGGTCTCGGCCAAGATCACCGTTGCAGCCGAAGTGGGCGAGTCAGGCACAGTCCTGGTGCTCGGACGCCTCCTGGCCGATATCTCTCGTAACCTGCCTGATCGCCCCATCGACATGGTCACCGAGGCAACCAAGGTCCAGGTCACCTGCGGTTCCACCCGGTTCAGCCTCCTGAGGATGCCTGCCGATGACTACCCGACGTTGCCAACGGCACCCGGGGCGAGCGGCACCATCGCCGGTGACGCCTTCACCCAGGCGGTGGCTCAGGTCTCGATCGCGGCGGATCGCGGTGACACCCTGCCGATTCTGACTGGCGTCCGGGTCGAGATCGAGGGCGACAAGATCACCCTGCTGGCAACAGACCGCTACCGCCTTGCGATGCGTGAGCTGACCTGGAACCCCGAGGCCACCGACGCCAGCCATGTCGCGCTTGTCCCGGCCCGAACTCTTTCTGATACCGCAAAGGCCCTGGGTGCTCTCGGCTCGATAGAGATCCACCTCGGGAGCGGTTCCGCCGGCGAGTCCCTGATCGGTTTCGAGGCCGGGCAGCGACTCACAACAACGCGCCTGCTCGACGGTGAGTACCCAAAAGTCACCTCGATCTTCCCCTCGAGCGCAGACACCGAGTCGGTGATCGAGACGACTCTTCTGGTCGAGGCGGTCAAACGCGTGGCCCTCGTTGCCGAACGCAACACCCCCGTCAGACTGCGGTTCAGTGAGGGTCAGGTCGCCATCGAAGCCGGCACCGGTGACGGCGCGCAAGGTAGCGAAGCGGTCGAGGCGACACTGACCGGACCCGAGATCGAGATCGCGTTCAACCCGCAGTTCCTCCTTGACGGGCTGGGCGCAGTGGGCACGACGTACAGCCGGCTGTCCTTCACCCAGAGCAGTCGTCCGGCGGTGCTGTCCGGACAGGCCGAGCTCGACGGCCCGGCCGACACCTCCTACCGCTACGTCCTGATGCCTGTCCGCTTCGCCAGCTGAGCCACTCAGCGGCGGCGCACTAAACTGCACATCCTGGCCGGCAACGCCTTCACCCCAACCACTCACTGCGACGGGAGTCACGCGATGCACATCGGACTGATCGGCCTCGGCAAGATGGGCGCCCCAATGCGCGCGCGGATCCGCAGCGCCGGGCACGAGGTCAGCGGATACAGTCGTTCCTCACCCGAGCGCGACGTCACGAGCCTCGAAGAGCTGGTCGCCGCGCTTCCCTCCCCTCGTATCGTCATGGTGATGGTGCCGGCGGGTGCTGCAACGGCGCAGACGATTACCACCCTTGGGGACCTGCTCACCGAGGGCGACCTGGTCGTGGACGGCGGAAACAGCAAGTTCACCGACGACATCGAGCACGCCGCCGAGCTCAAGGCCAAGGGAATCGGGTTTGTCGACTGCGGTGTCAGCGGTGGTGTGTGGGGACAGGAGAACGGGTACGGCCTCATGTGCGGAGGCGATGCCGCCCACGTCCAGATGGTCATGCCCATCTTTGACGCCCTTCGTCCGGAGGGCCCGCGAGACGAGGGCTTCGTCCACGCCGGCGAGGTCGGTTCGGGGCACTACGTCAAGATGGTCCACAACGGCATCGAGTACGGACTGATGCAGGCGTATGCCGAGGGCTTCGAGCTGCTCCTGGCCAAGGACTCCGTCAAGGATGTGCCGGGCAGCTTCAAGGCGTGGACCCGTGGCACCGTTGTGCGCTCCTGGCTTCTTGACCTCATGGTCAAGGCCCTGGATGAGGACCACGACCTCAGCCAGATCAGGGGATTCGTCAACGACTCCGGCGAGGGCCGCTGGACCGTCGAGGAAGGCATCGCCCATGCCATCCCGATGCCCGTCATCACCGCCTCACTGTTCGCCAGGTTCTCCTCACGCCAGGACGACTCACCCCAGATGAAGGCCGTGGCCGCGCTGCGTAACCAGTTCGGCGGACACGCGGTCACCAAAGCCGGCGAGTCCGGTGTGCTGACCGATCACTGACCTGGTGCCGACGTGCACCTGAGGCATCTCAGCGTCACCGACTTTCGCAGCTACCCCAGTGCCGACCTGCCGCTGTCGCCCGGGGTCACCACCCTGATCGGGCTCAACGGCCAGGGAAAGACGAATCTCGTCGAGGCTGCCGGCTATCTGGCGACGCTCGGTTCCCATCGGGTGGCGGCCGACACACCTCTGGTGCGTGCCGGATCCCAGCAGGCGATCATTCGTGGCGTGGTGGTTCGTGACGGTCGCGAAACGCTGATCGAGCTCGAGATCAACACCGGACGTGGCAGTGGCCGGAACCGGGCGCGACTCAACCACTCGGCTACCTCCCGCCCCCGTGAGGTCCTGGGGACCCTGCGGACGGTGCTGTTCGCACCCGAGGACCTGGGCCTGGTCAAGGGCGACCCCTCCGAGCGCCGCAGGTTCCTGGATGAGCTGCTTGTGGCGCGACAGCCGCGGTGGGCCGGGGTCCGGTCCGAGTACGACAAGGTGCTCAAACAGCGCAACGCCCTGCTCAAGTCCTCTGCGCCGGTGCTGAGACGTGGCGTCCGGCGCGGCCACGTCCCGTCCACACCTTTGTCCACAGACTCTGTGGACAAAGGTGTGGACGGGACCGACGGCGCTTCGGGTGCGTTGCACACCCTGGACGTGTGGAACAGCCACCTCGCGATGGTCGGCGCCCAGTTGTTGTACGCGCGGCTGCGGCTCATGCACGACCTCACCCCCTATCTGGCCAAGGCGTATGACGAGGTCAGTGACGCACAGTCGGAGGCGCGCATCTCGTACAAGTCGTCACTGCGCGAGCCGGCCGCCGTCAGTATCGCGGGTGGCGCGGTCCCCGAGATGCAGGAGCTTCACGACGAGCTACTGGCCTCCCTGGAGGCAGTACGGGTCAACGAGATCGAGCGTGGCATCTCGTTGGTCGGCCCACATCGCGACGACGTTGTGCTCACCCTTGGTGAACTACCAGCCAAGGGTTATGCGAGCCACGGCGAGTCCTGGTCCTTTGCACTGGCGCTCCGGTGGGCGGCCTACCAGCTTCTTCGGCACGACCTCGGTGATGATCCCGTGCTGATCCTGGATGATGTGTTCGCCGAGCTCGACTCGGGTCGCCGCGAACGGCTGGCCGCCCTGATCTCCGACTGTGAACAGGTGCTGATCACCGCTGCTTTCCCGGGCGACGTGCCCGCGGTCCTGTCAGACTCCGGTATGACGTATCGCGTGACCCTGGGGAAGGTGGTCCGTGCCGACTGAAGAGGATCCCGACACAGTCCCGGTCCGGGAGGCCGTGGTGGATTCGGCGGCTTCCCAGGATGGTGCCGTCGGCGGTACGGCGCCGGACCACGCAGACACGGACCACGCAGACACGGACCACGCAGACACAGCCGCGGCGTCGGCACTGGCGCGGGCTCGTGAGGCGGCGCGGGCCAAAGGCCTACGACCTGGCAGCCGGCCGATGCGCCGACGGAGAGGTCCGCCGGGAGGTAGCTCAGCCGACCTGAACAAGTCTGGCCGCGATGGTCGCGACCCGTCGTTGCTCGGCGACCAGATGGACCGACTCCTGCTCGATCGGGGATGGACCATTGACGTGGCCGTCGGGTCGGTCATGGGTCGGTGGCCGGTGATCGTGGGCGCCGAGGTGTCCGCACACTGCATCCCGGTGACGTTCAGCGACGGAGTTCTGATCGTCCGGGCTGAGTCGACCGCGTGGGCGACCCAGCTGCGGCTGATGTCCTCGTCGATCCTGGGACGGCTCGAGACCGAGGTTGGAAAGGGCACGGTGACCGAGCTCCGGGTGCAGGGTCCCAGTGCTCCGTCGTGGTCCCGGGGGCTCCGAAAGTCAACCGGCCCGGGCCCGCGCGACACGTACGGATGACCCAGGGTGGCACCGTGTACTGGAGGGGCATCACCGGGCCGCGAGAACCCCAGTCGCGTGGGGGGAGTAGGAACCAGCCGTCTCTTTGCCGGAAAATGGCTCTGACGGGCCTCCTGAGCACGCTCTTGTCGGCACCGAAAGGTAGACTAAGAGCGATCCGGCGGCCTGCCTGACAAAGTGCCCGAGTTTGCCTCACGCGGAGACATCGCGGAGGCCTCTCGACACCTGAGTCTGGTGTGGCCGCTTCCACTGCCCGACCTTGGCCGAAAGTCCCGCGATGCAGGTCCCGGGCCACACGGGCCACTTGACCACAGTTTGAAAGCCAAAAGGAGCACCGTGTCCGAGGTCAGCCCAGAGAACGTGCCCGACGCCGAAAATGACGAACAAGATCTAGCACCTGCAAACGAAGCCATACCAGAGGAAACGGCCTACGACGCAAGCGCGATCACCGTCCTCGAGGGGCTTGAGGCGGTGCGCAAGCGCCCCAGCATGTATATCGGCTCCACGGGTGAGCGCGGCCTGCACCACCTCGTCTGGGAGGTCGTCGACAACTCGGTCGATGAGGCGCTGGCCGGGCATGCCGACCACATCGAGATCACCCTGCAGGCGGACGGGGGGGTCAAGGTCGTGGACAACGGCCGTGGCATCCCGACCGACATCATGATCGGTGAGGGCAAGCCGGCGGTCGAGGTCGTGCTGACCCAGCTGCATGCCGGCGGCAAGTTCGGCGGTGGTGGCTACACGGTCTCCGGCGGGCTGCATGGTGTCGGCATCTCTGTGGTGAACGCACTCTCGGACAAGGTCGACGTCGAGGTCCGCCAGCTCGGTCACGTGTTTCGTCAGACCTTCCTGGCCGGTGCTCCCGCGGCCGACCTCTCAAAGGACGAGGCCACCGACGAGACCGGCACGACGGTCACCTTCTGGGCCAGTGCCGACATCTTTGACAGCATCACCTACGAGTACGAGACACTCCGGGCCCGGTTCCAGCAGATGGCCTTCCTGAACAAGGGCCTGACCATCACCCTGACCGACGAGCGTCCCCGTGCCATCGAGGCGGCCGTGGCCGCCGACGATGCCGTTGAGCTGGACGAGGATGACCTCGACGTCAAGCCGCCCAAGCCGCGGATGGTCTCCTACCGCTACGACGACGGCCTGGTCGACTACGTCAAGCACCTGGTCGGCTCCAAGCGCTCCGAGCCGGTCCACCCTGAGGTCATCTCCTTCGAGCTCGAGGACACCGAGCGCAAGATGTCCCTCGAGGTCGCGATGCAGTGGACCAGCGCCTACTCCGAGTCGGTCCACACCTACGCCAACACCATCAACACCCACGAGGGCGGCACCCACGAAGAGGGTTTTCGGGCGGCGATGACCAAGCTGGTCAACGACTTCGCCCGGGGGCAGAAGCTGCTCAAGGAGAAGGACGAGAATCTCACGGGGGACGACATCCGCGAGGGTCTGACCGCGGTGGTCTCGGTCAAGCTTGCCGAGCCGCAGTTCGAGGGCCAGACCAAGACCAAGCTCGGCAACTCCGAGGTCAAGGGCTTCGTCCAGCGTGCGATGACCGACCAGCTCGGCCACTGGCTGAGCGCGCACCCGACCGAGGGCCGCGACATCGTGCGCAAGTCGGTGCAGGCCTCAGCGGCCCGGATGGCGGCACGCAAGGCTCGTGAGGCCACCCGCCGCAAGGGCTTGCTGGAGTCCGGTGGTCTGCCGGGCAAGCTGCGCGACTGCCAGAGCAGTGACCCGACCATCAGTGAGGTCTTCATCGTCGAGGGTGACTCCGCCGGTGGCTCGGCGGTTCGGGGACGCAACCCGCACAACCAGGCGATCCTGCCGATCCGCGGCAAGATCCTCAACGTCGAGAAGGCCCGGATCGACAAGATCCTGGCCAACAACGAGGTCCAGGCCCTCATCTCAGGCTTCGGCACCGGGATCGGTGAGGACTTCGACCTGGCCAAGGCGCGCTATCACAAGATCGTTCTGATGGCCGACGCCGATGTGGATGGCCTGCATATCCGGACGCTGTTGCTCACCCTGTTGTTCCGGTTCATGCGCCCGTTGATCGAGGCCGGGTATGTCTACCTCGCACAGCCGCCGCTCTACCGCCTGAAGTGGAGCAACCACCCGCACGAGTACGCCTACTCGGACCGTGAACGTGACGTGATGATCACGGCCGGCCAGAGCCGTGGGTGGCGGCTGCCCAAAGAGGCCGGCATCCAGCGCTACAAGGGTCTGGGTGAGATGGACTACCAGGAGCTGTGGGAGACCACGATGGACCCCGCGCACCGCATCCTGCTCCAGGTCACCCTGGATGATGCCGCGGCCGCGGACGAGATCTTCGCGATCTTGATGGGTGAGGACGTCGAGAGCCGGCGCAGCTTCATCCAGCGCAACGCTCGCGACGTCCGCTTCCTCGATATCTAGCCCCACCCACAGTCGGCTCCGCGCCAGGTCAGACTGGCGCCGCGCGATACCTGCAGATAGAAGCACCGGAGAGTAAGGACAGCGAGTGACCGAGCAGCCACCGATCATTGAGCACGACCGCGTCGAGCCGGTCGACATCAACCTGGAGATGCAGCGCAGCTACATCGACTACGCGATGACCGTCATCGTCAGCCGGGCGCTGCCGGACGTGCGCGACGGCCTGAAGCCCGTGCATCGTCGGGTCGTCTACGCGATGTATGACGGGGGGTACCGCCCCGACCGCGGCTACAACAAGTGCTCGCGCGTCGTCGGCGAGGTCATGGGCCAGTACCACCCCCATGGCGACGCCTCCATCTACGACGCCCTGGTGCGGCTGGTGCAGGACTGGTCGCTTCGATACCCGCTGGTCGACGGGCAGGGCAACTTCGGCTCCCCCGGTGACGACCCGGCTGCCGCGCCGAGATACACCGAGTGCCGGATGGCCGCCCTGGCCATGGAGATGGTTCGCGACATCGACCAGGACACCGTCATCTTCAAGGACAACTACGACGGCAAGACCCAGGAGCCAACCGTCCTGCCGAGCAGGTTCCCAAACCTCCTGGTCAACGGTTCGGCCGGGATCGCGGTCGGTATGGCCACCCAGATCCCGCCACACAACCTTCGTGAGGTTGCCGCCGGAGCCCAGTGGTTCCTGCAGCACCCCGACGCCCCCCGTGAAGAGCTCCTTGGCTATGCGATGACCCAGATCCAGGGCCCGGACTTCCCCACCGGCGCACTCATCCTGGGCCACAAAGGTATCGAGGAGGCGTACCGCACCGGGCGAGGCTCCATCATCATGCGTGCGGTGGTCGAGGTCGAGGAGATCCAGAACCGCATCTGCCTGGTGGTCACCGAGCTGCCGTACCAGGTCAACCCGGACAGCCTGGCCCAGAAGATCGCCGAGCTGGTCAAGGATGGTCGCCTTGCCGGGATCGCCGACATCCGCGACGAGACCTCGGGCCGCACCGGCCAGCGCCTGGTGGTCGTGCTGAAGCGTGACGCCGTGGCCAAAGTCGTGCTGAACAACCTGTACAAGCACACCCAGCTGCAGACCACCTTTGGTGCCAACATGCTGGCCCTGGTGGACGGCGTGCCCCGCACGCTGCCACTGAGCGCGTTCATCCGCCACTGGGTCGACCACCAGATGGACGTCATCCAGCGCCGGACGGCATTCCGGCTGCGCAAGGCGGAGGAGGAGGCCCACATCCTGCGCGGGCTGCTCAAGGCTCTTGACGCCCTTGATGAGGTCATCGCCCTGATCCGTCGCTCAGCCACGGTCGAGGTCGCGCGCGACGGGCTGATCGAGCTGCTCGGCATCGATGAGCTACAGGCTCAGGCGATCCTCAACATGCAGCTCCGCCGGCTGGCTGCGCTCGAGCGCCAGAAGCTGATCGACCGCCACGACGAGCTCCAGGCGATGATCGACGAGTTCAACGCGATCCTGGCCTCACCTGAGCGTCAGCGCACGATCATCAGCGAGGAGCTCGCCGAGATCGTCGCCAAGTACGGCGACGATCGCCGGACCAAGATTGTGCCGTTCGACGGTGACATGTCGATGGAGGACCTTATCCCGCAGGAGGACGTGGTCGTCACCATCACCCGGGGCGGCTATGCCAAGCGCACCAAGGTCGACCTGTATCGCTCCCAGCACCGCGGCGGCAAGGGCGTCAAGGGCGCAAACCTGCGTGGCGACGATATCGTGGAGCACTTCTTCATCACGACGACTCACCACTGGCTGCTGTTCTTCACCAACCTCGGCCGGGTCTACCGTGCGAAGTCCTACGAGCTGCCCGAGGCCGGACGTGACTCCAAGGGTCAGCACGTCGCCAACCTCCTTGCCTTCCAGCCCGGTGAGCAGATCGCCCAGGTCCTGGCTCTGCGCGACTACGTCACCGACCCCTACCTGGTGCTCGCCACCCGCAGGGGCCTGGTCAAGAAGACCCGCCTCTCGGAGTACGACTCGAACCGCTCGGGTGGCCTGATCGCCGTCAATCTGCGCGAGGGTGACGAGCTGGTCGGCGCGAACGTCGGCTCGGACGACGATGACCTGTTGCTCGTCTCGGTCAAGGGCCAGTCGGTCCGGTTCACCGCCGACGACAAGACGCTGCGCCCGATGGGGCGTTCCACCAGTGGCGTCACGGGCATGAAGTTCCGTCCCGGCGACTACCTGCTCTCGATGAGTGTCATCGTGAACGGCTCTGATCCGGACGTGTTCGTGGTGTTCGAGAACGGTCTCGCCAAGAGGTCCCTGGCCTCGGACTACACAGCCAAGGGACGGGGCATCCTCGGAGTCCGGGTCGCTCAGCTCTCCGAGCGGGGAGGTGACCTGGTCGGAGCCCTGACCGTGGATGGCGAGGACGAGGTCATGGTGGTGATGGAGAAGGGCAAGATCGTCCGCTCCCGGGTCGACGAGGTGCGCCGAACCGGTCGCAACACCATGGGTGTGCAGTTCGCCACCCCTGACAAACATGACTCGATCGTCGCGGTGGCGCGCAACGCCGACCGCGGGATCGATGTCGTGCTGGACAAGGTCCTGGGTGGCGCCGAGGGCGCGCCGGAGGACTCGGCGCCGGACGCTGGTGCCATAACCGAGACAGACCTGCCGCCGTTGACAGACAGTGCGTCTGAAGGCGCAAAGGGACCCGATGGCGTAACGTTTGCCCTTGATTCGGACGACAATAGAGCGGACAGCGCCGATGCTGACGACGCCGATGTTGATGACAACAATGCGGACGAGGACTCAGGAGGTAGCGAGTGAGCACTGTTGGCCCGAGCGGCACGGCAGTACGCGCGGACGGGTCGCCTGACCCCTTTCAGAGGGGCGGGTCGCCGACCCTTCCTGGCGGCGGGCGCCCCCTGGCACCTCGCCGGGTCAAGCTCAGCGTCTCGCGCGTCGACCCGTGGACAGTCATGAAGCTGTCATTCTTGTTGTCGGTTGCCGTCGGTATCGCCGCGGTTGTCATGGTCGCCGTCTTGTGGATGATTCTGTCCAGCATGGGCGTCTTCACGGACATCAACCGAACCGTCGAGGGTGTCCTGAACACGACCAACGGCACCAAGTTCGATCTCATGAACTACATCGGGCTTGGCCGCGTGGCGTCACTGGCGATCGTCATCGCGGTCATCGACGTCATCTTGGTCACGGCGATCTCAACGCTGGGCGCGTTCCTGTACAACGTCTGCGCGAGCCTCGTCGGCGGCCTCCAGATCACCCTGACTGACGACTGAAACCCCTTCCACTCCCCTGCAGCTGGCGGGCGTCTTCGGGGTCGTTTTGCTGCAGACGACAACCGTGAGGTAACGTCGGGCGTCGCGCGCCTGTGACTTTGGACTTGAAGGTCTGGCGCGCTGGATATGGCGAACGGGCCTATAGCTCAGACGGTTAGAGCGCTTCCCTGATAAGGAAG
>JBDTWH010000024.1:0-2660 GCA_040006795.1 Actinomycetota bacterium | reverse complement strand
TGGCTCGTGGCGTCGAGCATGTCGGGGAGCCAACAGAGCTCGACGAGGGCAAGTACGAGTGGGTCCCGGTGCGAGAGATTCCCACACTCATCGCCTCTGGCAAGGTGCGGAACTCAGGGACCCTGGTCGGGCTGCTGCACTACCTGGCTCTGGGATCGGGCCAGGATCGCGAGTAGCCGGTTGCGCTGGCGGGCTGACCCGTAGCGCTCTGCCATTTCTAGCGCCAACCTGGCCTCCTCCCCTGCCTCGCGGACCGACCCAGCGCAAAGCAGGGCCAGCGCCAAGTCGGCGTGAAGGCTCGTGGCCGCACGCACCGAGTCACCCTCCGATCCGCGCGCTCGCGGCAGCGAGACAACAGCCTCGGGATCACCGAGGCGAGCCAGACAGTGGCCCCGCCAACGTGCCAGGTGCTCTTCGGTGAGCATCAGATACGGAAGCTCGTCACTCCCCTCGTCGCAGAGCAGGTCCTGGGCTTGGTCGATCCGTCGTCTGGCCGCGTCCGCGCGCCCCGCTGCGGCCAGCGCCTCGGCCTCGGCCGCGGCGAGCCAGGACCGCATCAGCGGGGGCACGGCTGAGGCGTGGGCGCCGGCTTGGGTCATGGCGTCCACGGCAAGATCGGGCTTGTTGGCATCCAGCATTACGAAGGCCTGTTGGGCGATGACGTGCGCCAGGACGGATGGCGAGCCGCTCTCTTGTGCCGCGCTCCTGGCTGTCTCGTGGAAGTCCCACGCCGTCTGCAGGTCGGCACGATCCAGCGCCTGCCATCCGGCGAGGGCCGCTGCTTCGGCAAGTGCCGCGGCCAACGAGTTTCGCTTTGCCCCAACGGATCGGTGAAGAACCGAGTCGATCTGGGCCACGTGCGATTCCGCCAGCGCCGCCTGAGCGGCCGATCCCAGGCGCCGGTCGAGCAGGCGCAGGTACTGCGTCTGCGACTCGAACAGCGCGACAAGGTCCGCGTCGACGTTGACGAGTTCGATGCGGCTGCAACGGATCTCGTCTATCCGTCCTGAGCTGTCGGGAGGCGCGAACCCCAGAAACTCCGGTGGCGCGCCGTAGATGTCAACGAAGGCATCCCGGTATGCCGGGACCGTCACCGCGCGATCGCCCGCCTCCCAGTAGGCGAACATCCGCTTGAGCGAGGCGCCTGAGGGCGCAGTGGCGCCATGTCGGGTGACCGCGTCCTGGAATCGGCGCATGGCTGAGGCCTGGCTCCAGCCGAGGCGTAGACGCGCAACTTTCAGCGGTTCAGCCGCCGGGGCGTCGTCGTCGTAGTCACCTTCAGTCACCTGCCGTCACCTACCCCCTGCCGGCCAGCCCATGGAGCGTGGGAAGCGATCAGCTCGGCGCTGCACCACGGGAGGAACGTTCGTGAACACAACTCATTCAACCGGACCTGACCGCCAGGGCGACCTTGCCGTGCTTATGGAGAGTGTGCACGACAGAACGAGGATCTGCCCAGCCGTCATCGATGACCTGGCCGGCTCGGTCCTGCTCGCTGTCGGCCCCCGCGACGGGTCAGTTGCTGGTCGGAGGCGCCAACAGGGTGGCCATCGGGACGTCGAGGGCCTCGGACACGGAAGCCAGGTCGTTGATCGTCCACCGGGTCCGGCCCCGAAGCCGCATGGACAGCGCCGACTGGCTCAGGCCTATCTGAGCGGCCAGGGTCTCTTGACGGACGCCTCGGCGAGCCATCCAGGCGCGCACCTCCGCGGCCACCTTCAGGCTCAGCTCGTCCACTGCGGTCTCTCCCACGGCTCGACGATAGGCGGTTCGCTGCCTCCTGGCACGCACCCGGCCGGCATACCAAACGCGCCTCCATCGGATGCTTCTCCACCTGAACGCACAGACTACTATCTCATCGCTCATTCTACCGGTACAACTGGTATTTTATGATCTAGAAACGATCTTCAGCATCTCTCAACATCACGGACCATGACACGACTAGGGGAAGACATGAACCCGAAGGAGTCACCACAACTCGGCCAGCGGCTGTGGGGCGCACTGAGCGCCTGTCCGCCGCTGTCTGATCACTCCCCGCAACGAGACAGCCTCTGGCTGGTTGCGCAGGAGGACATCTGCACACGGGGTTCGACCTGCGTGACCCCCTTGGGCTCCAGCGCCCAGGTCGTGGTGACCGCCGACCACTCCACCGATGAGCTCATCGCGGCCATGACGTGGCTCTTCGCCCACGAGCAGAAGGCTCGAACGATGCTCCCGTTGGAGCTGTTCGTCAGTCTGCGCGGGGTCGCCACCCGAGGGGCGACCGGGTCGGCCCGGGCTGTTCAGTCCGACTTGCTTCACGGGATGACAGGGGTGCCGGCCGGTCGACCTATCCGCTGGTGGAACCTGGATGCAATGGGCGCGGCATGAGCCGCGTGGTTGGCCGAGGCAGGTTCGAGCACTGGGCCGCAGCTGAGGTCGGGCTCACCTCTGAGCAGGTCGACGCCCTCCACCTGGTGGCCGCGTTCGAGGTCCTCCTGTCCAGGTGCGAGGAGGCACGGCGCCGTGGCGCGAAGGACCCTCTGGTCACGGTCTCGCCCAAGAAGGCCGGCGGCAACTCCCGTGTCTGCACACGGCGGATGCTGGAGCAGCTTGGTTACACGGCCAGGCAACGGCGCGCCATACATCGCCTCCTGGCCGGGTCATCCAGCGGCTGGCCG
>JBDTWH010000023.1:0-13308 GCA_040006795.1 Actinomycetota bacterium | reverse complement strand
AGCCGATGGGGCAGGGCAGCCGACGAGGCAGGGCAACCGGTGAGGCTGAGTGCGCTTCGACTGAGATGATGGTTGCCATGATCACTCCTCAGACCCCGTACCCCTATGACGCGCCCGCTTCCCTGGCGCTGCTGACCCGCGCAGCCGCGGTGACTCCGGGCGGGGTCAACAGCCCCGTGCGTGCCTTTCGGGCGGTTGGCGGGACGCCGAGGTTCATGTCCAGCGGAAGCGGGCCGTACCTCACCGACGTGGACGGCCGCGAGTACGTCGACCTGGTCTGCTCCTGGGGCCCCATGATTCTGGGGCATGCACACCCCGACGTGCTGGCGGCGGTTCAGGCGGCAGCGCTCAAGGGGTTCAGCTTCGGGACCCCGAGCGAGAACGAGGTCGCGCTGGCCGAGGAGATCGTGGCCAGGGTGCCGCCCGTCGAGCAGGTGCGCCTGGTCAGCAGCGGGACAGAGGCGACGATGAGCGCCCTGCGGGTGGCGCGAGGGTTCACCGGTCGATCCGCGGTGGTGAAGTTCGCCGGCTGCTACCACGGACACGTGGACGCTCTCCTGGCCTCGGCGGGCAGTGGTCTTGCCACGTTCGCCCTCCCCGACTCTGCCGGGGTCCCCGCGTCGAGCGCCGGCGAGACGATCGTCCTGCCCTACAACGATGTTCCTGCCCTCGAGGCAGCCTTCGCCCGGCACGGCGACCGGATCGCGGCCGTGATCACCGAGGCCTGCCCGGGAAACATGGGGATCGTCCCGCCGCTGGCCGGCTTCACCGAGGCTCTCCGACGGGTGACTACGCAGTACGGGGCGCTCTTGATCTCCGACGAGGTGATGACCGGATTCCGTTGCAGCGCCTCGGGCTGGTATGGCCTCGAGGGTCCCTACGCAGGTGGCGCGCCCGATATGTTCACCTTCGGCAAGGTGATGGGTGGTGGCTTCCCCGCAGCAGCGTTCGGTGGGCGCGCCGAGATCATGGCCATGCTTGCCCCTGACGGGCCCGTGTACCAGGCCGGAACGCTGTCGGGTAACCCGGTGGCCACGGCGGCCGGCCTGGCGACGCTCCAGGCCTGCACCCCGGAGGTCTACGACCGGCTCGGGGTTGTGAGCACAGCCATCGCCGGCGCGACGTCGGCAGAGTTCACTAGCCTCGGCATACCGCATGTGGTCCAATGGGCCGGCAGCATGTTCAGCATCTTCTTCAGGGAGGGCGCCGTGACCAACTACGACGAGGCCAGGGCTCAGCAGGGACAGGCCTTCACAGCGTTCTTCCAGTCCATGCTCAGCCAGGGCGTGCACCTGCCCCCCAGCGCGTTCGAGACCTGGTTCGTCAGCGCCTCTCACGATGATGCGGCCGTCGACCGTGTCATCGCCGCGTTGCCTGCGGCGGCGCGAGCGGTGAGGGACTCGCTTGCGACAGTCCCCTCATGACGATGGACGAGGGTCCCGAACGCACCGTCGTGCACCTGATGAGGCACGGCGAGGTGCACAACCCCACGGGCGTGCTCTACGGCCGGCTGCCTGACTTCCACCTCTCGGACCTGGGCCGTGAGATGGCTGAGACGGTTGCAGCCCATCTCAGTCAGCACGACGTGACCGTGGTCGTCGCCTCGCCTCTGGACCGCGCCCAGGAGACGGCAACGCCGATCGCGTCCGCGCATGGTGTCCCGATCATCACCGACGAGCGAGTCATCGAGGCCGGCAACTACTTCGAGGGCAAGACGTTCGGGGTGGGTGACGGGTCGCTGAAGTATCCGAAGCACTGGGCCAAGCTGGTCAACCCCTTCAAGCCGTCGTGGGGGGAGCCCTACCGGGAGATCGCCGACCGGATGCTTGCGGCCATCGCCGAGGTACGCGGCCTGGCCCGGGGTCATGAGGCGGTGATCGTCTCCCATCAGCTGCCGGTGTGGACGGTGCGCTCCCAGCTGGAGGGACGTCACCTCTGGCACGATCCCCGCGCCCGTGAGTGCTCGCTGGCCTCCCTGACATCGCTGACGTTCGCGGATGACGAGCTCGCGTCGATCATGTACAGCGAGCCCGCTGCGGCACTGCTGCCGGGAGCACGCAATACCGCTGGAGCATGAGCTTGGATCCGTCGATGAGCCGCCGACTCACGTGTACCGTCGCGCTCACCCTCGGATTGGCGAGCATGTTCGCAGTGGCAGCCTGTGGCTCTGACGCCGGCTCGATCGCGGCGCAGGCCAGGTCCGGCGACGGCAAGGGCTATGTCTCCGGTGACGGCAGCATCGAGCGTCTCGCCCCGGACAGCCGCTCCAGCCCGCTGACCTTGAGGGGCAGGACGTTGCAGGGCAAGCCATGGCGAGTCTCGGATGCCAGGAACCAGGTGCTGGTCCTGAACGTGTGGGGTCAGTGGTGCGGCCCGTGCGTGGCCGAGATGCCGCACCTGCAGCAGGTCTGGTCGCGGTTCGACGTGGCCCGCAAACCGGTGCAGTTCATGGGCATCAACTCCCGTGACGGCGTCGAGACGGCCCTGGCTTTCGTGCGTGCCGCCAAGATCACCTACCCCTCGCTGCGGGACGACGGCGGGGCGACCCTGCTCTCCCTGCGCGGGAAGGCGAACACCACGCCGACCACGCTGGTTCTGGACCGTCAGGGACGAATCGCCGCACGCGTCTCCGGGCCGGTCACCGCCGACACCCTGACCGGCCTCGTCAACGACGTGCTCGGCGAGAAGGCGTGAGCGCTGACGCCGCGGGCGCCATCACGTCCGGGGCACTGCCACTGGCAGTCCTCGTTGCCGTAGCGGCGGGGCTGGTCTCTTTCGCCTCCCCGTGCGTCCTGCCCCTGGTGCCGGGCTTCCTCGGGTACGTGACAGGGCTGTCCGGCGTCAGCCTCGAGCAGCGAAGCCGGGGGCGGCTCATGCTCGGGGCACTGTTGTTCGTGCTGGGGTTCAGCTTCGTGTTCATCGCCGTTGCCGTGACCGTCTCGGCGGCGGGCACCGTGATGAGGGAACACCAGAGCCTGCTGATGAGAGTCGGCGGCGTTCTCGTGATCCTCATGGCGCTGTTGTTTCTTGGCAGCGGCAGGCTGAGCACGTTACGGCCTGGGTGGAAGCCGGCCGCCGGTCTGGCGGGAGCGCCTCTGCTCGGTATGGTCTTCGGCCTTGGCTGGGCTCCCTGCACCGGGCCGACGTTCGGCGCGATCATCGCGATGTCGACCGCGCTGTCCGGCGACCAGCATGTCATCGCCCGCGGAGTGGGGCTCGCCACGGCTTACTCGCTGGGCCTCGGTGTGCCCTTCCTGCTCATCGCCGCCGGCTACTCCCGTGCCGGGCTGGCCTCACGGTGGCTTCGCGAGCACTACCGCGGCATCCAGATCGCCGGTGGACTGCTTCTGCTTGTCGTCGGGATCCTGCTCGTGACCGGCCTGTGGGAGGTCGTGACCACCTCGATGCAGTCCCGCCTGGTCGAACAGTTCAGGACGGTGCTGTGATGACCCGGTGCGGACGGCCCGGGCCCGTGCAGAGGTGGTTCCTGCGTGACGAGGCTCCCAGGGTGAAGAGGCTTCTGCCATGACGCAGAGCAAGATGGACACCCGTCCCGACGAGAGCGAGGTGACCCAGCCGAAGCTCGGCCCACTCGGAATGCTGAGGTGGGCCTGGCGGCAGCTCACAAGCATGCGGACTGCGCTGTTCCTGTTGTTGCTGCTCGCGATCGGAGCGGTACCGGGCTCGATCTGGCCGCAGCGCAACATTGATGCCGGACGAGTAGCGGACTACCTGGCTCGCCACCAGGGGAGCGGCCCATGGCTCGATCGCCTGGGCTTCTTCGACGTCTACTCCTCGCCGTGGTTCGCCGCCATCTACCTGCTGCTGTTCATCTCGCTGGTCGGCTGTGTGGTTCCCCGTTCCAAGATCCACTGGCGGGCGATGCTGGCGCAGCCCCCCCGGGCACCCCTTCACCTGGAACGGCTCCCCGAACATGGCCAGGTCGAGGTCGACGGGACGCCAGAGGTTGTGCTCCAGGTCGCGCGAGAGGTGCTGACGGGACGCCGGGAGCGGGGTGGACGCTCCCTCACCAGGCGCCTGACGGCGAGGATCTCGCCGGGCAGGCGATGGCGGACTCGCTCCGAAGAGCTGTCGCTCAGCGCAGAGACCGGCTACCTGCGCGAGACCGGCAACCTGGCATTCCACGTCGCGTTGATCGTCGTCATCGTGGGGGTGGCCGTGGGGCACCTGTTCGGATGGCGGGGCGACCGCATCCTGGTCACCGGCAAGACCTTCTCGAACACCATCTCGGCCTACGACACCTTCGACCCGGGCCCCTGGGTCGACACCGAGGCGCTGTCGCCGTTCGTCGTTGCCCTCGACAGGCTTGATGTCACCTTCGAGGAGCACAGCATCGGCGCGCAGCAGGGCGCGCCGCGCGACTTCACGGCATACACGCGCACCCAGACCAGTCCGGATGCTCCGCAGATCCATCAGATCCTGAAGGTCAACGGGCCGCTGAGCTTCGAAGGGACGTCGGTGTTCCTGCTGGGCAACGGCTATGCCCCGGTCATCACCGTGCGTGACGCCGCCGGGAAGGTGCTGCTGCACGAGGCCACGCCCTTCCTGCCCCAGGACGCGAACTACAGGTCGGTGGGCGCGGTCAAGGTCCCGGCGGCCAGCCCTGAACAGCTGGGCTTCTTCGGGTTCTTCCTGCCTTCGGAGTACCTCGACCAGGATGCCGGGCCGTCCTCGTTCTTCCCCGGCCTCAAGAACCCCGCCCTGGCGCTCGGGGTCTACGAGGGCCAGCTCTTTCCGCAGGGGCGACCTCAGTCGGTCTACACCCTGAGCACCGAGAAGATGACACAGCTCAAGAACACCACGGGCGAGCCGCTGCGGCTGCTGCTGAAGCAGGGCCAGACCATCTCGCTACCAGGGGGTCGGGGAAGCATCACCTTCGATACGGTCCAGCGCTGGGCCGGGCTCTCGATTCGCTACGATCCCGGCAAGCTGCTAGCGCTCTTTGGCGCCATTGCCGCGCTGGGTGGGCTGATTGCCTCGCTGATGATCCGGCGTCGCCGGGTGTTCGTCCGCGTGCAGCCGAGTGGGCGACGAACCCTGGTCTCGATCGGTGGTCTCGCCAAGGGTGAGGACCCCGGGTTCGCGGCAACCATCGAGGACCTGCTCAGGGCCATCGCACAGCGCACCGGCCGCACGTCTACCAGCACCACAGGTATGAGCACCACCAGCACCAGCGTCACAGGCAACACCAGCGTCACAGGCAGCACCAGCACCACGTGCATCACGAGCACGGCAGACACCAGCACGGCAGGCACCAGCACGGCAGGCACCAGCACGGCAGGCACCAGCACTGATGGGAGCGGCATCAAGCCATGACGAACCAGACTCTCGCGCAGTACGCCAACCTCGCCGTCTACTCGGCGATGCTGGTGTTCACCCTCGCCATGATCGCGTTCGCGCTCGATCTGGCCGGAGCAGCCCCCAGGGTCCCGGCGTCGGCGCCTCAGCCCCGGAAGGAGCCGGCACTGGCCGGCGCCGGGCCCTCAGACGGTGCAGACGATGCCCCGGATTATCCGGGTACTGATCCTGAAGGGTTTTCCGCCAACGCCCCAGACGGGGTCCGCGCCAACGGCCCTGACGAGGGCTCAGAGCGGGCCTCAGGCACCGTTGTCGCCGATGGCGGGCCAGGCCTGCCACGGCCCCGGTCGCGAAAGGCCGCCGGTATCGCGATGATGCTCACCCGGCTGGGTGGTGTTCTGCTGATCGCAGCGGCGGCCATGAGGGGTTGGTCCGTTCATCGCCCACCGCTGGGCAACATGTTCGAGTTCGCCCTCGTCGGATGCATGTTCGTGGTCGTCGCCTTCGTCGCGATCAGCCTCCGCCGGGACCTGCGCTGGCTGGGGCTCTTCGTCATCGGCCCGGTGCTTCTGACGCTCGGACTGGCTATCACGGTCTTCTACACCGATGCCAGTGAGCTGCTGCCCTCGCTCAAGAGTGTCTGGCTCGTCATTCACGTCACCGTGGCCACGTTCGCGGTGGCGCTCTTCACCATCGCGTTCAGCGTGACCATCCTGCACCTGGTCAAGACCTGGCTGGAGTCACAGGCCGCCCGAGACCCCCTGTCGATGTCACACGTCAGGACCGTCGTGAACAGCGCTCTGCCTCCGGCTCGGTCCCTGGACCGGACGGCATACCAGGTCCATGCGGTGGCGTTCCCGCTGTGGACCTTCACCCTCATCGCCGGTGCCATCTGGGCCGAGCAGGCGTGGGGCCATTACTGGAACTGGGACCCCAAAGAGGTGTGGACGTTCGTCATCTGGGTCGTCTACGCGGCTTACCTTCACGCCCGCGCGACGACGGGATGGTCGCCCCGGGCGGCAAACTATCTTGCGCTCGCGGGCTATGGTGCCATTCTGGTGAACTACATGGTCGTGAACGTGTACTTCGTCGGCCAGCACTCTTACTCGGGGATGTGAGCATGGCGCGCTACACGGTGTTGCGGTTGATGATCTTCTTCGGGCTCTTCTGCGCCCTGTGGCTGCTGGGCCTGCGAGATGCGAGCCAGCAGTGGTGGCTGCTCGGTCTCTCGGCGATCGGCTCCATGGTTGTCTCGTATTTCGTGCTTCAGGGTCCGCGGGCGCAGTTCAGCGCCAGCATCGCTCGCCGCGTCGACGTGCGTGCACGGCGGGCAGAGCAGGCTCAGTCTGCGGTTCTGGCTGAAGATACTGACGAAACTGACGAGACTGACGAGACCGTCGAGGACGCACTGGCTGACGAGGACTCCGCTCACCCCTGATCGCGTTCAGCCAGGTGTTGGGTGGGACAGTCCAACCTGTCGCGTTCGCTCGGTGTGGTCGGCTCAGCTCGGCTTGGGTGGGTCAGCCCAGGTGGGGCGCTGCCGCCAGCCCGATGGCCAGCAGCAGGCCATAGACAAGCTCGAAGCGTCCTGTCCCCGACAGCACCGGGACGAGGTCCCTGCCGAGGGCGCCGCCCAGGACCCGCCGGAGCAACGGGATCGCCAGGACGAAGGACAGCAGGGCGATCAGAGCGCTCGGGTGGATGACGCCGGCCAGCACGACGCAGGCGAGGGCGACGATCACCAGCACGGCATACAGCCAGCGGGTCCGGGCGTCGCCCAGGCGAACCGCAAGCGTCCGTTTGCCATGTGACTCGTCGGTCGGTATGTCGCGCAGGTTGTTGGCGACCAGGATCGCCGAAGCGAGAGCGCCCACCCCGACCGCGCCGGCGATCGCGGCGAGGCTGACGGTGCCCGCCTGGGTGTAGGTCGTGCCCAGGGTTGCCACCAGACCGAAGAACACGAAGACGAAGACCTCGCCCAGCCCGGAGTACCCGTACGGTCTCTTCCCCCCGGTGTAGTACCAGGCGGCCACGATCGAGGCGGCACCCACCAGCAGCATCGCGAAGGCGCCGCTGAGGGCGACCAGGGCCAGACCGATCACGGCCGCGGCGCCAAAGCAGATGATCGCCGCAGCCTTGACGTCACCGGGCCTGGCCAGGCCCTGGCCTACGAGTCGCACCGGGCCCACCCGATCCTGATCGGTGCCGCGGATGCCGTCGGAGTAGTCGTTGGCGTAGTTCACGCCCAGCTGCAGCGCCAGTGAGACAAGCAGGGCCAGCAGGGCAAAGGCTGCGTCGCCCGCGTGGAGGGCGTAGGCGGCGCCGGTACCGACCAGAACGGGTGCGACGGCGGCAGGCAGGGTTCGGGGACGGGAGCCCTCGACCCACTGTGACAACGTGGCCATGGGTTGTTCTCGCTCAGCTCTCTAGCGGTCAGGTGACACGCGGTTGCGGCCGGGCGGGTACCTGCCGTCGCACTCCGCAGAATACTTCCGTGCTCACAGGCTGCGAAGGAAGTCCGGATCATCGTCGGGGCCACGGGGTGCCGCCGGGTAGCTTGACCCTCGGCGTCCGCTTCGGGGGCCTTTCTGCCTTCCGGTGACAAGCCAGGCTACGGCACCGATCCCGGACGGGGCTGAGAGAACGATCAGCAGAATCCAGACGATCTTGGGTAGATGCCGGACTCGGGTGTCCTCGGTCTGGATGGCGTCGATCACCGAGTAGATGGTCAGGGCGAACGGAATGAGGAAAAGAAGCACCTTGAGCATCCCGACCTCCTTGCTTGATTGCCTGATGTGGTCCTGAACTGTAATTCTGCCATGGACCTGGTGCTACGAGCCGGGCGCCACGTCTCGCCCGCGGGTCAGCGGCTCTGGGCGAAAAGCCTGCGGACCGCGGCCCGGTCAGGCTTTCCGGGGCCGCGCAGGGGGAGCTCGGCCAAGATTGCCAGCCGCCGCGGCAGACCATGATCAGGCAGTAGGCCGCGGAGCTGGCCGCGCACTTCGTCAAGCGTCGGCGGCCGGTTGCCGTCAGTGACCACCACTGCCGCACTGACGACCTGGCCCCATTCCTGATCAGGACTGCCCACCACGACGGCCTCGGCGATGGTGTCGAGCTGGACCAGCGCCGCCTCGACCAGCCCCGGAACCACCTTGAGGCCGCCAGTATTGATCTGGTCGTCGATACGGCCGTCGACGATGAGGTTGCCACCGTCGAGGTGGCCGACGTCATCGGTGCGAAACCATGCCACGCCGGTCGAGTCACGGCTGAACGACTCCGCGGTGAGCTCTGGTTCGCCGAGGTAGCCCTGTGCGAGCGTGGCGCCGCCGAGCCGGATACGGCCGTCGTCGTCGAGCTGCACCCGGCTGACATCGAGAGCACGGCCGTCATACACGCAGCCGCCGGCCGTCTCACTCATGCCGTAGGTGGTGACAACCCGGACCCCGAAGCTGTGCGCCCGTGCCAGCAGGCTGGCTGGTGCTGCTGCGCCACCGAGCAGCACGGCGGTAAAGCGGGTGAGCGCCCGGCAGGCGTCGGCAGAGGCGAGGAGCCGGACGAGCTGGGTCGGTACGAGGGCGGTGTATGCCCTTGTGCCAGGGGTGATCTCGGTGCTGGCACTGGCGAACGCCGAGGTGGTGAAACCTCCCGCAAGATCCATGCAGACCGGTGTCGTGCCGGCGACCACGGAACGGATCAGGACCTGGATTCCGGCGATGTGATGGGCCGGCAGCGCCAGGAGCCACTGGCCCTGTCCGCCCAGCCGCCGATGGGTGGCATCTGCAGACGCGCGCAGGGAGTTGCTGGTCAGCATTGCCAGCTTGGGGGCTCCGGTGGACCCTGACGTGCCGATCGTGAGCGAAAGGTCCTCAGGAAGGTCGATGGGCCCATCGGGTATCGGCTGTGGGGGGCTGCCGGCAGCGTGTGGGGCAACGGGCGGGCCGGAGCCCTGGAGAGCGGCCTTGAGGTCGTCCATGACCCCGAGCGCAGCGACCCCGGACGGAACGGGCAGGGCACGAGGACGGGGACCACTCACCCGCGCAGCCTATGTTCTCGGCGGGTGTGAATACTGGGCGGGTGAATCAGATGACGCGACCCCTGGCAGTAGTGACCGGAGCGAGTAGCGGTATTGGAGCCGCCACGGCTCGCCGACTCGCCATCGAAGGGTTCGAGGTCGTGTGCGCAGCCCGGCGGGCAGACCGTATCGAGGCCCTGGCCGCGGAGATCGGCGGCCGGGCGGTGACGTGCGATGTGACCTCGGTCGACGACGTGGCTGCGCTCGCAGCCGAGGTCGGCGAGCGCTGTGACCTCCTCGTCAACAACGCCGGCGGCGCGTTCGGAGCCGACCCCGTTGCCCGGTCCGACCTTGACCAGTGGCGGGCGATGTACGAGGTCAACGTCCTAGGGGTCGTTGCCGTGACCAAGGCACTGCTGCCCGCACTCGTGACGGCGGGGGGGCAGATCGTGATGATGGGGTCGACGGCTGGTCAGGTTGCCTATGAGGGCGGGGGCGGCTACGTCGCAGCCAAGTTCGCGGTCCGAGCGGTCGTTGATACCTTGCGGCTGGAGCTGTGGGACCAGCCCGTGCGGGTGTGCGAGATCGCACCGGGCATGGTGCGCTCTGAGGGCTTCGCACTCACCCGTTTCGACGGCGACCAGGCAAAGGCCGACGCCGTGTATGCGGGGGTGGCCGAGCCGCTGACCTCGGAGGACATCGCCGACTGCGTGGCCTGGGTGGCGACCCGGCCCTCTCACGTCAACATCGACCGGATGACCGTGCGTCCTCGCGCACAGGCGGCCAACCACAAGGTCCACCGCGTCTTCGACTAGCTGGCGAGGAGGTCTCGGGCAGCTTCCCACGCCGGCGTCAGCGCTTGGGCGAAGGGTTGGGGGTTTCCTCCCACATCTCTGGCCCGTAGCCGCAGTTGACTTTGATCTCCTGAGTGATCTTGGTCGTCTTACCGACTCGGGTTTCGGCGGCGATCCCGTTCAACGAGTCAAGACCAGGGTTCTCGCCGGTGGCGCCGTCAACGGGCCAGTTCCAGTACTTCCAGGTCGGTATGGCATCGATGGTCGGCTGGTCTGCGGCCCGCTGCGCCGCATCGCCGTTGAGCCAATGCTCATACCACGCGCAGTGGGCGTAGTAGGCCACGTCCTGGCCGAGGCCGCTTCGTTGGACTTGTTCCTTCTCCTTCGTCGGCCAGCGCTTGAGCAGGAGGCTGTAGCTTGCGCCGGCAGGCAGCGGGAACTCGCTGGTCAGGCCCTGAACGACGCTGACGATCTCCGGGTCGTTCGCCTTCAGATACTCCTCCCCCGCGAAACTCTCGCTGCCATACCCGTCGGGCGGGCTTGGCGCGAAGGAGCCGGTGTGCATGCCACTCACAACCGCGAACGCTGCAGTGGGGACGACGATGATACCGGCCAGCAGCCCCACCATCAAGCGGCGTCGGCGGCGCCGTGGACGGGCTGCGCGGATCTCGGCAGGTTGCTTGATGGGAGAGGGGTTTGTGGTCTGCTCGTGCATGACGATCTCCTGTGCCAGGGCCTTGACGGCTGCGTCCGGCAGCGCATGCAAGGCAACGTGGTTCAGCGGATCTGCTTGCGACAGTTGTCGCTGGATGTTCTTCACGTGACCTCCTTCGCCGGGACGGGCGCTTGCCCGTCAACTCGTACATGTCCTGCTCGCCATTCGCGTTTCTGCTCTTCCAGACGTGCCTGTTTCTCCAGCAACGCGCGCAGACGCTTACGCGCCCGATGCAGGCGCACTCTTGCTGTCACCGGGTTCATCTGTAACGCCACGGCAGCCTCGGCCGGGGAAAGTCCCTCCCAGGAAACCAGAGTGACCAGCTCACGATCGGGCTCGGGAAGGGCTTGCACTGCGGCGATCAACACCTGCTGCTGGTCACGGTCGACGACGACATCGGCGGTGTCTGGGTGCTGCTCGTGGACAGCACTGAGCAGCAACGCGCCCAGCCGCTCTCGCCGTCGCTCGCCACGCCGATGATTGAGCAGAACGTTGCGGGCGACACCGAACAACCACGGTCGGAACTCTTCGGCCCCCGGCACCTCGTCGCGACGTCGCCACACGACCAAGAACACCTCAGATGCCACATCCGCGGCGTCGGAAGGGCTTCCCATTCGTCGTAAGGCATAACTGAGAACCTCGCGCCAGTGTTCTGCATACAGGTGCTCGAACTCGTTCTCGTCCACTAACCCTCATGTCCGGGAAGCCCAAACGCGTTTCAGTACCCGCCGGACCTGTTGCGAGGGTATTCCGTACCGCCTACAGCTTGGCGAGGTCGCGCGCGTGTCGCTGATCTTCGACCTGGTGCTCAGTGACAACGGCTGCGGGTCTCGCTTGACGTCGACACATACTCGGTATACCGTCCCGGTTGCAGGGGTGATACTCAGTATCACGGGACGCTCAGAGGGGACTTCGGATGTCGATCCGACGGGGGTTGTTGGCGCTGCTGGCCCAGCAGCCGATGTATGGCGCGCAGCTGCGCAGCGAGTTCGAGTCACGAACCGGAGGCACCTGGCCGCTGAACGTGGGGCAGGTCTATACGACCCTTGCCCGGCTGGAGCGTGACGGACTGGTCGGGGCCGCCGGGGCGGCGGACGACGAGGGCCGGATCAACTACCGCCTGACCGACCTGGGCCAGGCCGAGGTCCAGCGCTGGTGGGCCGCCCCGGTCGATCGCGGCGACACCCCCCGCGATGAGCTCGTCATCAAGCTGGCCCTGGCCGTCACCGTGCCGGGCGTTGACATTCAGCGCATCGTCCAGACCCAGCGGACCGCGACGCTGCGCCACCTGCAGGACCTGACCAAGCTCAAGCGCGCGACCTCCGACGACGCTGGCGGATGCGGACCCGACCACCGAAGTGAGCTCGCCTGGCTCCTGGTCCTGGACAACCTCGTCTACGCCGCCGAGGCCGAGATCCGATGGCTCGACCACGTCGAGTCCCGGCTCGCCCTGGAGGCGACGCGTGCGCCTGGGGCTCTCGTCCGCGACACCCAAAGCTCACACGAGAACCGGTCCACCAAGGGAGCGACGCGATGACTACTAGCCCAATCCTGCTGCTGGACAACGTCTCTCGCGTCCACGGACATGACGAGACCGAGGTGCGCGCGCTCGACGAAGTGACCCTGGAGGTGTATGCGGGGGAGCTGGTCGCGGTCATGGGGCCGAGCGGCTCCGGCAAGTCGACCCTGCTCAACCTGGCCGGAGGGCTCGACCAGCCGACCAGCGGCACGGTCTATGTCGAGGGCGCCGACGTGGGGGCCATGAGCATGCGCGACCTCGCTGCTCTGCGCCGGCGGTCACTGGGCTTCGTCTTTCAGGACTTCAACCTGATCCCGTCCCTGACCGCGGCCGAGAACGTGGCGCTGCCTTTGGAGCTCGACGGGATGCGAGTCAGGAAGGCGCGGCGGATCGCCCTGGACTCCCTTGAGGCTGTGGGGATCCCCGAGCTGGCCGGACGCTACCCCGAGCACATGTCCGGGGGCCAGCAACAGCGAGTGGCCATCGCCCGCGCTCTGGTGGGTGATCGCCGGCTGGTCCTGGCCGACGAGCCGACCGGGGCGCTGGACTCTCAGACCGGCGAGGCCGTGCTTCGGGTCCTGCGGGCGCGCTGCGACAACGGGGCCGGGGGTCTGCTGGTGACCCACGAGGCCCGGCATGCGGCCTGGGCCGACCGCGTCGTGTTCCTGCGCGATGGGGTCATCGTCGACAGCACCGGGACCCCGCCTAGCGCTGAGTCCCTCCTCGACTCCGCACCGGCGGTCTGACGTGGCGCGGGAAGACACCCCTGTCGCATCGGGGGACACCGCAACCAGCGCTTCTGGAGAAGCATCCTCGCCCGCTAAGACGAGCCGACCCAGCGGATCACCTTTGGCAGCAGGTCGATTCGCGCGCTGGCTGGCCGGCTGGCGAATCGCGATCCGGATCGCGCGACGCGACGCCCGACGCTACAAGTGGCGCAGCGCCCTGA
>JBDTWH010000022.1:0-41376 GCA_040006795.1 Actinomycetota bacterium | reverse complement strand
TCGTCGGTGGCAACGTGGCCACCCGGGCGGGCGCACAGGCCCTGGTCGACGCCGGGGCCGATGGCGTCAAGGTGGGTGTGGGCCCCGGATCGATCTGTACGACACGTGTCGTGGCCGGCGTCGGCGTCCCGCAGGTCACGGCCATCTACGAGGCCTCCCTTGCCTGCAAGGCTGCCGGGGTCCCGGTCATCGGCGACGGAGGCCTTCAGTACTCCGGCGACATCGCCAAGGCGCTCGTGGCGGGTGCCGACACGGTGATGCTCGGCTCACTGCTGGCGGGCTGCGAAGAGAGCCCGGGCGAGCTGGTCTTCATCAGCGGCAAGCAGTTCAAGACCTACCGCGGCATGGGCTCGCTTGGTGCCATGCAGTCCCGGGGGCGCGGCAAGTCCTACTCGAAGGACCGCTACTTCCAGGGCGACGTCACCGATGACGACAAGGTGGTGCCCGAGGGTATCGAGGGTCAGGTGCCCTATCGCGGCCCCCTCGGGGCCGTGGCATACCAGCTGATAGGGGGCCTGCGTCAGTCCATGTTCTACGTGGGCGCCCCCTCGATACCCGAGCTGCAGGCTCGCGGGAAGTTCATCCGGATCACGCCGGCGGGGCTCAAGGAGAGCCACCCGCACGACATCCAGATGACCGTCGAGGCGCCCAACTACAGCCAGCGCTGACAGCGCCGTGGCGGGGGCCGCTAACCTTGGCCCGTGAACCAGATCGAGATCGGGCGGGGCAAAAGAGGCCGTAGGGCCTATTCCTTCGATGACATTGCGGTGGTGCCGTCACGGCGCACCCGTGATCCGGAGGAGGTGTCCGTGGCCTGGCAGATCGACGCGTACCACTTCGACCTTCCGGTGATAGCGGCGCCGATGGACTCGGTGATGTCCCCGGAGAGCGCCATCGCCTTCGGCAAGCTCGGCGGGCTGCCGGTGCTGGACCTCGAGGGCCTGTGGACGCGCTATGACGACCCGACCTTCCTGCTGGCCGAGATCGCCTCGCTCGACTCCGCCTCCGCGACCGCACGGTTGCAGCAGATCTACGCCGAGCCGATCAAGCCGGAGCTGATCACCGAGCGACTGCGTCAGGTGCGGGAGGCCGGGATCACCGTGGCCGGCGCCCTCTCGCCGCAGCGAACCCAGGAGTTCTGGCAGACCGTGGTGGAGGCGGGTTGCGACCTGTTCGTCATCCGTGGCACGACCGTCTCGGCCGAGCACGTCTCCAGCCGGGCTGAGCCCCTGAACCTCAAGCGCTTCATCTACGAGCTCGACGTCCCGGTCATCGTGGGCGGTGCCTCGTCCTACACGGCGGCGCTGCACCTCATGCGCACCGGTGCAGCAGGGGTGCTCGTCGGGTTCGGCGGCGGTGCCGCGCACACGACCCGGCTCACGCTGGGCATCCACGCGCCGATGGCATCGGCGATCGCCGACGTGGCGGCTGCCCGGCGCGACTACATGGATGAGTCCGGAGGTCGCTACGTGCATGTCATCGCCGACGGCGGCGTGGGACGCAGCGGGGAGATCGTCAAGGCGATCGCCTGTGGCGCTGATGCGGTGATGCTCGGGGCGGCCCTCGCACGCGCGACAGACGCTCCGGGGCGGGGTTTCCACTGGGGCTCCGAGGCACACCATCCGCTTCTGCCGCGCGGCGAGCGGGTGGAGGTCGGTGCCCTTGCATCGCTCGAGGAGATCCTGCTGGGCCCGGGCCGGATGGCCGATGGCACGACCAACCTCGTCGGTGCGCTGCGACACGCCATGGCCACGACCGGCTACTCCGACCTCAAGGAGTTCCAGCGGGTCGAGGTCGTCGTGGCCCCCTACCAGAGAAGCTGAGGGACGGAGGGGGATGCGACCGACAGCCACGGCGGCGCTCTCACCGCAGGACCGTTCGCGGGCCCTGTCGGCGATGCAGGAGGACGAGCTCGACCTCCTCATCGTGGGCGGCGGGGTGGTGGGCGCCGGGGCTGCCGTCGACGCCGTGACCCGTGGACTCTCGGTCGGGATCCTGGAGGCCCGTGACTGGGCCTCGGGCACGTCAAGCCGCTCGAGCAAGCTGATCCATGGCGGCCTGCGCTACCTGGAGATGCTCGACTTCCGGCTCGTCCGTGAGGCGCTCAAGGAGCGTGGGCTCCTCCTGCAGCGGCTGGCACCGCACCTGGTCCGTCCGGTCCCGTTCGTCTACCCGCTCACCCACCACGGCTGGGAGCGGCTGTATGTCGGCGCCGGGCTGACCCTGTACGACGCCCTCGCGGCAGTCTCGGGCACCGCGAGCGGTGTGCCGCGCCACAAGCACCTCACCAGGCGTCAGGCATTGCGTCTGGTGCCGAGCCTGCGCAAGGACGCCCTGGTCGGAGCGGTCAAGTACTACGACGCGCAGGTCGATGATGCCCGCCACACGATGTTCCTGGTTCGCACCGCCGTGGCGTACGGCGCCCTGGCCGCAAACCGTTCTCGTGTCACGGGTTTCATCCGTCAGGGCGAACGCGTCACCGGGGTCAGGGTCCGCGATCTCGAGACGGGCCGTGACCTCGAGATCCGCGCCAGACAGGTCCTGAACGCGACCGGCGTCTGGACCGACGAGACCCAGTCGCTGGTGGGCGAGCGCGGGCAGTTCCAGGTCCGGGCCAGCAAGGGGATCCACCTGGTGGTGCCGAGGGACCGGATCCAGTCCCAGAGTGGCCTGATCCTGCGCACCCCGACGTCGGTGCTCTTCGTCATACCGTGGGGCCGGCACTGGATCATCGGCACGACCGACACCGACTGGTCGCTGGACAAGGCACACCCTGCCGCCAGCAGCAGCGATATCGACTACATCCTGCGGCACGTCAACAAGGCGCTGGTCATCCCGCTGACCCGTGAGGACGTCGAGGGCGTCTACGCGGGCCTGCGCCCCCTGCTTGCCGGCGAGAGTGAGACCACATCGGCCTTGTCGCGCGAGCATGTGGTCGGGCACCCGACCCCGGGGCTGGTGGTGGTGGCCGGAGGCAAGTACACGACCTACCGCGTGATGGCCGCCGACGCGGTCGACGAGGTCGCGCGCGGGCTCGACGGGCGGGTGCCGGCTTCCTGCACCCAGGGAATCCCGCTGCTCGGAGCTGAGGGCTTTGACGCGGCGTGGAACGCCCGTCACCGCACCGCGACCCGCTACGGCATTCATGTTGCGTGGGTCGAGCACCTGCTCAACCGTTACGGGTCCCTGGCCACCGAGGTGCTCGACCTGTGCGACGCCGATCCTGCTCTGGCAGAGGCACTTTCGGGCGCCGATGACTATCTGGCCGCCGAGGTGGTCTATGCAGCCAGCCACGAAGGCGCCCGGCACCTGGACGACGTCCTGACCCGTCGCACCCGTATCTCGATCGAGACCTGGGACCGGGGAGTGTCGGCTGCCCGTCCTGCCGCTGACCTGATGGCGAAAGTCCTGGGCTGGAGCGACGATCAGCAGACCAAGGAGATCGAGCACTATCTCGCCAGGGTCGAGGCCGAGCGGGCCTCCCAGCAGCAGCCTGACGACGAGACGGCTGACAGCGCCCGGATGCGTGCTTCGGAGATCGTTCCGCTCACCTGATTCGTTGCCCGCCTGGTCTCTGCTCTGCGTGATTTTGCCGTTCTGCGTGATTTTGCCCAGTTTGGTGCCATTTCTCGTCTGAGATCGCCTGAGTTCTCGTCCTAGACAAGGGATTGGCGCCAACGGATGACAAGGGCGCCATCGCCCTTTAGCCTGACATCCATGACCTGGGACGTGATCGCAGATCCCGAAAGAGACTCCTCGGCGACCTACGCCGTCGACCCGGGGCTTGCCCGCCGCCTGACGGCGCGCGTGGTGTGTGCGCCCCGGCCAAAGACGGTGCTCACCCACGCACCGATGACCGGCGCCCCCATCGCGTTGCTACCGCAGTCGGCCCCGGCTGATATCAGAGTCGCCTACACGACGGCGCATGCGGCGCAACGCTTCTGGGCCCGGATGCCGATGCGGCAGCGGACCAGGATCTTCCTGCGGTTCCACGACCTGGTGCTCGCGGGACAGGAGCAGCTGCTCGATCTCATTCAGATCGAGTCGGGCAAGGCCCGGGTGCATGCCTTCGAGGAGGTGGCCGATACCGCGATCGTGGCCCGCCACTACGCGCGCCGTGCGGAGGGGTATCTTCGTCCGCGCCGCCGCCAGGGAGCCATTCCCCTGCTCAGCCAGGCAGTCGAGCTGCGCCACCCCAAGGGTGTGGTGGGCATCGTCTCCCCGTGGAACTACCCGCTGTCGATGTCGATCACCGACGCCATCCCCGCGTTGCTCGCCGGCAATGCGGTCGTGCTCCGGCCCGACAACCAGAGTGCCTTGACAGCCCTGGCTGCGGTTGCCCTCCTTGACGAGGCGGGACTGCCGGACGGAGTGCTCCAGGTCGCGCTCGGGGATGGCGCGACCGTGGGCGGCGCGGTGCTGGACCACGCCGACTATGTCTGTTTTACCGGGTCGACCACGACCGGGCGCACTGTTGCCCAGAAGGCGGGCCGGCGTCTGGTCGGCGCCTCGCTCGAGCTCGGGGGCAAGAACGCGATGTACGTGGCGCACGACGCCAACGTTCGCAAGGCCGTCGACGGGGCGCTGCGCGCGTGCTTCTCATCGGCCGGACAGCTCTGCGTGTCGATCGAGAGGCTGTACCTGCACCAGAGCATCGCCGATGAGTTCCTGGAGGCTTTCGTCAGCGCAACGCGCTCCATGCGGCTGTCCGCGGACATGATCTACGGCGCGGACATGGGTTCGCTGGTCTCGGCGGCTCAGCTGGAGCGGGTCAGCGCGCACGTCGAGGATGCGCGGTCCAAGGGGGCACAGGTTCTGGCGGGAGGTCAGGCCCGGCCCGAGATCGGTCCGTACTTCTACGAGCCCACCATCCTCACCGGTGTGACCGCGGCCATGGCCTGCCGCGACGACGAGACCTTCGGCCCGGTGGTGTCCGTCTACCGGGTGAGCAGTGACGACGAGGCCGTCCTGCTGGCCAACGACAGCGACTTCGGCCTCAATGCGTCGGTGTGGACCCGCGACGTGCCCCGCGGGCGGCGGATCGCCCGGTCGATCAAGGCCGGCACCGTCAACATCAACGACGGCTACGCGGCGGCCTGGGGCAGTGTCGGGGCTCCCATGGGCGGGATGAACGGCTCAGGTCTCTCACGGCGGCACGGGGTCGAAGGCATCATCAAGTACACCGATGCCCAGAACGTCACAGCCCAGCACCTCCTCGGGTTCGCCGCGCCGTTCGGGCTCTCCGACCAGCGATGGGCCAGGACGCTCACCGTCGCGCTCGGGGCGATGAAGCGACTCGGGTTCCGGTGAGCAGCATTTCTGAGATGGGGGGACATGACGGTGGGTAACGGAAGCAGCAAGGCCTACGACTACGACGTGGTCGTGGTCGGCTCAGGGTTCGGCGGATCGGTCTCGGCGCTGCGGCTGGCAGAGAAGGGCTACGGCGTCCACGTCATCGAGTCCGGCCGCCGGTTCGCGGACGACGACTTCGCCAAGACCTCATGGAACCTGCGTCGCTACCTGTGGGCCCCGCGGCTCAAGCTCTTCGGCGTACAACGGATCCACCGCCTGCCGAACGTGATGATCCTGGCGGGCGCCGGGGTCGGCGGGGGCAGCCTCAACTATGCCAACACCTTGTATGTCCCGCCTACGCCGTTCTTCCGGGATCCTCAGTGGGCCCACATCGCCGACTGGGAGTCGGAGCTGGCGCCCCACTACGAGACGGCCTCGCGGATGCTGGGCGTGGTCACCAACCCCTGCGACGGCCCGGTGGAGCAGCTCATGCGCCAGGTGGCTGACGACCTCGGCGTGGGTGGAACCTTCCGTAAGACGCCTGTTGGCGTGTACTTCGGCACGCCCGGCGAGCGGGTGGCCGACCCGTACTTCGACGGGGCGGGCCCGGAACGCACCGGCTGTACCCAGTGTGGCAACTGCATGGTCGGGTGTCGGGTGGGGGCCAAGAACACCCTGGTCAAGAACTACCTCGCCCTCGCCGAGCGCCTCGGCGCCACCATCGAGCCGATGCGCACGGTCATCGCCGTCGAGCCGATCGACGAAGGCAGCCGCGGCGCCGGATACCGCGTGACGACGGAGGCGACGGGTGCCTGGGTTCGCAAGGATCGCCACACCGTCACCGCCTCGCAGGTGGTGTTCGCGGCGGGCGCCTGGGGGACACAGCGGCTGCTGCAGCGAATGTCGTCAGACGGGCTGCTTGCTGACCTCTCACCCGCTCTCGGCCGGCAGACCCGGACCAACTCCGAAGCCCTGCTCGGCGCGACCACCGTGCGGGTGCCTCGTGACGTCGACCTGACCAAGGGCGTCGCGATCACCTCGTCTTTCCACGTCGACCCCCAGACGCACGTCGAGAACGTGAGGTATGGCAAGGGGTCCAACGCCATGGGGCTGCTCGCCACGATCCTGCTCGAGGGAGGCGGATCTGTTCCTCGTCCGGTTCGTTTTCTGACCCAGGGTTTCCGCCACCCGCTGGACTTCCTTCGCGCACTCTCGGTCCGGCGTTGGAGCGAGCGCTCCATCATCGCCCTGGTGATGCAGTCCCACGACAACTCGATCACCGTCTCGGCCAGACGTCGCCTCACCGGTGGGGTCGGACTCACCTCGAAGCAGGGCCACGGGGCGCCGAACCCGACCTGGATCCCCGCCGGGCACAAGGCTGTTCGCCAGCTGGCCGCCCGGCTGGGCGAGCGCACGGGGATCCGGACCATGGCGGGCGGCTCGCTCGGCGAGATCGTGGACGTGCCGATGACCGCCCACTACCTCGGTGGCGCGGTCATCAGCGATGACCCGGCGCAGGGCGTGGTGGATCCGTGGCACCGGGTGTGGGGATACCCGGGTCTGCACATCGTCGACGGGTCCGCGGTCTCGGCGAACCTCGGGGTCAACCCATCGCTCACCATCACGGCGCAGGCCGAGCGGGCCATGTCGTTCTGGCCGAGACTCGGCGGTCAGGACCCGCGGCCGGCCCAGGGGGCGGCGTACGAACGTCTCAGGGCCGTTCTTCCTGGCTGACCAGCTCGGGCTCGTCCCGCCACGAGCGCCAGAGCGCCGCATAGGCACCGTTCGCCGCGACGAGCTCGTCATGGGTGCCGATCTCGGTGATGTTGCCATCCTCGACCACGGCAACCCTGTCGGCGTCGTGAGCTGTGTGCAGGCGGTGGGCTATCGCCACGACGGTGCGACCCCGCACGACGGCCGCCAGCGAGCGCTCCAGGTGACGAGCCGCTCGCGGGTCCAACAACGACGTGGCTTCGTCGAGCACCAGGGTGTGGGGGTCGGCCAGCACGAGCCGGGCCAGGGCCAGCTGCTGGGACTGGGCCTCGCTGAGGGCGTGGCTCCCGCTGCCGACCATCGTGGACAGGCCGTGGGGCAGTCCACTGGCCCAGCCATCCGCATCGACTGCTCGTAGCGCGGACCACAGCTCGTCGGCCGTGGCATCCGGGCGGGCCAGCAGCAGGTTGTCTGCCACCGTTCCGACAAAGACGTGGTGCTCCTGGGTGACCAGTGCCACCTCGCCGCGGAGCTGTTCGAGCTCGAGGTCGACCAACCGCACGCCGCCGACGTCGACCCGCCCCGCCCTCGGACCATCGATACCCGCGAGGAGCCGCCCCAGCGTTGACTTCCCGGCACCCGAGGGACCCACGATGGCCAGGCGCTCGCCGGGCTGCAGGTCGAGCGACACGCCCTTGAGGACGTCGCGGCCGGCGCGGTAGGAGTAGTGCACATCTTCCACCGCGATGTCGCGGCCCTCGGGCGACTCACCCGTGGAGCTGCGATCCGGCGGCACGTCGGCAATGCCGATGACCCGGGCCAGGGACGTTGCGCCGACCTGGATCTCGTCGAGCCAGCTGAGCAGCTCATCCAGCGGCCCAGCCATCTGCTGGACGTAGAGGACGACCGCGGTGACGGTGCCGATCGTCGCGTGGCCGCCGGCCACCAGCCAGCCGCCCCACACCAGAGTGGCCGCAACAGGCAGCAGGTACGCGAGCTCGACCTGGGGGAACCAGATCATCCGCAGTCGCAGGGTGTAGATCTCGGCGTCGAAGCAGCTTCCGATGGCCTCGTCGATCCGTTGCCTGCGCCGTGATCCCAGCCCCAGGGCGTCCACCGTGCGGGCGCCGTCGACGGTCTCGGTGACGACGCCGTTGGCCACGGCATACGTCGCCCGCTCGCGCAGGTAACCGGCAGGAGCACGCCGCAGGTACCACCGGGTCGAGATCCACATGATCGGCACTCCGATCACGATCGGGGCGGCCACCAGCGGTCCCGCCACGACTGCCGCGACCACGGTCAGCACCGTTGTGACGACGGCAACGAACAGCGAGGGTATGCCGAACCTCACCACCTGGGACAGAGCCTCGACGTCGTTGGTGGTCCGCGACAACAGATCCCCGGTGCCCGCCCGCTCGACGGTGGACAGCGGAAGAGTGGTCACCCGGGAGATGAACTGCTCGCGCAGCTGGGCGAAGACGGTCTCGCCCATGATGAAGGACGACCGCCTCGCGGCCCACACGAGCACGGTCTGCACCAGGACTGACGCGGCCAGCCAGATGATCAGGGTGTTGATGTGCGAACGCGTGGTGCCGCTGGTGACACCGTCGACCAGATCCCCGACCAGCCGGGGCGCAACGAGTGAGGCCAGGGCAGCGAGGGCATGCAGACTGATCACGGCCGACATCGTCCCGCGGTGTTCGCCCAGCAGTCCCAGCGCGTGACGGCGAACCGAGGCCATGTCGGCGATGGGCAGGGTGCCAGCTGTCACATCGACCGGCTCCTTGGGGGTTGCCATCAGCTCGCCCCTCCACGGAAGACCGTGTCCCGGTATGTGCTGCTGGCCGCCATCAGCTCCTTGTGGGTGCCGCGGGCTGTGGCAACGCCGTCGGTCAGGAGGATCACGGCGTCTGCCTGGTCAAGCATCAGCGGGCTCGCAGTCATGACGACCGTGGTGCGGCCGGCCCGGGCGCCGGCAAGACGCACGGCGATACGGGCCTCTGTGTGGGTGTCGACGGCGCTGGTCGGCTCGACGAGAACCAGCGTCTCGGCATTGGTCAGCAGGGCCCGGGTCAGCACCAGGCGTTGCCGCTGGCCGCCCGAGAAGGACCGGCCCCGCTCCTCGACATCGCTGTCGAGGCCGCTCGGCAGTGCTTCGATGACGTCCTCACCGCTGGCGACCATGAGAGCAGCCAGCATGGTCGCGTCGTCATGGATGCCGTGCGGGTCGAGCCCCTCACGTAGGGAGCCGGTGAACAGGCGGGGGTCGATCTCGCTGACGACGATGCGCCGGCGAACCGAGGCCAGCGGCAGGTCCGCGATCGCGACGCCGTCAAGGCGCGCCTCGGTGCGGGTGGTGCCGAACCGGCCGAGACGGTCGGCCAGCGCCCTGGACTCCTCGGGCCGGGCCGAGACGATGGCGGTCATCTGGCCCGCGCAGATCATGACGTTGCTGGACGGGTCGTTCAGCGGGACACCGTGGCCAGGCTCGGCGACGTCCTTGGTGCCAGCGGCCGGGACTGAGACGCGGCCGGACTCCTCGCGGGGGTCCTTGCCGTCCTTCGCGCGGTGGATGTCTGTCGTGTCCGGCTCCGTGGAGAGGACCCTGATGATCTTGCGAGCCGCGATGTGGGCGCGGGTCGCGCGATCGGCGAACTCTGTGGCCGTCCGCAGCGGCATCACCAGGAAGGCGGCATAGCCGTAGAACTGGACGAGGTCGCCCGGCGTGATGGTCCCCTCGAGGGCGAACTGGGCGCCCAGCCAGGTCACCAGAACCACGAACACCCCCGGCAGCAGCACCTGAGCGGAGTCAAGGCCCGCCTGGACGCCGGCTACCTGCACGCCGGCCACCCTGACCCTCTGTGACTGCTCCTGGTAACGCCGCAGGAACTGTTGCTCGCCGCCGATGCCTCGAAGCACCCGCAGGCCGGTCACGGTGTCGGCGCCCAGAGTGGTGAGCCTGCCCGACTGTTCCCGCTGTTCAGCCTGCCGTCTCTGCAGGGGGCGCAGGATGAGCGAGAGAGCCGAGACCAGGACAGGTACGCCGATCAGGACCACCAGACCCAGCGGACGGGACTTGCTGAGCAGGATGACTGCCACGACGACGTAGCTCGCGATCGCTCCGGCGAAACGTGCGGACACGTCGTACAGGCCGCCGAGCCGCATCGAGTCGGACGCGACGGTGGCGACAACCTCACCCGTGGGCATCCGGCGGGGCAACGCCTCCCCGGTGTCAGCCGTCTTGTAGCCGATCAGCTGGACGCAGCGCAAGGATGCGCGCAGCCAGTTCTCGACGGCGAACCGGTGGCGCATCATTCCGGACAGCGCGCCGACAACGCCGAGGCCGACCAGGATGGCTCCCCAGATCAGGAGCGCCCGCATGTCGCCCGCGATGATGCCGAGGTCGATGGCCTGACCGACGGCGGCGGGGAACAGAGCCTGGCTCACCATCCAGATGACACCGAAGAAGACCCCGCCCAGGAGGGTGCGCCGCTGACCCCGCGCGACCCATTGCAGGAAACGCAGCGGGGAGCGAAGGTCGGGGACTCCGGGATCCGGATAGGGCAGACTTTGCATGGGCTATTTACGGTAGGGCCGCGGGCGCTCGCGGACAAACGATTTACCCGAAGCTGGTCGGATGCGCGCGAAGCCCGGGTGAATTAGCCTGAGCCGGTGCTGCGAACCGCGTTGAGACCCCGATGGCTGGGGCTCTTGGCGCTCGTGGTCGTCGTGATGTTCGTGTTCGGGGTGCTCGGGCTCTGGCAGCTCAACGTCGCCCGTGACAAGGGTCGCGTGGAGCAGGTCCGTGCCGCGCCCACCCTTGCGGTCAGCGACCTGGCCGCGGTGCTGACCCCGCACGGCCGCTTCCCGGTGGATGGAACGGGTCGCCGGATCACCGCCCTGGGTCGCTATGACGGGCCCGGGCAGGTCCTGGTGACCCCGCGCCGGCTTCGGGGCGAGGCGGGATACTGGGTCGTCACACCGTTCGTCGTGCGATCCAGCGGCGCACGGATCGCCGTCGTGAGGGGCTTCGTGACGGATCCCGCAAAGGCGGTCGCGCCCGCTGCGACGGAGATCACCGTCTCCGGGACGCTGGCGCGGGGGGAGTCGCCCACGGGTGACAGCGCCCTGTCCGGGTCCGCGCTACCTGACGGTCAGATTGGCGTTCTGGACCTGTCCCTTCTGGTCAACCGCTGGCCCGGTTCGCTGTACAACGCGTTCGTCTTCGCCACTGCCGAGCAGCCAGACGTTTCGTCGATCGCGTCCCCCGCGGTGCAGCGGGTGCCCCCACCGCCCCTGACGAGCGGCGGGCTCTCATGGCGCAACGCGGCATACGCGCTGCAGTGGTGGGTCTTCGCGCTCTTTGCCGTCTACATGTGGTGGAAGATGGTTCGCGACGACTACGACCACGACGAGCACGACCTTGACCACAAGGAAAGTGCGCTGGCTCCGTCGGCGAAAGAGGGAAGGTAACGAATGTCTGAGCAGGTTCGTCCGATACGCGATGTGGCCGCTGCCGGCAAAGCCCTCAGCTTCTTCAAGGTCATGGCGATCACAGCGGGGTGCGCACTGTTCGTGCTCATCGGCGTCATCGTGAACAACGGGGGGTTCGGCAGGGGCGGAGCGTCCGCGGTCTGGAGCCCCATCCACGGTGCCATCTTCTTCGTGTTCGTCCTCTCCATCGCGAACCTGGGTTTCAAGGTGGGGTGGAGCCTGCCGCGAATGGTCCTCACCATGATGTCGGGTTTCGTCCCCGTGCTGCCGTTCTTCGTCGAGCGCTATGTCGCGCGCGAGGTGGAGGCCCGACTTGCCGCACAGGACGCACCGGTACCGTTGCCTCGTGACTGAAGCCCTGCCAGAACTTTCCGCCCGGCCCGTCCTCGTCGTTGACTTCGGAGCGCAGTATGCCCAGCTGATCGCCCGCCGGGTGCGTGAGGCCAACGTCTACAGCGAGGTTGTCCCGCACACCATGCCGGTGGCGTCGATGCTGGCCAGGAACCCTGCGGCCGTGATCCTCTCCGGCGGGCCCTCGTCGGTCTATGCCGAGGGCGCGCCCGGGCTGGATGTCGCGCTGCTCACGGCCGGGGTACCGGTCTTCGGAATGTGCTACGGGTTTCAGGCGATGGTTCAGGCACTGGGCGGAACCGTCTCCCGTACGGGTCTCGGCGAGTACGGCTCAACCCAGGCGACGGTCCTGGACCTCTCTTCGACACTTTTCGACGGACAGGTCGCCGAGCAGTCGGTCTGGATGTCCCATGGCGACTCGGTCACGGCAGCACCTGCCGGCATGAAGGTCACCGCCTCGAGTGCTGGCGCCCCTGTTGCCGCCTTCGAGGACGACGAGCGCCGGTTGTATGGCGTGCAGTGGCACCCTGAGGTCATCCACTCCACGTATGGCCAGCGCGTGCTGGAGAACTTCCTGATCCGCGGTGCCGGTCTGGTCGCAGACTGGACGGCGACGAACGTCGTCGAGGACCAGGTGGCCGCGGTCCGCGAGCAGATCGGCTCAGGCCGCGTGCTGTGTGCGCTCTCGGGCGGGGTTGACTCCTCGGTTGCCGCTGCCCTGGTACAACGCGCCGTGGGCGACCAGCTGACCTGCGTGTTCGTCGACCACGGACTCCTGCGCTCGGGTGAGGCGGAGCAGGTCGAGAAGGAGTTCGTCGCCGCCACCGGGGTCTCGCTGGTTGTCGTCGATGCCCGCGTCCAGTTCCTGACCGCGCTGGCAGGGGTCTCGGACCCTGAGCAGAAGCGCAAGATCATCGGCCGCGAGTTCATCCGTTGCTTCGAACAGGCGGCCCGCGACCTGGTCGGGTCGGCAGGCGGGACGGAGCATCCGGTCGAGTGGCTGGTCCAGGGCACGCTCTATCCCGATGTCGTGGAGTCCGGTGGTGGCACGGGAACCGCCAACATCAAGTCGCACCACAACGTCGGCGGGCTGCCGGACGACCTTCAGTTCAAGCTGATCGAGCCGCTGCGAATGTTGTTCAAGGACGAGGTGCGCCAGGTCGGTCTGGCGCTGGGCGTGCCCGAGGCGATCGTGTGGCGCCAGCCGTTCCCGGGTCCCGGCCTGGCCATCCGGATCGTCGGCGAGGTGACCGCCCAGCGGCTCTCGATCCTTCGCTCAGCCGATGCGATCGCCCGCGAGGAGCTGACGGCTGCGGGGCTCGACCGCGAGATCTGGCAGTGCCCGGTCGTGCTGCTGGCCGACGTGAGGTCGGTTGGGGTGCAGGGCGATGGGCGCAGCTACGGTCACCCGATCGTGTTGCGTCCGGTTTCCTCAGAGGATGCGATGACCGCCGACTGGACCCGCGTGCCGTATGACGTGCTGGCCCGGATCTCGACCCGGATCACCAATGAGGTCCCAGAGGTCAACCGCGTGGTGCTCGACGTGACGAGCAAGCCTCCCGGCACCATCGAGTGGGAGTAGTCCACCCGCTCAGCAGCGGTTGTGCGGCCCGCCATCGACACGACGGGATGAACGTGGCCTTACTCTGCACTCGAAGTGTGCCGGGCTCATCGGCTCGAGAAGTCGCCCGGATGAGCGCTTAGAGCTCTGGCCTACTCGAACTCGTCCTGCTCGTCCTCTAAGTCCTCTTCGTCGCCGTCGACGATGTGCATGGCGGCTTCCTCGGCGCTGGAGGCGTAGCCGGCCGGGCCGACGTCATTGGCGATCTCCGCCGACTCCCTGTCGGCATGCGCGCCATCGTCCGGAGCCACGAGCCGCCCGGCTCTCGGCCGGGCATCGGCGTGGTCGGGGTCCTCCGCGCTGATGTCGGGCTCCTCCTCGGCGAGGTGATCGTCGAGGGACTCTCCTCGACGCGCCTCCGACGCCGTCGGCATATGGCGCAGGTTGTACGGTTCCCGCTCTGGCGGGCTGTACCCCGTCTGATCGGCCTCGTCGGGGTCGTCACCGGTGAGAGTCTCCATCGGGTCGAGGTCGTCAGTGTCATCCACCGGGTCCCCGGACTCGTAAACGCTGTCCCCGAACAGGTCGCCTTCGCTCATGGGCTCAGTCTCTCACTCGCGACCTCTGAACGAGCGCCCAGATGTTCGCGGTCGTTCTCGACGCAGCCCGCTCGGGAGACTGCGGTGACGCAGACGGTGCCGGCGAGTTCTCTCATGCGGGTTGACGGCCCGAACCTGCACAGAACGGCAGCTCGGTCACGCCGCGGCCGTCACTGAATATGGGGGAGCGCTCAACTGATGCTGAGCGCTCAGAACGGATCTGTCTGGTCGAGAGCCGTGGCCGGGGGGCGTCGAGAACGGCCCACACGACCTGGCCGCCCTCGGAGGTGGGCAGGACCCCGAATGCTCGCGACAAGCCGGCGACCACGTGGAGTCCGCGCCCGCGCAGGTCGAGTGCTGCCGGGCTCTGAGCCGGAAGTGCCGGGCCGGTGTCCCGGGCTGTCAGGCGAAGTGCCCCTTGGTCCCAGACGACGGACAGGTCGATATCGCTTCCGGCGTTGATGGACGAGCTCGATACCAGCTCGCTGACCACGAGGCTGGCGAAGGGGATGACCCGGCCCAACCGCCAGTCGAGCAGCGTCCGGGTCACGAAGTTCCGTGCCGCGCGCGGCGCCGTCGGGTGTGCGGCCAGGTGCAGTCGCTCGATGACCATGTTGGGACTTGCCAGAACCGCAGAGATCGCGGAGAACTTCGACTCGGTCACGTTCAGCAGCGCCCCCAGGGGATGGGCGCCCAGCGCCGTGCGGACCTGCGGGTCCGGGCTGGCCACCATGACGGGAATCCCCGGCCAGTTGCGGACGTGGCGCCCTGCCGCCGCCAGCATCTCAAGTGCGACAGGCTCAGCGCACTCCAGCACTGCTGTCAGGTCACAAACCACTCCACGGGGTCCGTCGCCCAGTGCCAGCTGGATCTCGCGGTCCGTCTCTGCGACGACATCGCTGAGCCGGCCGGCTACCTCAATGACCGCCACCTGACGGATGTCGTGTCTGCGGGCACGTGTTCTGCCATCCGACCTGAGGGGCTTGTCCCGAGCAGGGAGCCCGGCAAGGACACCCGGGCTGCCCGACGGGGGTGCGCCGGCGACCGCCGGCTTCTTGCTGCAGGTCTTGGTGAGCTGCGTGACGATCATCAACGACTCACGACGCTGGGGTTCGTTGCATTCATAGTTCGTAGCCTGCCTTGTGCGGTTCCGGACTACATCGCCCCCGCGCGGTATCTTCGCGGGTTCGGGGCTACCGCGAGCGCAGTAGCCCGCTCTCGTAGGCGATCACGACGAGCTGTGCGCGGTCATGGGCACCGAGCTTGGTCATTGCCCGGTTGACGTGTGTCTTGACCGTATGGCGGGAGATGGCGAGGCGTTCCGCGATGTCGTCGTTGGACAACCCCTCACCGACCAGGACCAGGATCTCCCGCTCCCGTTCGGTGAGCTCATCGACGGTGACCTGGAGCCGTTCCTGGAGCTCTGCCTGCCCGGCACGCGGCTCCCTCAGAACGCGCTCTATGAGCGAACGGGTCGCGGCCGGCGACAGCAAGGCGTCACCGCGGGCGACGAGCCGGATGGCCGCGATGACCGCCTCCGGCTGGGCGCCCTTGCCGAGAAAGCCGCTCGCCCCGGCACGAAGTGCCGCCATGACGTGCTCGTCGGTCTCGAAGGTGGTCAGCACAAGAACGTTCAGGTGGGCCAGGGCTGGGTTGGCGCAGATCTGCGCCGTCGCCTCGATCCCGTCCATCCCCGGCATCCGGATGTCCATGAGGATGACGTCGACGGGCAGGTCCCGTGCCTGCTGAAGGGCCTGGCGACCGGACGATGCCTCCCCGACCACCTCCAGATCGTCTTCCAGCTCCAGGATCCCGCGAAGCCCCGCCCGGATCAGCGGCTGGTCGTCAACGAGGAGCACCCGGATCATGAGCTCGCCTCCCGTCGCGCCTGCCGCGGTGCCCGCCCTGGGCAGCCTCGGTCGTCGAGACGTCCGGTGCGTGCATGGGGCGCCGCGGGATGGTCGCGAGCACAGAGAACACGCCATCGTCATCCTGGCGTGCGCTCAGAGACCCCCCGCAGGAGGCTGCGCGCTCACGCATACCCATCAGCCCGTGCCCGACAGGTGTCGGGGCACTCGTCGATGATCCGACCGGACTCATCTGGACCAGGTTGCTCACCTCGATGGTGAGACAGCCCACCGCCGACGTCAGAGTCAGCTTGGCCTTTCCGTCTGTACCGTGCTTGGACGCATTCGTCAGCGACTCCTGGATGATCCGGAACGCCGCCAGGTCGCACGCCCGGTCCATATCGCCAAGAGGCCAGCTAGCCGTGGTCCGCACCTCAAGCCCCGCCCCGGCGAACGTCTCGAGGAGCTCGTCGAGCCGTTCCATCCCGGGCGCGGGTTGCGTGGTACCCCCTGACGCGGAGTCCTCGACGTCGGTCGAGCGCAGCACGCTCAGGACCGTGCCAAGCTCATCCAGAACCGTTCGCGCCGCCTCCTGGACGTGGCCCAGAGAGGTGTCCACCGTGTCTGCGTCCCTTCCGACGGCCCGACGGGCCAGGCCCGCGTGCACGTTGATCACAGCGATGTGGTGAGCCACCACATCGTGAAGCTCACGAGCGATCCGGACCCGCTCCTCTACCACACGGGTGCGCGTCTCCTGCTCGTAGTTCTCATCCGCCCGGCGTGCGCGATCGGCGATCGCGTTGACATAGGCCATCTGGGTGCGCACGGCGACCCCGCCCGCGAAGGCCAGAGCGGTCCACACCACCACGATCAGTGTCCCGGCCGAGGTGATCGGCACGCTGACGCCGCTCCTGGCGGCGCCGAAGAGCACGCCGGCGCTGACCAGTGCTGCGATAGCCGCCACGCGGCGCGGTAGCAGGCAGGCGACCGTGAACACGGCTATCTCGCAGGCGAGTCCCAGCGCCGGGCTCGCCCGGCCAACCAGCAGGGCCGACACGGCGCCGAGGAGCGAGAGGGTCAGCACGGCCACGGGCCAGCGGGCCCGGTAGCGCAACGCGACGCCGACGACTGTCGCGATCGTGACGATGCCCACAGCCCGGTCCGGCGCGGTCTCGTCGTGCATGATTCCGGCAATGGCAAGGATCGGCACGGACGCGCTGACGGCGACGTTGGCGGCCAGTCCGGCCAGCCCCTGGTTGCCGGGCCCGACGAACCACGGATGCGCCCTCGCGTCATCCATGTCGTCAGCCTCAGGTCGTGATTTCATGCCCTGACCTCGTCGTTGGCTTCTTTGGGTCGCGCCGTTCCTCAGTGCCGGCCCGGAGGTGGACGCCCCAAACCGGCGGTCAGGCACTGAACGGACGCGTAACAGGGCCCGCTACCCCGAGCCACCAGGGCCAGTGCCTGCCCCAGGTCCGGCGTTCGACAAAGCCGAGGTTCTCCGCGGCTCTGCGTTCAGGCATCGTATCCGTCAGCACCATCACCGGGTCGCGCGCGGGCTCGGAGTTCTCATGCGCCCACTGCAGCGCCGCCTCGAGAAGGGCGGGATTTCCCAGGGGGTTCTGTGACGACTTCGAGATCTCGATCAACAACCACGCTGGTTTGACTGACCTCAGCTCAGCGAGCAGGACCTCCCCGAACCCGAATACGGGCATGGGAGGAGGTGCCGCCGGCCGCCCGAGCCGGCGAATGATATTGCGAAGCTCGGACTGCTGCGCCGACAGATGTCGTGCCGGGATAGCTGTCACGGCGCGAGTGATCGGTCCGTCGTTCACCTGCTCCACCCAGAGCGAGCCGTGCTCGAAGGCGACGTGTGTCAGCAGCAGTCGCGTTGTCCGCCACATCTCTGCGGGCTCGACGCCCTGAGGCAGCGGTCCCTCGCCGGTGATCCGTGCTATCGCGGGAATATCGGCCAGGCCTGCCAGCCGGATCGATGATCTCGCGGACTGTGTCTGGATCACGTCATGCGTGGTCGCCCCCGTACTCAGCGCCAGCCGGGCAGCAACGCACGGGAGCGGGAGGGTCGATATCGTCATTACCTCAGTGTGATCGTCACCTGGAAGCCTGTCGTCACCTGATGGCGGGTGGTGCCATACCGCGCCTGCGGTAGTGCAGCCGTTATCCGAAGGGCAACGAGTCAGTGGGGACTCAGGCGTCGGTGAGCTCGCGGGGGACTGCGATGACGTCCACGAGCGCCCCGTTGCGCCATACCGTGATCTCCAGCCGGCGTCCGATCGCGTCTTCCACCATGGTGGCCTGCAGAGACGTGGTCGACGCTACCGGCTCACCATCCACCGATACGACGATGTCGCCAACGTGCAGGCCCGACCGGGCGGCCGGGCTGCGCGGCATCACCTGCGCGACGTGCAGCCCGCTCGCTCTGCCGGTCTTTGCGACCAGTGCCGGAGGCAGGGGCATATGGGCGCCGACAATCCCGAGCCACGCCCGGCGAACCCGCCCATGGGTCATCAGCGTGCCGATGATCCGGCGGGTCGTGTCATTGATGGGAACGGCCAACCCGACGCCGATCCCGGCCACTGCGGTGTTGACGCCGACCACACGTCCGGAGCTGTCAGCGAGCGCGCCGCCGCTGTTGCCCGGGTTGAGCGCGGCATCGGTCTGGATCACCTCGTCGACGACGCGTCCGGCGCGGGTCGGCAGGGAACGTCCCAGGGCGGAGACGATGCCCGCAGTGACGCTGCCCGCGAGCCCGAGCGGGTTGCCCAGGGCCACGACGAGCTGCCCGACCCGGAGCCGGGCAGCGTCGCCGAGCTGTACGGGTGGGGGCACCACACCGCGCGCTTTCAGCACGGCGAGGTCGGACAGCGGATCGCGTCCGATCACGTCGGTGCCGACCCTGGTCCCGTCGCTGAAAGCCGCCTCAGCCGTATCGGCGCCCTCGACCACATGCGCACTGGTCAGCAGGAACCCATCCTCGGTCAGCACGCTGGCGCTGCCGGCCCCGCTTCCTCTGCGCGTCTGCACCAGGAGGCTGGCCACACTCGGCAGGACGCTCTCAGCGACGCTGACGACGGCGGCCGAGTACGCGTCCAGCGCTTCGAAGTCATTCGCCATATGAGGGGAACACCTGAGGTGGCCCCCGTGTGCCCCATGTTCGCGAACAGCAGAAGACTCCCGCACCGCCCACACCCCGCTACGGGCGAGGTCAGGTACAGACCGTGTCGGCACGGCGCGACCGCCACAGGGCATCTGCCCGCTCAGGCCCTCGCGGGCACCACCTGATCGCCGGTCCGCACCCGTCCCGCAACGGTCACCACCGCGTCGACTCCGAATCCGATCTCTCCACCGCTCTGACGGTATCCGGACAGGACCCGCAGCAAAGGGGCGTCGTTCTGAGCGGTCACCGGGTTGAGATCGATGACGGCGCACCGTGGCACGACACCCCGCACCCGCAGGGTGGCCTCTCCGACCCTGACCTGTTGGCCGACCCAGGAATCCTCGACGTGCGATATCGAGTCGCCTGTCTCGACAAGGAACGTCGAGCGAAACCTTGCGCTGTCCACCTCGCGGCCGAGACGGCTGGACAGCAGGCGCATCGAGACGGCTGTCACGATCGTCACCGAGGCGCCGTACACCACCTGACCCGCAGCGGCCGAGCGGCAGAGCACGACGTCGTAGCCGAGATACTCGGAGTAAGCCTCGGCCCACGGTCCGATGCAGCCGTGCAACGTCGCGGTGCGACCCCAGTAGTCGACCTCGAGCGTCTCGCCGCTCGGGGACGGCATGCCGGTGACGGTGCGACCGCCCAGCTCCACCGAGAGGACACCGGACTGCCACCGTGCGCACGCCCGCAGCAGAGACGGGTTCTCCACGGTGCGCAGTACCCGGCCTCGTGACCTGTCAACCAGGCAGAAGACGCGGTCACCCACCGGCCCGTCCGCGGTCAGGTCGACCTGGTCGTGGGTCGTGTGCCGACCGCCCTTGATGGGGGTGAAGCCGATCCTTTCGATCATCACGCGATCCACTGTGTCACGGGGCACCTTCGACTTCAGGAGCCGCCGGACACCGACCCGGCGGACTGGGCTGAGAAGTATTCTTTGAGTCTCGACATGGCCCCCGGCACCCATTCCCCGGGGATTGAGGAGGAGTGAGTCTGCGTGGGCATCGAGGGCACTGCACCTCCGACATGGAAGCCCTTCCTGATGGACGTGAGCATCCTGGCCGTGGCCGGCATGCTGGGGCTCGCCGCGACGGCATACGTGGCCCTGCGCACCTCACGTGGGCTGGTTCTTGACCGTGCCGCCTCCGAGGCGGTGAGCAGCCCGGTCCTGGTGCTGGATCGCCTCTACAAGGGGCTCAGCTGGGTGTCGGTCGGCTCGGTCGCCGTGTCTTTGGTCGTCTGCGTGACACTCGCGCTGGTTCGGCGCCGGCTCGACCTTGCGCTAGGCGCCGCGGTCGTGATCGGCGGCGCGGACCTCACGACCCAGATTCTCAAGAAGGACCTGTTCACCCATGTCGATCTCGGTCCCGGACCGAACAGCCTGCCGAGCGGGCACACGACCGTCGCACTCTCGATAGCGCTCGCTGCGGTCATCGTGGCTCCATCGGCCTGGCGCTCGAGCGTGGCGACCGGGGTGTCCGCCACGGCAGCCCTGGTCGGTGTGGCGCTGGTCCTTGGCAGGTGGCACAGGCCATCCGATGTTGTCGCGGCAACCTTCGTGTGCCTCGTGTGGTCAGCGGTCGGGATGTTGACGGCAGCGCTGGTCCGGCGTCGTCCACCCGGCGATGCCCGCGGAGTCTCAGCTCATGTCGGGGCGCTCATCGGCGCCTCGCTGGTCGGCGGGCTGCTCGTGTCATGGGGAGTGCGGCCCGAGCCCGGTCTGCGGGACCTCGGGCTCGGCATCATCTCGCTCGGGTCCATCGGGCTGGCCTGTGCTTTCAGTGTTGCCGCGGTCGCCTACGTGGCAGACCGTCACCTCGGGTGAGACTCGGCGCTCCCTGCCTTGGCTAGGGTATGACGGTGCTCAGGACTTCGGTGGCGGTGGTGGCAGGCAAGGCGGCTCGTGTCGCCTCGAGGTTGCGGGGTGGCGGTTCGGCACTGCCCGGGCTCGTGGTCGAGAGGCTGGACCCGCGTTTCCTTGCCCACGCGCTGGCGGACCTTCCCCGGGGTGTTGTCGTGATCACCGGGACGAACGGGAAGACCACGACCACCAAGATGCTCGTCGCGATCCTTCGCGAGCACGGGCTAACCGTGTTCTCGAACCCCACCGGAAGCAACTTCACCCGTGGTGTCATCTCCTCGATGGTGGCCGAGATCCCGCTGTCGGGACGGCTCGAGGCCGACATGGCGGTCCTTGAGCTCGACGAGGCCCACGCCCTGAAGTTCGCCGCCGAGGTGAAGCCGACACACGCGTTGCTGCTCAACGTCGCTCGCGACCAGCTCGACCGTTTCGCCGAGATCGACTCCACCGCCAAGCTCCTGGCCCAGCTGGCCGAGCAGACCACCGTCGGGGTGGTCCTGAATCTCAACGACTCCTTCGTATCGCGGATCGCCGGTCGGGTGCGCGACGGAGTCACAGTCACCTACTTCGGTGTGGACCCCTCCATCGCCGATCGTCTCCCGGAGCTGCAGGAGGCCGACGTTCGGTTCGAGGACGACTTCGTGCCTCCGGCGCCCACCGCGGCCGACGGCTTGCTCAAGCCGCACGACGAGCGACGCTTCGAGGTCCGCTTCGGCGCCACCGACCGGGTCGGCCCCCTGGTCCTCAAACAGCGCGGACTGGCCGCCATGATCAACGCCACCGCCGCGACGTCCACAGCCAAGGCCCTGCTCGGCAACGAGTTTCGCGAGGCCGCGGCGGTCGCCGCCCTCGAGGGGGTCGAACCGCCCTTTGGCCGTGGTGAGGTCATCGACGCCGACGGGCAACCGCTCGAGCTCGTCCTGGTCAAGAACCCGGCTGGCTTCACCGTTGCCCTGGGCACCTACGGCAGCACCCCGGTCACCACGATGGTGGCCATCAACGACGACTACGCGGACGGCCGGGACGTGTCATGGCTCTACGACGTCAGCTTCGAGTCGTTGCGGGGCAGGGGAGTTGCGCTCACCAGCGGTGTGCGGGCCTACGACATGGCTTTGCGGTTGCAGTATGACGACGTGGCCGTCGCGAGGGTCGAGCCCGACCTGGACGTCGCGCTGGGACGCTTCCTGGCGGAGTACAAGGACGAGCCCAAGCGCATCTTCTGCACGTACACCGCGATGATGGCGCTTCGCCGCAACCTGGCCGGGCGCTTCGGCCTCGCCAACTTCGGAGAGGACGCCCACCCGTGACCAGCCAACCCACCGGTGGCCACCCGGGCAGCAAGGGCCAGATCAAGGTCGTTCACATCTACCCGCGCGAGATGAGCATCTACGGCGATCTCGGCAACACCCGCTGCCTGGCCAGCCGGCTGCGGTGGCACGGTTACGAACCGCTGGTCCACCAGCATCACCCCGGCAACGAGTTCCCCAAGGACGCGCACCTCGTTCTCGGCGGCGGCGGCCAGGACAGCGGGCAGGCGCGGGTCCAGGACGACCTGGCTCACAACGCTGAGGTCCTGCGAGCCCTGGCGGCTGACGGGACGCCGATGTTGATGATCTGCGGCATGTACCAGCTCTTCGGCAACGCGTTCATCACCATCGAGGGAGAGCGGCTCCCGGGGATCGGCGTCCTCGATGTGACGACGCAGGGCAACGCCAAGCGGATGATCGGGCCGGTCGTCCTGGATACGGCCTACGGCGACGTCGTCGGCTACGAGAACCACTCCGGCTCAACCGAGCTCGGCGCTGGGCAGCGGCCGTTCGGCACGGTCAGGTCGGGAATGGGCAACAACGGGACCGACAAGACCGAGGGCGCGGTCACCGGCAACGTCTTCGGGTCCTACCTGCACGGCCCGGTGCTGCCGGCCAACCCCTCGTTCGCCGACGCCCTGATCCGCCTGGCGGTGGAACGTGCGCTGGGTGGTCCGTTCGCGCCGGGGGAGATCGACGATGAGATCGCGGACGAGGCACGCACCCGCCAGGTCCGCCGCCTCGTAAGGTGAGCCTGGTCGAGGTCGCCAAGATCATTCCGCGGCGCCTTGCCTGCCCTGCTTTGCGGCTTGGTCGGCACGAGCCGGCCGAGACGGGCTTTCGCTGGTCATGACGATCCTGCGAGAGCCGTTACGCCAGACCAGCGAAGATGTCGCGGGCGATGGGCGCGCCCGGCGGGTGCGCGGGGTCGACGAACCACTCACGCCCGAAGACGAGGTCGTACAGCGGTCGCGGGATGCGCAGAAAAGCGGCAAGAGTCCGATCTGCACCGCTGTCTGCGCTGGCCTGTGAGGCGTGGGCTCGCATCGAGGCCCGCTTGGCGGAGGCGAAGCGCACGACATTGACCCGGTGGGTGATGTCGGCCTGCGGGCTGAAAGCGCGCTCGAACGTGGCGGGGTCGAAGCTGGCCGGGAAGCGGTAGACCTTGCCGGCAAGCGCCACCGCGCGGCAGATCGTGTCGCGGGGCACCGTCGCCTGCAGCACCCGTGGTGTCCGCGCCAGCTCGGCGGCACGCACCGCAACCCGGTAAGCCTTCACGTGGTCGCGGTGTCCGTACCCGCCGTTGGCGTCATAGGTCAGCAGGACGTCGACGGACTCTTCACGCAGGATGTCGGCAAGGCGACCCGCGGCCTCATCGACATCGGCTCGGATGAACCGTGTCTGACCCGGGGGGTCCGGCAGGGTCTGGGGTCCCAGGCCGCTGTCTGCGTAGCCGAGGTGCTCCATCCGGGCCACTCCCAGCGCTCGTGCGCTTTCACGCAGCTCCGCCAGGCGCCTCTCGCCGAGGCGCCCGTCGGCCGCAAAGCTGCTGGAGGCCAGACCTTCGTTGCCATCGGTCGCCACAACCAGGATGACCCGGTTCCCCTGCGAGGCGGCGCGGGCCATCGTCCCGGCGGTGAGAAGGGCCTCATCGTCGGGATGTGCATGGAACGCCAGCAGGGTGTGCGACATCATCTTCCATCCTGTCTCATGCAACGCTGGGTTCTGTGAAGATCGCTATTCTCTCTGACTGCTATCTGCCCCGCCTCGGCGGAATCGAGGTGCAGGTCCATGACCTTGCCTCCCGCCTGGCCGCTCGCGGTCACGAGGTCGTCGTTTTCACTGCTACCTCTGGAAGCCATGGTGAGCGCGGCGGGTTCGTTGACCGGGTGGACGGGGTCGAGGTTCACCGCCTGGCGCTTCGGTTGCCGTTCGAGCTTCCCGTGAACCCCCTGGCTCCGGGCCTGCTTCGACAGCGGCTCGCCAGCGGCGGCTTCGACGTCGTCCACGTCCACATGGGTGTGGTGAGTCCCTTTGCGGTTGACTGCACCCGCGTGGCAATGGAGATGGGCCTGCCGACAGCTATGACCTGGCACTGCATGCTGGGTCCGCTCGAGCCGTTCTTTCGTGCCGCTGGACATGTCCGGGGTTGGGCTTCCAACGGCGTGGTCATGAGCGCCGTCTCCACCGTTGCCGCCGAGCCGTTGCGGCGCCTCGTGGGCGCGGACAGGGCCGTCAACGTGCTTTCCAACGGGATCGACGTCGGCCGCTGGGCAGACCCGGGCCAGCAGGCGCCGGTCCTTGCGGCGGGGGACCATCCGGCAGACGTGCGCGTGGTCTCGGCGATGCGGCTCGCCTCCCGCAAGCGGCCACTGCCGCTGTTGCGCATCCTGGCCAGGGTGCGGGTGCTGGTTCCGGCGGAGACCGGGATCCGTCTGGAGATCTTCGGTGAGGGTCCCGATCGTCGCAGGCTCGAACGCTTCGTCGCCGCCCATGACATGGGTGGATGGGTCAGGCTGCCCGGGAGGGTCACCCGGGAGGAGCTTCAGCAGAGGTATGCGGCCTCTGACATCTTTGTGGCCCCCGCGCCTCTGGAGTCGTTCGGGATCGCAGCCCTGGAGGCGCGAACTGTCGGGCTTCCCGTCGTGGGGCGACGCGGGAGCGGGATACAGGAGTTCGTCAATGACGGTCTGAACGGATACCTGGCCACGGACGACGAGGCGATGGCCCGCCTTCTCGCGCGCCTCGTCACCGACGCCGGGCTGCGTGGGTCGATGAAGGAGTACAACCGCAGAACCCCGCCCGCGCAGTCCTGGGACCGGGTCCTGGCGGATGCGGAGGCGGAATACCTCCGTGCCATCGCGACGGCGAGGGCGGCGCAAGGGGCCGCGCGTTGACTGCAGACTCGGCGCCGGGGTCACGGCTCATCGTGGTGGGCGTTGACGTGGGGGGCACAGAGGTTGCCCGCATGCCCCTCGGCCATGGAGATGAGCCCAACGCCTTGCTCGCGGGGCTGGGCTGGGACGTCCTGCGAGTCCGAGATGTCGTGAGGCACCCGGTCGAAAGGCAGGTGCTGACGCTGACATTCGTGGTCGCGCCGTCCTTCACGGGGCCCCGGACGGTCCAGCCGCCGTCGACCCGGGCCCGCTCGCCTCGTGGCGACGGCGAGGTCAGCCAGCTCAACGAGGCGCTGGCCGAGGGCGGCGCCTCGGAGGGCGAGGTGGCACTGCGGCACCAGCGGGTGGCGGCGTATGCCGTGGTCACCAGCTCTCGCGGGTTCCTGATGACGCAGTTCTCGGGACGGACCGGCGCCGAGGGTCAGTGGGGGCTGCCTGGAGGTGGCCTCGAGGAGCAAGAGGCACCGGACCGGGCTGTGGTTCGCGAGGTCTGGGAGGAGAGCGGTCAGGTGATCGAGCTCAGCGAGCTCGCCCTGGTTGCGACCAGCCGCTGGGTGGGCCTTGCGCCGGGTGGTCGGCTCGAGGACTTTCACGCGGTTCGGGTCATCTACCGCGCGAGCTGCCCCGAGCCGACCGAACCCGTCGTTCACGATGTCGGAGGCACGACGGCCTCCGCCGCCTGGGTGGTGCCCGCCCGGGTCGATCTGCTCGCGCTCACGACTGGCTGGCGGTCCATACTCCGAGAGGTGACAGGGCTGGGTGCCGCAAGTACGGGTGTCTCAGGCGTCGTCATGGCGCCGGATGAGACCGATCGCCCCGATGACCACCATCACCACACCGATACCGACGATCCCGCCCGGCCCGAGTCGTGACCAGTCGACCCGCAACCCCGTTGTCTCCTTGGCGATGACCAGTCCTGCGAAGACCATGGCCACCACCCCGATGACGATGGCTGAGGCGTTGGGTCCCTTCGGACGTGCGGGTCCTTTGACTGGTTCTCTGACGGCGGGTTCACTGACTGCCGGCTCACTGACATTGTCCTGGATCGGGCTGCCGGCTGAGGTCGACCGTGGGTCAGGGGTGTTCGCATCCATTTGTCCTACTCCTTCACGACGGTGAGCTGTCCTATGCCGACTCCGGCATCGATCACGACTTCTGTTGGTCCCTCGCCCATGACGATGGAGCGGGATACGTCCGAGCCGCTCTGTCCGTTGTCCCTGACATCCCCGGGCAAGAGGATCTCGCCCAGGCCCACATGCCCGACGACCTCGACGTTCAGGCCGGGTGGCACAAGGACTTTCAGGGCGCCGAGCCCCACCGACGCCGGGATGACGGGCGGGAACGTGGCGATCCCGAGGCCATCTGTGGGCAGCCCGCTCAGGTCGAGGACCCCGTTCCCAACCCCCAGGTGGTAGCTGGCAGCCGCCGTTACGGACGTTGGCGTCCACGCGGCGTCTCCGATCCGTCCACTGACCTGTATCCCGTTGGGCACTACGGTGTTCGCCCAGGCGCTGAGTGCCAGGACGACCGCCAGGAAGGTCACGAAGCCGGCCCGCCAGCCGGCAAAGCCGAGCACCACCAGCAGCAGCCCCACTGCCGCCAGTGAACCGGCGAACGCAGCTGCCGCGTGGCTACCGGTCCAGCTGAACGTGTTGGCTGCCCAGTCGACGGAACCGTACGTCGCAACGGCAAGCCCGATGGCCAGCAGCGCCATCAACGGGCCGCCGGATCGGCGGCGTGGTTTCTTCGGGACGACTCGACGCTCGGCATAGCGCTGCTGCCGCGCAGGGGTCTGCGGGGCCACGTGGCCGCCGGGGACAGTCGCGCCCTGCGGGAGACTCTGGGCCTGCGCGATGCCCTGGCCCTGCTGGAGAACCTGGGTCTGCGGCGCGGTCTGGGTCTGCCGGACCATCGGGCCGGCGGTTTCCGGCGATGGGCTCGCGGGCGGGGTGCCGAGCTGCTTTGCGCTCACCTGTTGACCGGCGTCAGGGTGGTTGCCCGACCTCTTGACGAGCCACCAGATGAACACGCCAGTGAGGAAGACGCCCCACGGGAACCCCCAGCCTGAGTGGCCGCCCCACCATGAACCTCCGAACGCCGAACCTCCCAGCAGCGACATCGTGGCGAAGATGATCAGCACGATCGAGCCGCCGTCTCCGTCACGAAGGGCTCGCTGAGCCGCGATCTCGTCCCGGTCGTTGGGAATCAGCGCCCACGCGACGAGGTAGATGGTGACTCCGACGCCCCCCAGAAGTGCAAGCAGGACGAAGCCGGCACGGACGATCACCGGGTCGACGCCCAACCGGTCGGCGAGTCCCGAGGACACGCCGGCGATCCACTTGTCATCGGTGCGGCGCCGGATCCCCATGCCGCGCAACGCGCCAAAAAACCTGTCCATCCCCGTCTGTGGGTCGGAAGTGCTCTGTTCGCTCATGGATCAATTCTTGGCTGACGGCTGGCCGTTGGCCATCGGGGTTAACCCTGGTCTGACCCTGAGATTGTCCTGTCCGCAGTCGCATTGCCCCCGAAGTGGGCAAGGATGGGCTCGTGCCCACGCCTTACGAGCTTCCCCAGCCGGCAGCCGGCCCAGGTGGGCCCCGGCCGGTGCGCCGGATGGTGCGTCCTGTTCAGGGCCGTCATCTCGGGGGGGTCTGCGCGGGCCTGGCCGAACACCTCAACCTTGATGTCCGGCACGTGCGCCTGGCCTTCATACTGGCCAGCCTCGGCGGTGGCGCCGGAGTCGTGGCATACCTCTTCCTGTGGGCGCTCACCCCCCAGGCGCTGGATACCACCCCGGCCACCGGGGCAGATGCGGTTGCTCCGAGCCGGCCGGCACACGAGTCGGTGCGGAACCTCATGGTGGGGCTGGGGTTGCTCGTGGTCGGTGGAGTGCTCTGGGCCCAGCAACAGGGCGTCGACCTGCGTCTCGGAGTGACCATCCCGCTGCTGGCGGTGGCCGGTGGGGCGGTGCTGGCATGGTCGAAGCTCGACGATGCCGAGCGCGAAAGATGGCTGGTCGGTGACATGGGGTTCGAGGGCCGGCGGGCAGGCTTGGTGCGTCTCGGGATCGGCATCACGCTCGCGTCGGTGGGCCTCGTCGTCCTTGCGACCCAGGGTCTTGGGCTGGCGGGCCTGTGGAGTGTGGGGATCGCGGCCTTGGCGGTTCTCGCCGGTGCCGCCCTGATCGCCGCGCCCTGGGGGGTGCGGCTCTGGAACGACCTGCGCGTCGAGCAGGGGCAACGCATCCGGGAGACCGAGCGGGCAGACATCGCGGCGCATCTGCACGACTCCGTCCTTCAGACCCTGGCGCTGATCCAGCGCAAGTCCGGCGACCCCGCCGAGGTGGTCCGCCTCGCGCGCTCTCAGGAGCGTGAGCTGCGCGGCTGGCTGTATGCAGGCCCGCTGGGCTCGCAGGCCAGCCTTGCCTCGGCAGTGACCGAGGTCGCCCATGAGGTTGAGGACCTCCACGGAATACCCATCGAGCTTGTCGTTACCGGTGACCGCACGCTCGACGGCGGCGGAACCGCGCTGGTCCGGGCGCTCCGCGAGGCGCTGCTCAATGCCGTCCGGCATGGCGCACCGCCCGTGTCCGTCTATGTGGAGGTTGGTTCTGAGCGCGTGGAGGCGTTCGTGCGGGACCACGGACCGGGTTTCAACCTGGCGGAGGTGCCGCAGGACCGTCTCGGGGTCCGCGAGTCCATCCTGGGCCGCATGTCGCGGCACGGCGGGTCGGCAGGGGTGCGAAGGCTCGAGAACGGCACAGAGGTCTCCCTGTCCCTGCCGGTGACGGTCGCACAACCCTCTGTTGCCCGGCCAGACACCGCGCATCCAGACACCGCGCATCCAGACACCGCGCATCCAGACCCTGCGCATCCAGACCCTGCGCAGCCAGACCCCGCACAATCGGACACCCCCGCTCAACCAGACACCGAAGGAACCCGCTGATGACCGCGCCAGCATCTCCACACGACACGTCGATCCGGCTCGTGCTGGTCGATGACCACCGCATGTTTCGATCCGGGGTGAAGGCTGAGCTGGACGAGTCGATGGTGATCGTGGGGGAGGCCGCTGATGTCGACACCGCGATCGATGTCGTGGCTGCGACGAGGCCCGACGTCGTCCTGCTGGATGTTCACCTACCCGGCGGCAACGGTAATGGTGGCAGTGACGTGATCACAGGTTCGGGCGGGGTGACATCCGAGTCCGGCGAGCCGGTCCGCTTCCTGGCGCTCTCGGTGTCCGACGCGGCAGACGACGTGATCGCGGTGATCCGCGCCGGGGCTCGCGGCTACGTCACCAAGACCATCAACGGCCCCGACCTGACCGACGCAATTCGGCGCGTGGCCGACGGTGATGCCGTGTTCAGCCCGCGGCTGGCAGGCTTTGTCCTGGACGCCTTTGGCGCTGCAGCCGGTGAGGTGGCGGTGATTGACGAGGAGCTGGACCGCCTCAGCGCCCGAGAGCGCGAGGTGATGAGACTCATTGCTCGCGGCTACCAGTACAAGGAAGTCGCCAAGGAGCTCTTCATATCGATCAAGACCGTCGAGACACATGTGTCGTCGGTGCTGCGCAAGCTACAGCTCTCCTCGCGTCACGAGCTCACTGCCTGGGCGGCCGGGCGACATCTCCTGTGAGCCGTCTGCCGGAGAGCTCGTCGGGGCGTTGCCTCAGCGCGGCGGCATAACGCGCCACTGCGCGCTCCAGGCGTCGCCGAAAGATGGTTGACAGGGCGACGAAGGCCGCAACTGCCAGAGCCAGCCCGATCCAGGCCGAGTCCTTGAGCCACACCTCGGCGCGGACGCCCACGGCGTAGATCGCCGTCGTGGTTCCGCAGGCCCAGATGATCCCCCCGAGCGCGTTGGCCCCGAGGAAGCGCGGATACGGCATTCGCAAGGCACCAGCCAACGGACCGGCGAAGATGCGGAGCAGCGCCACGAAGCGGCCGAAGAACACGGCCCACATGCCATACCGGGTGAAGACATGTTCGGCGTAGGCGAGCTGATCCGGGCCCGCGTGTCTCGGAAACCGGCGTCCCAGCACGGTGAACATCCGGTCGCCCCAGTGCCGGCCGGCCAGATACCCGATGTTGTCGCCCATGACGGCCCCCACACTGCCCGCCAGCGCAACCCAGACGGGGGATACGTCAAGCTCCTGGCGCGCGGACAGCAGCGCCGCGGAAACCAGGATCACCTCGCCTGGCAAGGGGATGCCCATGCTCTCCAGCCCTATCACCAGGGCGACCAGGACATAGACCACGACAGGAGAGACGCTGATCAGCAGCGCATCGACATCCACCGGGCTAGCCGAGGTCCATGACATGGAAGCACTCGCCCAGCCGGCCCTGCCCCAGCCCGAACAGGTCTGCGACCCCGTTGCCCCATCCCCGCAGGAAGCCTTCCAGCTGGTCGCTCATGTGTCCCGTCTGAGATGCGTGAGCCTGCAGGGCGGTCACCTTGCGGTCGAAGGTGTCGGTGATGTCCACGGCGTGGGTCATCTCCGGATGGGCCATGATCCAGACCTCGCTCACATGCCACGGCTCCAGTCCCTGCTCGATGAGCTCGGGCCAGGCGAAACGGTTCTCGGCGGCGGGATAGATGGCCCGGATCGCGGCCTCGCCCGCCGCGAGGTGATCAGGGTGGGAGGCCTGTATCCGGTCGTACCAACGCTCGGGGGACTGGATCAGGACGCGCTGGGGCTGGATGTCGCGGATGACCTCGACGATCTGGCGCTGCAGCTCCCACGTGGGCTCCAGCCAGCCGTCGCGATGCCCCGGCAGGAACCGCACGTCCTTTACCCCGAGAGCGGCCGACGCGGCGACCTGCTCGCGCTCGCGGATTGCCGGCATCTGATCGCGGTCGGTGTCGTCGAAACCGCCCTGCTCTCCGTGGGTGCACAGGAGAATCGTGACGCTCAGCCCGGCGTCTACCCAGCCGGCGACCGTCCCCCCGGCTCCGAAGTCACAGTCATCCGGATGCGCAGCCACGACAAGGACCCGGGCGATGTCGTGATCGGAGCGAGGCGTGGCAGGCTGGCCGAAAGTCCGCTGCGTCATCCGGTCAGCCTAGTTGCGCCCCTGGCTGACCGCATGCGCGTCCGCGAGGCCGGCTCAGAGCCGGCTCTCCGCGGCAGCGCTGTCGCCCAGTCGCAGGGCAGCCCAGACCGGCAGGATCGACACCATGACCAGGACCACGGCCACCACATTGACCACAGGAGCCTGGTTGGGCCTGAACAGGTTGTTGAAGATCCAGATCGGAAGGGTCGGCGACCCCGGCCCTGCCGTAAACGTTGTCACGACGATCTCGTCGAAGCTCAGCCCGAACGCCAGCAACGCCCCTGACAGCAGGGCTGAGCGCAGCAGCGGGAAGGTCACCAGCCGGAAGGTGGTGAACGGATGCGCTCCGAGGTCAGCGGAGGCAGCCTCCATGGAGTCCCCGAACCGCCGGAGCCTTGCCGTGACGTTGTTGAACACGACCACGATGCAGAACGTCGCATGTCCGACGATGATGGTGAACAGCCCCGCGCTGATGCCGAAGACAGGACTCAGCACGTTCTGGATGACGGACTGTAGTGCGACGCCTGTGACGATGCCCGGCAAGGCGATCGGCAGCACGACCAGCAACGAGATCGACTGGTGGCCGAAGAAGCTGTAACGGGTCAGGGCGAAGGACAGGAGCGTGCCCAGCAGGAGAGCAAGGGCCGTCGCGCCCAGTCCCGCCTGGACGGACGTCCACAGGGCGTCACGGGGACCTTGCGCGTGGGCGGCAAGCTCCCACCACCTCATGGTCAGGCTCGGCGGGGGCCATCCGAAGGTCCGGTCGCTGTTGAAGGAGTTGATGGTGATGACTCCGAGAGGCACGTAGACGAACGCCAGCACCAGGGCGCACACCGCCCACAGACCTGCCCTGGCTCGCGTGGTCAGCCGCATGACCTGCCCGCGCTCGTTCGTGGCCGGGGCTGGTCGCGCATCACAGGTTCTCCAGTGCGCCTGTGCGGCGCACTGCCAGGAGGTAGACGACCATGATCACGACCGACGAGGTCCCCAGCGCGGCGGCGAAAGGCAGGTCAAGAGTGATGTTCTGCAGCACCGTGGTGCCAAGCACCTGCAGGTTTCCGCCGACGATCTGCACCGCGATGTAGTCGCCGAGGCTCAGCGAGAAGGTGAAGATCGTCCCTGCGGCGATCGAGGGCTTGAGCGCGGGCAGGACGACCCGCCGGAATGTGGCCCAGTTCCCTGCGCCGAGGTCCGCGGAAGCCTCGAGGTGGGAGTCGGGCAGCCTCTCCAGTCCTGCGTAGATCGGCAGGATCATGTATGGCAGCCACAGATAGGTCAGGGTGATGACGACTGCCGTGAAGCCGTAGCCCGGGGTGCCTCCGAGAGCCGAGTCCAGCACCCCGCCCGGGCTCAGCATGGTCCGCCAGGCATAGGCCTTGACCAGGTAGCTGGCCCACAACGGCACCAGAACCATGGCGATCAGCAGCCCGCGAAGGCGCCTCGGCGCGACCTTGGCCATGAAGAACGTGAACGGGACTGCGACCAGGGCGCACAACAGGGTCACCGAGGCGGCGATCACCAGCGTGCGACCGATGATGCGCAGGTATGTCGGGTCGCTCAGCAGAGCGCGAAAGTTGTCCGTGGTGAAGGTCCGCACCACCTGGTCGGTAAACGGGTCGGTCGACCAGAAGGCGGTGGCGAAGATCGCAGCCAGCGCCCCGAGGTAGGCGACGACGAGCCAGAGCAGTGGCGGGGCCAGCAGCCATGCCAAGGTCAGCCGTTTCCGCATCCTCACCTCCTCGGGGCGTCCCTGGCGAAGCGATCAGCTCAGCTGTTGCGGATCGAGGTCCAGGCCTTGGTCCACTGCGCATAGTCGGTGCACTTGACGTCCGTGCGGCCGTCCAGGCACTGGGAGATCGGGGTGTTCCAGTAGTAGACCTTCGAGAAGTAGGCCTCGTCGTTGGCGTGGAAGATCGCGCAGTGGTCCTTGGCAGCTGTCAGGGCGCAGGACTTGCGGTTGGCGGGAGCCTCACCGAAGTACTCGGCGACCGCGGCGTTGACCTCGGGCGAGACCATGTGGTCGATGAACTGGTAGGCGCAGGTCTTGTGCGGGGACTTCGCTGCGACCATCCAGGTGTCCGACCAGCCGGTGGCTCCCTCCTTGGGCAGTGTGACCGCGACGGGCGCTTTTTCGCCCTGGGCGAGGTTGGCGATGACCTGCCAGGTCGTGCCGACCACGCTTGAACCTGACTTGAAGGCCTGGACCTCCTTGAGGTAGTCCGACCAGTACTCGCCCACATTCGCCTTCTGTGTCTTGAGCAGAGCCGTCGCCGCGGCCAGCTGCTTGGTATCCAGGGCGTAGGGGTTCTTGATGCCCAGCTCCGGCCTGGTCTTCATCAGGTACAGGGCGGCGTCGGCGATGTAGATGGGGGAGTCGTACGCCGTCACGGCTCCCTTGTGCGCAGCCCCGCCACCGAAGACCGCGCTCCAGGAGTCGGGCGCCGGGCTGACCTTGTCGGTGCGGTACATCAGCAGGTTGGCGCCGCGGCCGTGGGGGATGCCGTACGCGACGCCGTTGACCGAGTTCCACGGCTCGTTCTTGAGCGCGTCGAAGATGTCGGGGTAGTTGCTGATCAAGGAGGTGTTCATCGGCTCCACGTCTCCGGCGGCGATGAGCCGCAGGGTGGCGTCCCCGGACGCGGAGACGGTGTCGTACTGTCCGGTGCGCATCAGCTGGACCGCCTCGTCCGAGGTGCCGAAGGTCTTGATGTTGACCTTGCAGCCAGAGGTCTTCTCCCAGTCGGTGACCCAGTCGACGCTCTTGTCGTTGCTGCCGTCCTCGACGTAGCCGGGCCAGGCGAGCACGTTGACCGATCCCTCAGGCGTCCCAAGCGTGCTCAGGGGTTTGAGCGGGGGTGGGACGAAGCCGCCGGACTTGGCGGCTGTCGTGGTGGTGTCGCTGCACCCAGCCAGGGTGAGCGCTGCGATGGCGCCGAGCGTGACAGCTCGGGCAAATGTGGTTCTACGCACTTGCTTCTCCTTGTCCAGAGTGCCTCAGGGGCCGGAAGGAGCCCTTGAGGTTTCGTCGGGCACATCCACATCGGTCATGTTCTGGTCGGGCACATCCACATCGGTCATGTTCTGGTCGGGCACATCCACGTCGGGCACATCCACGACGTGCTCATCTCTCCAGGCCAGCCGGATGCCGGTGCCGCGCATGCCGGCGACGTCGGCGGAGCTGGTGGAGTCGTTCTGACGCAGGGCAGTCAGGCGTGCCCCTGCCGTCAGGTCGATGACGAAGCGGGTGACGGGGCCGGCATAAACGACGTCGGCGATCTGCCCGTCGGCATACCGCTCACCGTCTCGGGTCGTCTGCCCCACGGGCAGCAGTCGCAGCTTCTCGGGACGGATGCTGGTGGATCCGCCGCGACCGAACAGCGCCCGTGAGGCCTCGTCCCGCAGCAGGTTCGACGTGCCGACGAACCCGGCGACGAAGGCGCTCGTCGGGTGCTCATAGATCTCGGCCCCCGTGCCCACCTGCTCGATGTGTCCGTTGTTGAACACCGCGATGCGGTCGGACAGGGTCAGCGCCTCGTCCTGGTCATGGGTGACGAACAAGAAGGTGATGCCCACCTCCCGCTGGATGGCTTTGAGCTCCACCTGCATCTGCTCGCGCAGCTTGAGGTCCAGGGCCCCCAGCGGCTCGTCGAGCAGGAGCACCCGGGGTCGGTTCACCAGCGCCCGGGCCAGAGCGACTCGTTGTCGCTGGCCGCCGGACAGCTGTGCCGGACGCCGCTGGCCGTACCCCCCGAGCTGCGCCTGCTCCAGCGCGGCCAGGGCCCGCTGTCGCCGTTCGCTCCTGGCAACCTTCTTCACCCGCAGGCCGTACTCGACATTCTCCAGAACGCTCATGTGCGGAAAGAGTGCATAGTCCTGGAACACGGTGTTGACGTCACGTTCGTAGGCCGGTCTCGCGGTCACGTCGTAGCCGTCGAGCTCTATGGTTCCCGAGGTCGGCTCTTCAAATCCGGCAATCATCCGCAGGACGGTGGTCTTGCCCGACCCTGACGGCCCGAGCATGGAGAAGAACTCGCCATCTCCGATCTCCAGGTCGGCGCCAGCCACGGCAATGACCGGTGGGGTGCCCGCAAACACCTTGCGCAGGCCCCTTAACCGGATCGCACCCTCGGTCGAGCCGCTGGGCAACGTGACCATTATCACAAGGTAGTGGAGAGACGCTCGGTTGTCTCCGGTCCGAGATGCGCTGAAATATCGGAGCGGCGCCGACCCGAGCGTCCAGTCTGGACATCGGGTCGACTCGGCTAGGTCACCGAGGTGGTCTCGATCAGGGCACCGAGAGCCCGGCTGTCCAGCCGGTAGGTGAGCCACTCGTCCATCGGCTGCCCGCCGAGTGAGTCGTAGAAGCCGATCGACGGGGTGTTCCACTTCAGCACCCACCACTCGAGCCGGGCGTAGCCGCGTTCGACACACACGGCCGCCAAGGTCGCCAAGAGCCCTTTGCCCAGACCGGATCCGCGATGTGACGGCTGGACGAAGAGGTCTTCGAGCCAGATCCCGGCGCCTCCGAGCCACGTGGAGAAGGTGACGTACCAGACCGCCATACCGACGACCACCCCGTCCACCACGGCGACGTGCGCGAATGCCGTGGGCGCGTGCTCCTGCGGGAACAGGGCGTCATGGAAGTCGGCTTCGGTCGCCTCCACCGCCTCGGGCTCCCTCTCATAGACCGCCAGCTCATGGACCAGCGCGAGAATGGCCGGCACGTCGCGCGGCTCGGCCCGCCTGATCGACGTGCCCCGACGTTCGTTCTCCCCGGATCCCCTATGCCGATTTGTCACTCACCGAGCCTAGGCCAAGGCTCCGGCCAACCGGGACGTGCGCGCAGCGGAGCGCGATGGTGTCGCCTGCCCGACGTAGGCTGGAACCCACGATGAGCACACTTTTTGGCGACTTCCCCCTGCCCCGGCTCAGCCCTGACCCGGCCGGTGGTGAGGTGGACGACCGTGGCGTGCCCACCTGGGCGCAGGCGGGTGGCGAGCCACCGCAGAGCTCTGACGACCGCGATACCGGCCCGGCGATCAGTCGTGACCCGGAGGCGCTGCTCGAGGGGCTCAACCCCCAGCAGCGGGCTGCCGTCATCCACCAGGGGCCCCCTCTGCTGATCGTCGCCGGTGCCGGGTCGGGCAAGACACGCGTGCTGGCACACCGGATCGCCCACCTCCTGGCGGCGCGGGACGTTCGGCCCGGTCAGATCCTCGCCATCACCTTCACCAACAAGGCCGCCGGAGAGATGCGTGATCGGGTCGCCTCGCTGATCGGGGCCCGGAGCCGGGGCATGTGGGTGTCGACATTCCACTCCGCGTGTGTGCGCATCCTGCGACGCGAGGCCTCGCACGTCGGCCTGAAGTCAACCTTCTCGATCTATGACGCCGCCGACAGCCAGCGACTGATGTCAATGGTCCTGCGCGACCTCGACCTCGACCCCAAGCGCTATCGGCCCCGGGCCTTCTCGGCGCAGGTTTCCAACCTCAAGAACGAGCTGATCGACGAGGAGACCTACTCGGCTGGGCTCGGCGAGGCCAGCCATCACGAGCGCATGGTGGCCGAGGCCTACCGGATGTACCAGGGGCGACTGCGCCAGGCCAATGCGATGGATTTCGACGACCTGATCATGACGACGGTCAATATTCTTCAGGCGTTCCCCGACGTCGCCGAGTACTACCACCGGCGTTTCCGGCACGTGATGGTCGATGAGTACCAGGACACCAACACCGCGCAGTACCAGCTGGTACGTGAGCTTGTCGGACACGGTGGCGACGCCCGCGGCGGCGGTGAGCAGTCAGAGGGTGGTCCAGTTCCGCCGGCTGAGCTCGCTGTAGTCGGCGACGCGGACCAGTCGATCTACGCCTTCCGCGGCGCGACGATCCGCAACATCGTCGAGTTCGAGCAGGACTACCCGAACGCCCGGACCATCCTGCTCGAGCAGAACTACCGCTCGACCCAGACCATCCTTCGCGCGGCAAATGCGGTCATCGCCAAGAACACCGATCGCCGGATCAAGAACCTGTGGACCGACTCGGGTGACGGCGACAAGATCGTGGGGTACGTCGCAGACTCCGAACATGACGAGGCGGCCTTCGTCGCGCGTCAGATCGACACCCTCGGCGACGAGCATGGTGTCAAGCCCAAGGACGTGGCCGTCTTCTACCGCACCAACGCACAGTCGCGGGCCATCGAAGAGGTCTTCGTTCGGGTCGGTCTTCCCTACAAGGTCGTCGGCGGCACACGCTTCTACGAGCGGCGCGAGGTCAAGGACGCACTCGCCTACCTTCGCGTCATCTCCAACCCCACCGACACCGTTAACCTGCGACGGATCCTCAATGTTCCCAAACGAGGGATCGGAGATCGCGCCGTGGCCTGCATCTCCCAGCTCGCCGAGCGCGAGCGTGTCCCTTTCGTCGCCGCACTGGGTCGCCCGCAGGACGCTCCGGGTATCGCGACCCGCTCGGTCGCCGCGATCACCGTGTTCACGTCTCTGCTGGAGGCGTTGCGAACCGTGCACGAAGGTGGCTCCGGGGTGGGGGACCTGCTCGAGGCGGTGGTCGAGCAGACGGGGTATCTCGCCGAGCTCCGGGCCAGCCAGGACCCCCAGGACGAGACCCGGGTCGAGAATCTCGCCGAGCTCGTGGCAGTGGGACGCGAGTTCGACGAGTCCGAGCCTGCAGGTTCCCTGGAGGCCTTCCTCGAGCGCGTCTCCCTCGTTGCCGACGCGGATGAGATTCCCGACGGCACCGACACGGAGGCCGCCGGCGGCGTAGACAGCGGGGTGGTGACGTTGATGACCCTGCACACGGCCAAGGGTCTGGAGTTCCCGGTTGTGTTCCTCACCGGCATGGAGGACGGCACCTTCCCGCACATGCGTTCTCTGGGGGACGACAAGGAGCTCGAGGAGGAGCGGCGGCTGGCCTACGTCGGGATCACCCGCGCCCGTGAGCGGTTGCACCTCTCCAGGGCGATCGTCCGCTCAGGATGGGGCGCGCCGCAGTACAACCCGGCGTCACGTTTCCTTGATGAGATTCCCGACGACCTGCTCGACTGGCAACGTACCGAGACGACTGGCATGCGGCCTTCGTCCACTCCCGCGGTGGCAACTCTGGCCGGGCGCCCGGGTGTGCGCTCTCCGGGGAATCGCCCGATGATCTCGCTGAGGTCCGGCGACCGGGTCAGTCACGACTCGTTCGGCCTTGGCACGGTGGTGCGAGTCGAGGGTGAGGCAGACAAGGTCATGGCCCATGTCGACTTCGGGGCGGACGCCGGAGTCAAGCGGTTGCTGTTGCGTTATGCCCCGCTGGAGAAGCTCTGATCCTCGGGTGCTGATGGCTGGGATCTTCGGGGAGCGTTGTCAGCCGGGCTGAGTCGCAGGAGTGCCGGACCAGACCTACGCAGAAGTGCCGGACCAGACCTACGCGGAGACGTGGTGATCTGTCAGCCAGGGAATGGGATCAACAGCGTCGCCGCCATCGGGGTGGATCTCGAGGTGCAGATGAGGACCTGTCGAGTGGCCGGTGTTGCCGGACCGTCCGACGATCTCACCTGGCTTCACGGACTCGCCCACGTTGACGGAGACGACCGACATATGTCCGAAGTAGCTGACGGTGCCGTCCCAGTAACGAATCTCGACCAGCTTGCCAAAGCCTGACTCCTCGCCGGCGAAGGCCACGGTTCCTGTCGACATGGAGGCGAGCGGGGTGCCTGTGGAGACAGCGAAGTCCTCGCCTGCATGCAGGCGCCCCCAGCGATAGCCGAAGCCGGATGTCTCGACGGGTTCCGAGATGGGCAGCCGCCAGCTGTGCGCGAACGCAACGCGCTTGGCCGACTCGATCTTCGTGCGTTCGACGCTACGAGCCACAGCGCTCGCGCGGATTGTGTCGAGGTCCTGCTGGACGGCCTCGACCTCCCTGGCCCTGGTCGCCTCGGTTGCCCTGGTCTGGCTGGCACGCATCGCCGCTGCGGCGGTCGTCGTCGCCTGCGGGGACTTCGTGGAGGCGGTGGCCTTGCCGAAGCCACCATTCGGGGTCTTGGCTGACGTGGCCACGGCCGCGCCGGCGGCACCGAACATCAGGGCAACCGTTGCGGCGGTGGGCAGGGCAAGACCGGCGATGAGGCGACCCGGCTTGGAGCCTGGACGACGCCTGGACGCTGCCCGTCGCCGACCGGGAGCCTGGTGCCGAGAGGTCCCCTGAAACCTCGCGCTGGCCTGGCGTCGAGGGGCTGCCTGGCGCCCGGCGCGGTGGCGGGCCTTATGCGAAGGGTCAGGCACAGGAGAACCTCACGGGAGCGAATGGGAACGGACTGAGGCTAGCGCGACCCGTCTTTTATCCCAAATTGGTAAATGTTCACCTTTTGTATGGGCGAATTTGGCCTTCATCGCGTTGCAGAGACCCATCGTTCGGCCGTGCTGCGTGACGGTTCGGGTGATCTGTTTGTTTGGCCAGGTGTCCATCCCTGCCCCTCCATCGCTAGTCTGCTGCCCATGAGCGAATCTCCGTTACGCATCGTTGTGGCCAAGCCCGGACTTGACGGGCATGACCGGGGCGCGAAAGTGGTTGCCCGTGCCTTGCGTGACGCCGGCATGGAGGTCGTCTACACCGGGCTGCACCAGACACCCGAGCAGATCGTCGAGGCCGCCATCCAGGAGGACGCGGACGCCGTCGGTCTTTCTGTCCTCTCAGGCGCTCACATGACCCTGTTCGCCAAGGTGGCTGCACTGCTCAATGAACGTGACGCGGCGGACATCGTCGTGTTCGGCGGTGGCATCATCCCAGAGGCCGACATCCCCGAGCTCGACAAGCTTGGTGTCGCCAAGGTGTTCACCCCGGGGGCGACCACCACCGAGATCGTCGAGTGGGTTCGCGCCAACGTCACCGCCCACTAGGCCTCGGCTGGCACAGGACGCGGCGGACCGACCTCTGGTGAGATCCGGCTCGTAGGGCGCACCCAGTGGCGATCACGTCCAAGGGTGCCGTTTACCATCCTTTGAGGCGTTCCCATACTCAACGATGAGGATGAACTGGTGGATCTTTTCGAGTACCAAGCGCGCGACATGTTCGAGGCGCACGGTGTGCCGGTGCTGGCGGGCATCGTTGCCGAAACCGTGGAAGAGGCTCGCGCAGCCGCAGTGACAGTCGGCGCGGCCAGCGGCGGAGTGGTCGTGGTCAAGGCGCAGGTCAAGGTCGGCGGACGCGGGAAGGCAGGTGGCGTCAAGGTCGCCAGGTCCCCCGAAGAGGCAGAAGCGGCTGCCTCGCAGATTCTCGGCATGGACATCAAGGGCCACACGGTCCACAAGGTGATGATCGCCGCAGGCGCGCAGATTGAGCAGGAGTACTACTTCTCGGTGCTGCTCGACCGGGCCAACCGCTCCTACCTGGCGATGGCCAGCAAAGAGGGCGGCGTGGAGATCGAGGTGCTCGCGGTCGAGCGCCCGGAGGCCCTGGCCCGCATTCCCGTCGACCCGATCGTGGGCATCGACGCGGCCAAGGCCAAGGAGATCGTCGACGCGGCGAACTTCGATGCGGACGTCAAGGACCAGATCGCCGAAGCCATCCAGAAGCTCTGGACCGTGTACCGCGACGAGGACGCGACGCTGGTGGAGGTCAACCCGCTGGTCAAGACAGCCGAGGGCAGGATCGTCGCCCTTGACGGCAAGGTCACCCTCGACGACAACGCAGGCTTCCGTCACCCGGACCACGCGGCACTGGAGGACAAGGCCTCTGCCGACCCGCTGGAGGCAGCGGCGAAGGCCAAAGACCTCAACTACGTCAAGCTCAACGGCTCCGTGGGCATCATCGGTAACGGCGCCGGCCTGGTGATGTCAACCCTCGACTGTGTCGCCTACGCGGGCGAGGAGTTCGGGGGGCCGGGCGAGCACCCCGAGCCTGCCAACTTCCTGGACATCGGGGGCGGCGCGTCGGCTGAGGTGATGACCGACGGCCTGCACATCATCCTGGGCGACGAGCAGGTCAAGTCGGTGTTCGTCAACGTCTTCGGCGGGATCACCTCGTGCGACGCGGTCGCCCACGGCATCGTGGGTGCCCTCAACGTCCTGGGCGATGAGGCCACCAAGCCGCTGGTCGTCCGGCTGGACGGCAACAACGTCGACGAGGGGCGTCGCATTCTCGCCGAAGCCGCGCACCCTCTGGTGACGGTGGAAGAGACCATGGACGGCGCGGCCCGCAAGGCCGCCGAGCTGGCTTCGGCCGC